>JBBIQI010000202.1:0-5931 GCA_037442465.1 Burkholderiales bacterium
AACCCCGGTCGCCCAACGCACTTGCGCGAGACTGCATGTGTGGACTGCCGGATTTGGGTTCACCCTTCCTCCAGCCGATACTCCACGTAGGTGCGGTCGCGCAGCTGGCGCAGCCACTCCTGGTAGGCCTCGTCGGCCTTGCGGTCGCGCAGCGCCAGGCGCGCGGCCAGCCGGTTGCGTTCGATCGGCGACTCCTCGGTACGGCGCTCCAGCACCTGGATCAGGTGCCAGCCGAACGGGCTGCGCACCGGCTCGCTGACTTCACCGGGCTTCAGTTGATTCATCGCGCGCTCGAATTCGGGCACCGTATCCCCCGGATAGAGCCAGCCGAGCTCGCCGCCGCGCGTCGCGCTGGGGTCGACCGAGTGAAGTCGGGCGAGCTGGCCGAAATCCTGGCCGCCGCGAACGACGCGGTCGCGCAGATCCTGCAGGCGGCGTCGGACCTCGGGCTCGGGCGTCAGATCCGATACGCGCAGCAGGATGTGCCGCACGCGCGTCTGCTGCACCGGCCCGGTCGCGAGCCGGCCTTCGACCGCATTGCGCTTGCCGACGAGCTTGAGCACGTGAAAGCCGCCGGGGCTGCGCACGATCGGCGCCAGCTCGCCGGGCTTCAGGTCCTTGACGGCATCCAGGAACAGCGTCGGCAGCCGCTCGGCCGTGCGCCAGCCGAGTTCGCCGCCGGACAGCGCTTCGGGGCCGGCGGAGTAACTCGCTGCCAGCCGCGCGAAGTCGGCGCCGGCCTTCAGCTGCGCGAGCAGGTCCTCGGCGCGTTTGCGGATTTCCTCGATACGCTGCGCCGACACCGCCTCGGGCACGCGCAGCAGGATCTGCGCGATGTTGTACTCGGTCGCGCCCGCTTCCACCCCCGCCTGCGCGGCCAGGAAGTTGTCGATCTCGCCCTCGGCGATCTGGATCCTGCTGTCGACTTCGCGATCGCGCAGCCGCGCCATCGTGATGTCGTCGCGCACGTCCTCGCGGAAGCGCGCGAAGCTCACACCCTCGCGCTCGAGACGTTCGCGAAAAGCCGGCAAGGTGGCGCCGTTGCTTTCGGCGATGCGCGCGATCGTCGCATTGACGGTCGCATCGTCGACGCGCACGCCGGTTTCCCTGGCGAGCTGAAGCTGGGCGCGGTCGACGATCATCCGCTCGAGCACCTGGCGAGTGAGCACGTCGCGCGCCGGCGGGTTGATCTTCTGTCGGCGCAGCTGCTGCTCGGCGATCGCCACGCGCGCCTGCAGCTCGACCAGCGTGATCACCTCGTCGTTGACGACGGCGACGATGCGGTCGAGCGGCTTCGTCGCCGCGGGCGCGCGCACCTGCGCCGCGGCGCAGACGCTTGCCGCACACAGCGCGGCTGCAACGAGCAGACGCGCCGCGCGGCGCGTCGGGAGGGTTCGCTTCATCGACTACTCGTAGAAATCGAAACGCCCCGGCTCGCGCGGGGGCGGATTGATGATCTGATAACCGGGGATATTACGCCGCAGCGCCTCGACCGGGCTGCTGCCGATGCTGGTCAGCCCGTTGAGTTCGAGTTGCACGAACACGGTCGTCGTCGCCTGGTTGACCGCCGTGGCGAAGCGCTGCGCGACCACGCGCGCGGTCCAGCAATCGGCCTTGTATTCGAGACCGCCGAGCAGCTCGACCCAGCGGCGGTCGCGTTGCGAATAGTTGACGCGCCCCACGCCGTACCACTTGGCAGACAACGGCCACTGGGCGGCGACGTCGATCTGCTGCAGCTCGTCGAGCTTGTAGCGATACGCCAGCGACAGCACCGACGCCGGACGCGGCTGATAGCGCACGCCGATGGTCGCGCGCACGACCTGGTTCAATTCGGTCGAGTGCTGGACGGCCACGTCTGTGATCCAGTGCCGGTGCAGAAACCCGCCCAACGCGAACAGCACATCCGAGGCGTTGCCGGTGCGCGGCGCCCCGCCCGGCAGCACGACGTTCTGCGGCGAACGGTAGTAGCGCTGCCCGATCGCGGCGCGCAACCGTTCGGCACCGGTGGCCGGGTCGAGCACGCGACCGACCAGCGCGGCGGTAAGTTGGTCGGCCTGACCGATGCGGTCGCCGCCGACGAACACGTTTTCGGTGAAAAGCTGCGCGAAGTTGAAGTCCGCCAGTGCGCTGTCGAAGTTCGGCAGCGCATTTTGCTCGCGGTACGGAATGTACGCGTAATACAGGCGCGGCTCGATCGTCTGCAACGAGGGCACGCCGAACCACGACGCCTCACGCTCGAACACGAGCCCCGTGTCCAGCGAGGCGATCGGCACATGCCGCGCGGGTGAAGCGTCGGCGCGCTGCGCCGAATCGAGCGAGTAGAAGGTCGAATGCAACTGCAGGCGCGGCACGACGAACCAGCCCGGCGCCTGCAGCGGATACGCCAGGCTCGGATTCAGGATCAGGCGCGTGCCGGTTTCGAGCGCGGGATGCTCGAACTTTGTCGCGTCGGCGGCGAACGCCGCATCGAAACCCGCCACGTCGTCGCGCCGCGCGGCGAACGCGAGCTGCGGCACGCGCTCGTAAGGCTTGACCACGGGTGCCAGCGGATCCTGCAGCGTCTGGTTCTTGGTGATGCGCAGCGCACCGTTCCAGTACGGGCGGTTGTAGCCGACGTAGCCTTCCTGCGGCAGCACGGACTGCGCGGCGCCGACGATCGTGCGCGCGAAGTCGACGAAGAAGCGGTCGTCGGTGACGCGGTTGTAGTTCAGCCCGGCGACGACGCCGGTCGGCGCGGCGTACTCGTGGCGCACGGCGGCAAACTCGCGCGAACCGCCGAAGACGCGGTCGTCCGGAATCACGTCGAATTCGACCGTTCCGCGCCAGGTCGGCTCCAGATAGCGGAACTCGTTCTGCAGCAGCACGCCGCGGCGCGCCATCACGCGCGGCGCAATCGTCGCATCGCGGTTCGGCGCGATGTTCCAGTACAGCGGCACCGTCACCTCGGGACCGAGCCGCGAGTTGATGCCGAAGCTCGGCGTCAACAGGCCGCTGCGGCGCCGATCGCCGAGCGGAAACTGGAAGTACGGCGAAGCGAAGATCGGCACCCCCTGGAAGTAGATCGCCGCGCCGCGCGCAACCGCCAGCTCGTCGAGGCGGTCGATGTCGAGCCGGTCGGCACGCACCCACCACGCCTCGTTGTCGGGTGCGCAGGTGCTGTAGCTCGCATCGAGCAGGCGCACGCGCTCTTCGCCGAGGAACTCCAGCAGCCTGGAGCGACCGTGCCCGCCGCGCTGCGCGTAGCTGAAGTTCGCCTCCGGCATCGATCCGGTCTGCGCGTCGACGCGCAGCCTCAGCGACGGCCCGAAGAAAGCCACGCCGTCGCGATAGACGCGCGCGTTGCCTTCGATCTCGAGCTCGTCGGTCGGTACCGTGTAGGTGATGCGGTCGCCGCGCATCACGGCGCCGGCGCGGCGCACCTCCGCGCCACCCTGCAACGACACGCGCTCGTCGACCTCGCCTTCGAGCCGGTGCGCGCGCGCGTAAGTCGGCAACGCAGGCTCGGCGGCGCCTGGCGCGCGGCCGGCGCCGAGCGTGCGTTCCAGTTTCAAACGCGGATGCGCGTGCTCGTCGGCCGGCGCCTGCGCGTGCGCGACCGGTGCGAACGCCATCAACACCGCCAAAAGGGTGCGCGCTCCTGGCCGCACGCTGGCCGCGGGTGGGGCGAGCACAGGATCCGTACCGCGCCGTACGGCGAGCAGCGCGGACGCGGCGGGCTGCGCTGCTCGCGAAATCGCGCCTGCGGACGCGAGCCGGGTGCGCTCGAGGCATGTGCGGGCGGCGCGCGCCGGGCGTGTCGGCATGGGGACAGAAGCACGGCGTCGGGCGACCATGCGCAACGTATTATAGGGAGCGACCTGCGTGCATCGGCGCGCTTGCGGCGCGCAGCGCGAACGCGCCGCCGCGCGCGACGAGAGCAAGACCTCCGAATGACCGACGCTGTTGCCGACCGACGACTCGAGCTGCTGCGCGACTGGCTCGCCACGCTCGCGGCCGAACACCGATTGCACCTCGAGACTCTCCGCCCGGCATCGGCCGACGCGAGTTTTCGGCGCTACTTCCGCGTCGACGCCGGCGCCGCAAGCCTCGTTGCGATGGACGCGCCGCCCGACAAGGAGGACGTGCGGCCGTTCATGCACGTCGCGCGCCTGCTGCGGGAGGCGGGGCTGAATGCGCCGCAGGTGCTCGCGCACGACACGGCCGGCGGTTTCCTGCTGCTGACCGATCTCGGCAGCACGACCTACCTCGATGCGCTCACAGCGGGCAGCATCGACGCCAACGCGCTGTTCGCCGACGCGACCGACGCGCTGATCCGCTGGCAACTGGCCAGCCGCGCGGACGAGCTGCCGCCGTACGACGAGGCGCTGCTGCGGCGCGAGCTGATGCTGTTTCCGGACTGGTACGTCGCGCGCCACCTCGGTCGCACGCTCGACGAGCGGCAGCGCCAGACGCTCGAAGCGATGTTCCGGCGCATCCTCGCGTGCAACCTCGCGCAGCCCGGCGTTTACGTGCACCGCGACTACATGCCGCGCAACCTGATGGTCGCGACACCGAATCCGGGCATCCTCGACTTCCAGGACGCGGTCTTCGGCCCGCTCACCTACGACCTGGCGTCGCTGCTGCGCGACGCCTTCGTGAGCTGGGAGGAGGAGCGCGTGATCGACTGGGCGGTGCGCTATTGGGAGAAGGCGCGCCGCGCGCGGCTGCCGGTGCCGGCGGACTTCGCCGAGTTCTATCGCGATCTCGAGTGGATGGGGCTGCAGCGGCACCTGAAGGTGCTCGGCATCTTCGCGCGCATCAACTACCGCGACGGCAAGCCGCAGTATCTGGCCGATGCGCCGCGCTTCGTCAAGTACGTTCGTGCGGTGACCCAGCGCTACCGCGAACTGACGCCGCTGGCGCGGCTCGTCGACGAGCTGGAAGGTGTGGAGTTGCGCGCGGGGTATACGTTTTGAAAGCGCTGATCTTTGCGGCCGGCCGCGGCGAACGCATGCGTCCGCTGTCGGATGTGACGCCCAAGCCGCTGCTTGCGGCCGGCGGGCGGCGCCTGATCGAGTGGCAGATCGAAGCGCTGGTGCGCGCGGGCTTGCGCGAGCTGGTGGTCAACACGGCGCACCTGGCAGCGCAGATCGAAGCGGCGATCGGCGACGGCGCGCGCTACGGCGCGCGCATCGTCTACTCGCACGAAGGCGAAACCGCCGAAGAAGCGCTGGAGACGCTCGGCGGCATCGTGCGCGCGCTGCCGCTGGTCAGCCCCGACGGCGTCACGCCGTTCGTCGCCGTCAGCGGCGACATCGTCACCGCCTACGACTATCGGCGCCTGGTTCCGCACGCGCAGGCGATCGAGCTGGGCGCGGCCGATGCGCATCTGGTACTGGTCGACAACCCGCCGACGCATCCGTCCGGCGACATGGGGCTGGCGCAGGGACGCATCAACCTGCATCCGCCGCTGCTGACCTACGGCAACATCGGCGTGTTCGCCCCGCGGCTGTTCGCGGGCGAAGCGCCCGTCAGGAAGAAGCTGTTTCCCTGGTTGTACCGTGCCGCCGAGCGGGGCCGAGTCACCGGCGAACACTACTCGGGATGCTGGCACAACGTCGGCACCCCGGAGGAGCTCGCCGCACTCGATGCGCTGCTGCGCTCCGATGCCGGCACCGCCAAGGCAGCCTCCGCATGACGCTCGCCAGCGGCGATCGCGCCCCCGGGGCGGCTGCTTCACCCCACGCCGACGACGCACCGCGGCGCGGCGTCGCAACCGCCGATGTACCGCAACGCCGCTGCGTGCAGCGCGCTTTGGCGATGCGCGCCGCAGCGCCGTTGGCAGCCCGCCCGCTGTCGCGCATGACGGTCGATCCCGCCCCGCGCATCCGCCCTGCCCCGAACGTGCGCTCGCTGCGCTTGAGCGAGCCGTCTTAATCCCTTCTTCGTCAG
>JBBIQI010000203.1:0-5858 GCA_037442465.1 Burkholderiales bacterium
TAACGTCGTGCCCGTACTCGATCATGCGTGCCGCCATTTTGCGCGCATGCCCAGGGTGCACGCGGTCGTCGCGCGTCGACGTGACGAGAAAAAGCGGCGGGTACTTCGCCCCCTTCTTCACGTTCTGGTACGGCGAATACTTTGCGATGAACGCGCGGTCGGCCGGCTGATCCGGATTGCCGTACTCGCCGATCCACGAGGCACCGGCGAGCAGCTTGTGGAAGCGCAGCATGTCGGTCAACGGCACCTGCGCGACGACGGCACCGAAGAGTTCCGGCCGCTGCACCATCGTGCCGGTCACGAGCAGCCCGCCCTGGCTGCCGCCCATGATGCCGAGCCGTTCGGGTTGCGCGATGCCGCGCGCGACCAGATCCTCGGCGACGGCGATGAAGTCGTCGAAGGACTTCTGCCGGTTCTCGCGCAGCGCCGCACGGTGCCACGCCGGGCCGAACTCGCCGCCGCCGCGGATGTTGGCGAGCACGAACACGCCGCCCGGCTCGAGCCAACCCTTGCCGAACACGCCCGAATAAGAGGGCCGCTGCGCGATCTCGAAGCCGCCGTAGCCGTACAGCAGCACCGGCCGCGCGCCGTCCGGCGCGTCGCGCGCGACGACGAAGTAGGGCACGCGCGTGCCGTCGCGGCTCGTCGCTTCGAGCTGGCGCACCGTCACGCCTGCGGCTTTCCAGAACGCCGGCAGCGCCTTCAGCCGCTCGGCGTGCGACCAGTCCGCCAGCCCCACTTCGGCGCGGTACAGCGTGGTCGGCGTCGTGAAGTCCTGCACGGTGACGAAGTATTCGTCGGCCGCCCAGTAGGTCGCGGCGACGTTGATCTGCGCGTTGTCCGGTGCGGGGACGCGCCGGAGGTTCCAGCGTTCGCTGTCGTGCTTCGCCTCGATCAGCCGTGCACGTACGCGATCCAGTTCCGTAAGCAGCAGCGCGGACTCGGTTTGCGCGATCGACTGCAGCGCGCGTCCGGGCGCGGGCGCGTACAGCACGTCGAAATTCCGCTCGCCGCGCAGGAAAGCGTCGAAATCGATGGCCAGCACCGCGCCCTCCGGGTAGCCGCGCCCGCCCGCGCTCCACGCACCGCGCAACCTGACGATCAACCGGTCGCCGAAGAGCCGCGGCAGCGCATCGCGCGGGATGTCGACCGCGACGAGGCGGCCGTCGATCAGCACGAATCGCTCGACATCGCGCTGCGTGATCCAGCGCTGCACCCAGTCGACGCGGCGGCCGCGCGCGAATTCGGACTCGACCGCCACACCGATGTCGCCGGCCTGTCCGGTGAACACCGTGCGCGCGTCGGCGAGCGGCGTGCCGCGCTGCCACTCCTTGGCGACGTTCGGATAGCCGGCCACGCTCATCGATCCCGGGCCGAAATCGGTGCCGACCCAGAGCGTGTCGATGTCCTTCCACGAAACGCTGCTCTTCGCCTCCGGCAGCGCGAAGCCGCCGTCGACGAAGCGCTTGTCCTGCAGGTCGAACTCGCGCACGACGACCGCGTCGGCGCCGCCGCGCGAAAGCTGCAGCAGGCAGCGGCGATACGGCTCGCCGGCGCGCGCCGGCCGCAGGCACGCGGGCGGTTTCCACACCCAGTTTTCGCCTTCGGCCTGCGCCAGTGCGTCGAGGTCGAGCACCGTTTCCCACGCAGGTGCGGCCTTGCGGTACTCGGCCAGCGTGGTCCGGCGCCAGACGCCGCGCGGATTGCGCGCGTCGCGCCAGAAGTTGTAGTAGTGCGCGCCCATGCGCGCGACGAACGGGATGCGCTCGTCGGAATCGAGCACGCGCAGCAGCGCGCGCCGCAGCGGCTCGAAGCGCGCATCGGCGGCGAATTCGCGCTCGGCCTCGGCATTGCGCGCGCGCACCCAGTCGAGCGCGCGCGCACCGTCGATGTCTTCCAGCCACAGGTAAGGATCGTCGTCGGCGCGTGCCGCCGGCACGCAGAGCAGGGCGGCCAGGGTCAGCGCGAGGAAGCGAAGCATGGCGCGTCAGGCGATCGTCAGACGATCATCTTGCCGCCGGCGATCACGAGCACCGCCGAAAGCGCACGCCGAAGCGCGCGGTTGCCGAGCCGCTTCGCACCGAGCGTGGCGCCGATCATGCCGCCGACGATCACTGCGGCGACCCAGTACGGCAGCGCGTCCGGCAGCACCGGATGGCGCGTCAGCAGGCCGACGAGTCCGGCAACGGAGTTGACCAGGATGAACGCCGCCGTCGGCGCGGCGCTGTCGCGCACGGTTCCCCAGCCCATCAGCACGATCAGCGGGCTCAGAAAGATGCCGCCGCCCACACCGGTCAGTCCGGACAGCAGGCCGATGCCTGCGCCGATGGCCAACGCAACCGGAATCCGCGGCGGTCCGGTCACGGGGCGCTCGGGCCGGTCGGTGTGCAGCGTTTCGGAAAACAGCCGCCACGCCGAATACAGCAGCACCGCGCCGACCAGCGCGCCGAACCACGCGACCGGCAGATGGATGCGGCCGCCGACGAAGGCCATCGGCATCGATGTGGCCGCGAACGGCAGGAACAGCCGCCAGGGGAAGCCGCCCGCGCGCGCGAACTTGTACAGCGAGATCGAGGAGACCGCGACGTTCATCACCAGCGCGGTCGGCCGCAGCAGCGCCGGCGGCACACCGACCAGCGCCATCGCGGCCAGGTACCCGGATGCGCCGCCGTGGCCGACCGACGAATACAACAGCGCGGCGCCGAAGAACAGCACGCCGAGCAGGATCTCG
The DNA here is from genome assembly GCA_037442465.1 of Burkholderiales bacterium. Classification (GTDB taxonomy): domain Bacteria; phylum Pseudomonadota; class Gammaproteobacteria; order Burkholderiales; family Burkholderiaceae_F; genus DSNY01. Next base: position 2,732 of record JBBIQI010000203.1, read on the forward strand.
GTCTCGGTGCTGAGCATGGCGTCGCCCGCCGCGCCGGGCGTCAGCTCGGCGTGTACGCGAGTCGTACGTAGATCGGTGCGTAGGGCGCCGCCTGCGTCAGCTCGATCAGGTTCTCGCGGGCGAGTTCCAGCAGCGCCAGGAAGTGCACGATCACGATCGGCGGTCCCTTCGCGAGCAGCCGCGCGTCGAACAGTTCGCCGAACTCGACGAACTGCCGCCCTTGCAGCCTGCGCAGCACGATACTCATGTGCTCGCGCACCGACAGTTCCTCGCGCGTGATGTGGTGGTGCGCATGCAGCCTGGCGCGCTTGAGCACTTCGGCCCAGGCCTGCTGCAGGTCGATCACGTTGACGTCCGGGAAGCGCTTGACGATCGACTGCTCGATGGCGACGACCGCGCGCGCGAAGTCGCGTCCCACGCGCGGCAGCTCGTCGAGCCGTGCCGCGGCAAGCTTGATGCGTTCGTACTCGACGAGACGGCGCACCAGCTCGGCGCGCGGATCCTCGACTTCTTCGCCGGTTTCGGCCTTCTTTACCGGCAGCAGCATCCGGCTCTTGATCTCGATCAGCATCGCCGCCATCAACAGGTATTCGGCGGCGAGTTCCAGGTTGCGGGTGCGGATCTGCTCGACGTACGCGAGGTACTGCTCGGTGAGCCGAGCCATCGGGATGTCGAGCACGTTGAAGTTCTGTTTGCGGATCAGATACAGCAGCAGGTCGAGCGGGCCTTCGAACGCTTCGAGAAACACTTCGAGCGCGTCGGGCGGGATGTACAGGTCCTCGGGAAGCTTGAACAGCGGCTCGCCGTACAGCCGCGCCAGCGCCACGCCGTCGACGACGTCCGGCGTCGAATCGTCCGCCGCCAGCGCGGCCGGAGCGGCGAGTTCGACCGGCGCTGCCGTAGGCATGACGCCGCTCACTGCTTGACCTTCGGCTGGTATACGTACGGCGCCTGCGGTACGCGCGACACCCGCCAGCGGCGCAGTTCGTCGAAGTCGAGCTGCTTGTCCCACCAGATCGCGCGCCCTTCGCGCTGCTTGCGCTCGAGGTCGGGGTGCTTGGCCTTCAGCTCGCGGATGAACTTGGTGATGTCGGATTCGTACTGCGCCATGGTGAATCGCTGTGAGCCCACCGCTGCGGGGCGGGCGCCCGTGACGTGGGACGCGCGATTGTACCGGCGGCGCTGCGCGCCTCAGCGCGCGCGCTGCGTGACCGCCGTCAGGATGCCGCGCAGGATGTCGAGCGGCGGCGGCGGGCAGCCCGGCACCGCGACATCCACCGGGATGACGTTCGCCACGCGCCCGCAGCTGGCGTAACTCTCGCCGAAGATGCCGCCGCTGCAGCCGCAGTCGCCGACGGCGATGACCAGTTTCGGCGCCGGCGTGGCGTCGTACGCGCGCTGCACGGCGATCTGCATGTTGCGCGCCACCGGCCCGGTGACCAGCAGCATGTCCGCATGGCGCGGGCTGGCGACGAACTTGATGCCGCGCCCTTCGAGGTTGTAGTAGGGGTTGTTCAGCGCGTGGATCTCCAGCTCGCAGCCGTTGCACGAGCCGGCGTCGACCTGCCGGATCGCCAGCGCCCGCCCCAGCAGCCGCAGGATCTCGGCCTGGATGCGCTCGCCGTCGGCGCGCCAGTCGTCGTTGGGCGTCGGCGCCGGCTCGGTGCAGATGCCGGTCTGCAGGATTTGCCTGGTCAGCAGCAGCATCAGAGATCGTGACCCGAATAGCTGAGGTTGAACGACTTGTTGATCAGCGGAAAGTCCGGAACGATGTTGCCGATCACCGCGTGCTCCAGCAGCGGCCAGTTCTGCCACGACGGGTCGTGGCAGTGGCAGCGGCGGATCGTCGCGCCGTCGGCTTCCAGCGCGACCAGCACGTCGCCGCGCCAGCCTTCGACCCAGCCGAGGCCGAACGCGTCGTGCGCCGGCGGCGGCAACGGTGCGCGTACGTCGCCGCCCGGCAGGCGCTCGACGAGCGCGCGGATGACGCGCAGCGACTCGAAGACTTCGTCGAAGCGCACCGCCACGCGCGCGGCGACGTCGCCGGTACTCGCGTAAGCGACGTTGACCTGCAGTTCGTCGTACGGCCGGCACGGCAGCGCGGCGCGCAGGTCGTGCGGCTGGCCGCTGGCGCGCGCCGCCAGCCCGCACAGACCGAGCCGCTGCGCCAGCTCCGGCGTCACCGTGCCGGTGCTTTGAAAGCGGTCCTGCAACCCCGCGTGCTCGTCGTAGATCGTGCGCAGCATGCGCACCTCGCGCTCGACTTCGTCGCACTGCCGGCGCAGTTCTTCGAGCGCGTCGCGATCGGGATCGACCGCCACGCCGCCCGGCACGATGCGGTCCATCAGCAGCCGGTGGCCGAACACGCGGGCGTTGACGCGCAGCCACTGCTCGCGCAGGCGCGAAAACTGCGCCAGCCCGAAGGCGAGCGCCGCGTCGTTGCCGAGCGCGCCCAGATCGCCGAGGTGGTTGGCCACGCGCTCGCGTTCCAGCAGCAGCGCGCGCAACCAGGCGGCGCGCGCCGGGACTGCGCAGCCGGCGGCGGCTTCGGCGGCCATCGCGTAGGCCCATGCGTACGCCACCGTCGAGTCGCCGGACACGCGTCCGGCGAGGCGAAAGCCGTCGCCGATCGGCATGCCTTCGAAGCGCTTCTCGATGCCCTTGTGCACGTAGCCGAGGCGCTCCTCCAGCCGCAGCACCTTTTCGCCGACGATCGAGAAGCGGAAATGCCCCGGCTCGATGATGCCGGCGTGAATCGGCCCGACCGGAATTTCATGCACGCCGTCACCCGCGACCGCGACGAACGGATAGCGTTCCTGTTCGACCGCGAACGTCGCGGCGGCGTCGCTGTCGCGCCGCAAGGGGAAGAAGTCCGCCGGCCAGGCGCCGTGGCGCAGCCACGGGCGCTCGTCGTCGGCGCCGAGCGCGCGCAGCCCCAGCAGATCGAACGTGGCGCGCTGCATGCGCGCGGCGGCAGGAAAGTAGCGCGACAGATCGGGGTACTCGGGCGCGTCGGCTGCGACGGGCAGCCAGACGCACGCCAGCGCGTCGGCGGCGGCGTACGCCGCGCACACGACGAAGCCGTCGCCGCGATCGCGCCGATCAGACCCCCACAGCGCCACCAGCC
>JBBIQI010000204.1:0-5806 GCA_037442465.1 Burkholderiales bacterium
CGCATCCGTCGACGCCGGCAGCGCGCGGCCCACGCCTGTCGCAGATACAGGCTCCACAGCAGGCGAACGACCACGTACCCGCTTGCGGCCAGCAGCGTCGCGAGCAGGAACACGCCGAGTGCGAGCGGTGCTCCGAGCCCAACCGCCCACTGGGCGTACGCCTCGATCGTCGCGCCGATGTTCGACCAGATCCACGGCGGCGGCGGCGCAGGCGTCCGTCCTCCCGTCGCGCCCAGCACCGTCGCCCCGAGCTTGTACGCGACCAGATACAGCGGAACGATCGTGATCGGATTCGTATACAGCGTCGTCAACAGCGCCACCGGCAGATTGACCCGGAACAGCAGCGCCGCGATGCCGGCGCCGAGCATCTGGAAAGGGCCCGGGATCAGCCCACAGAACAGTCCCGCCGCGACCCCGCCGGCCGCGGAGCGCCGGTTCAGGTGCCACAGCGCCGGATGGAACACGGCCTCGCCGAACATGCCCAGCGCCTTGATCTCGCGCACCTTGTCCACGCTGGGCATCAAGCGCTTGAGAAACTTCCGTGGCATCTGAAAAGACAGGATTTAGGATCGAGCATGCGGGATCGGCGGCCGTGGTCTTCCCGGCGCCGGGGGCGCATGGTAACCGCAGCGACGCGCGCGCGAGCCTGACCGTACGACCACGACTTTCGTCCTCCTTCGATGCTGATCGATACCCACTGCCACCTCGACGCCGACGAGTTCGATGCGGACCGCGACGCCGTCGTCGCGCGTGCACGAGCGGCCGGCGTGGGACCGATGGTGGTGCCGGCGGCGCATGTGCAGCACTTTGCGCAGACCGCCGCGGTCGCCCGACGGTACGGCTGCGCATACGCATTGGGGATCCATCCGCTATGGGTCGACCGCTCGCGCGAGGACGACATCGGCGTGCTGCGCGCCGCGACCGCCGCGGCGATGGACGACCCGCGCTTCGTGGCCATCGGCGAGATCGGTCTGGACTTCTTCGTACCCGGGCTCGATGTCGCGCGACAGGAGTGGTTCTACCGCGAGCAGTTAAAAATCGCGCGCGACTTCGGTTTGCCCGTGATCCTGCACGTACGCCGCTCGCAGGACGCACTGTTGAAGTATCTGCGGCTGCATCCGGTCGCGGGCGGCATCGCGCACGCGTTCAACGGCTCGGACGATCAGGCCCGGCGTTTCCTGAAAAGCGGACTGCGGCTCGGCTTCGGCGGCGCGATGACCTACGACGGGTCGCTGCGCATCCGCCGGCTCGCGGCGACACTCGCCGACGACGCCTGGCTGATCGAAACCGACGCGCCCGACATTCCCCCGCAGTGGCTGCGGCAGGCGGGCGGGTCGCTGCGCAACGAACCGGCCGAGCTCGCGCGCATCGCCGTAACGATGGCGCAGTTGCGCGGGGTTGCGGTCGAAGCGATCGCCGAGAGCAACCGGCGCAACGTCTGCACCGCGTTGCCGCGTCTGGCGCGCTGGCTGGCGGCCGTCGCGCCGGCGCCTGATCCGGAAACCCGCTGAAAGTGCGCGCTGCCGCGCTGGCCGCTTTCGTCGCGGGCGTGTTCGTGCTGCAGCGGCAGGCCGAGCTTCCGGCCGCGTTCATGTTGGCGCTCGTGGCATGCGCGGCGGCGAGTTGCTGGGCGGCTGCGGTCGTTGTCGGCGTGCGCGGACCGCACACGCGCGGCGCACCCGCGGTCGCAGCGCTCGTTGTCGCCGGCGCGGCGCTGGCCGGGTTCGCTTACGCCGCTGCGGTCGCCCACGCACGCGTCGCCGACGAACTGGCGTTCGCCGACGAAGGGCGCGACTTGCGCGTGACCGGCGTGATCGCGAGCCTGCCCGCGCAGCTCGCGCGCGGAACGCGCTTCGAGTTCGCAGTCGAGCGCGTGGAGACCCCGGGCATTCGGGTGCCGGCACGCATTGCGCTCGCGTGGTACGGCACGGACGTTCGCGTCAGCGCAGCCGAACGTTGGTCATTCACCGTGCGGCTGCGGCGCCCGCACGGCACGCTGAATCCAGGCGGTTTCGATCTCGAGGGCTGGCTGCTCGAGCGCAACTTGCGCGCGAGCGGATACGTGCGCGACGGCCGCGTGGGCGAAGCGCCCGTGCGGCTCGACGGGCTGGTATGGCAGTCCGCCGCGGTCGTCGACCGCGCGCGTCAGCGCTTGCGCGAAGCGATGCAACGGCGGCTGGCGGCCGAGCGCTACGGCGGCGTGCTGATCGCGCTCGTGCTCGGCGATCAGCGTGCGATCGCCGACGAAGACTGGGCGCTGTTCAACCGCACGGGCATCTCGCATTTGGTCAGCATCTCCGGCCTGCACATCACGATGATCGCGGGGCTGGCCGCGCTCGCCGTCGGCGCGCTGTGGCGGCGCTCGCAGCGGTTGCTCGCCCGCGGCTCTGCGCAGACGGCCGCCGCGTTCGCGGCGGTGGCCGCTGCGCTGGCGTACTGTCTGTTGGCCGGCTGGGGCGTGCCGGCGCAGCGGACCTTCTTCATGCTCTCCACCGTGGCGACGGCGCTTGCCGTGCGGCGCGGCCTCGGGCCCGCCACGACGCTCGCGCTTGCCGCGGCGGTCGTGTGTCTGCTCGATCCCTGGGCGGTGATCGCGCCGGGGTTCTGGCTGTCGTTCGGTGCGGTGGCGGCGATCTTCCTGGTGATGCACGGCCGTTCGGCGTTGCAAGCCGCGCAGTCCTGGCGTGCGCGCGGCGCCGACGCGGTGCGCGTGCAACTGGCGGTCACCGTCGCGCTGGTGCCGCTGACGATCGTGTTGTTCCAGCAGGTGTCGGTGGTGTCGCCGCTGGCCAACGCGCTGGCGATCCCGCTCGTCAGTCTGGCGGTCACACCGCTGGCGCTGCTCGGTGCCGCCTGCGTGACGCTGCCCGAGCCGCTCGCGTCGTTCGCCGTACCGCTGTTCGCGCTCGCTCATTGGCTGTTCGCGCTGCTGGCGGCGGCCTTGCAAGCGTTGGTTGCACTGCCGTGGGCGAGCGTACCCATCGCGGCACCGCCGCCGTGGACGCTGCCGCTCGCGGTCGCTGGAGTGTTCTGGTTGCTCGCGCCGCCGGGCTGGCCGCTGCGCTGGCTGGGCGCGACCTGGCTGCTGCCGCTCATCGTCTGGCCGGCGCCGCGTCCCGGGCACGGCGAGCTTTGGGTGACAGCGCTCGACGTGGGGCAGGGCATGGCCGTGCTCGTCGAAACGCGCGATGCCGCGCTGCTGTACGACAGCGGGCCGCGCTACGCGCTGTCGGCCGACGCCGGCGAGCGCGTGATCCTGCCCTATCTGCGCTGGCGCGGGATCGGACGGATCGACATGCTGGTGGTGTCGCACCTGGACAGCGATCACTCGGGCGGCGCCGCATCGATCCTGCGGGCCCTGCCGGTCGACCGCGTGCTGACCTCGATCGACGCGGCAGACTTTGCGCCGGCGGGTGCGGCGCGCATCGAACGCTGTACGGCGGGGCAACGCTTCGCGCTGGGCACGCTAAACGTGCGCGTGCTGCACCCGCTCGACTCAGACTACGGGCGGCCCGGCATGTCGACCAACGCATTGAGCTGCGTGCTCGCCGCCGGCTCGGGCGACGCGCGCGTGCTGCTGACCGGCGACATTCCCGCGCGTGAGGAGGCGTTGCTCGTTGCGCGCGGGGGCGCGCTGGCCGCGCCGCTGGCGAGCGCGCCGCATCACGGCAGCCGGCATTCGTCGAGCGACGTCTTCGTTCAGGCCGTGCGGCCGCGTTGGGTCATCGTGCAGGCGGGCTATCGCAACCGCTTTGGCCATCCGGACGCCGGCGTCGTCGAGCGCTACCGCCGCGCGGGCGCGCAGATCGCGCGTACGGATCACGCCGGCGCGGTCCAGTGGCGCTGGCGGCGCGACGGCACGATCGAAGTCCAAGCGTGGCGGCACGCACACGCGCGCTACTGGCACAACCGCCCTGCGCTGGTGCACGAGCTCGCGCCGAGCGAAGTCGACGAACCGACGGAGGGCGCGCCGCACCTCGACGAGGCGCTGCAGCCGTACTGAATCGGGCCCGCCGATTGCTACACTGGCTTCAGAAGTTTGCGAGGCGCGCACGAAAAGCGGGATGATCGGCAATGACGGCGTACGACGAGATGTTCGCCGCCGACGGTAGCGTCCGGCCGCACTATCGCGAGTTCGCTGCGTGGCTTGCGCAGCAAAGCCCCGAGACGATGCGCAACAAGCGCGCCGAAGCTGACCTCGTGTTTCGCCGCGTCGGTATCACCTTCGCCGTCTACGGCGACCACGACGACGGCACCGAGCGGCTCATTCCTTTCGACGTGATTCCCCGCATTGTTCCCGCGGACGAGTGGCGCACGATCCAGGCGGGACTGCGCCAACGCGTGCGGGCGCTGAACCTCTTTTTGCACGACATCTATCACGATCAGAACATCGTGCGTGCCGGCAAGGTCCCCGCCGAGCAGGTGTTCAAGAACGCCCAATACCGGCCCGAGATGCACGGTGTCGACGTGCCAGGCGGCGTGTACGCGCACATCGCCGGCATCGACCTCGTGCGCGCCGGCGACGGCCAGTTGTACGTGCTCGAGGACAACCTGCGGGTTCCCAGCGGCGTGTCGTACATGCTCGAGAACCGGCAGATGATGATGCGTCTGTTTCCGGAGCTGTTCGGACGCGTCGGCGTGGCGCCGGTCGCGCACTATCCCGACCTGCTGCTGGAGACCCTGCGTTCGGTCGCGCCGGCGGGTGTGGACGACCCGACGGTCGTGCTGCTGACGCCGGGCGTGTTCAACGCGGCGTACTTCGAGCACGCGTTCCTCGCACAGCAAATGGGCATCGAGCTGGTCGAAGGACAGGACCTGTTCGTGCAGGACGGCGCGGTCTACATGCGGACCACGCGCGGGCCGCAGCGCGTCGACGTGATCTACCGCCGCCTCGACGACGATTTCCTCGATCCGCTGGCGTTCCGTGCCGATTCCTCGCTGGGCGTACCGGGGTTGCTTTCCGTGTATCGCGCGGGCCGCGTGACGCTGGCCAACGCGATCGGCACCGGTGTGGCGGACGACAAGTCGGTCTATCCGTACGTGCCCGCGATGATCGAGTTCTACCTCGGCGAACGCCCACTGCTGGAAAACGTGCCGACGCATCTGTGCCGCGAGCGCGCAGGGCTCGCCTACACGCTTGCGCATCTGCCCGAGCTGGTCGTCAAGGAAGTGCACGGCGCCGGCGGCCACGGCATGCTGATCGGCCCGGCCGCGACGGCGCGCGAGCTGCAGGAATTCGCCGCGCGCATCGAGGCGAATCCGGACAACTACATCGCGCAGCCCACGCTGGCGCTGTCGACCTGCCCGACTTACGTCGAGGCGGGAATCGCGCCGCGGCACGTCGATCTGCGCCCGTTCGTGCTGTCCGGCGGCGACGTGACGTTGGTGCCGGGCGGCTTGTGCCGCGTGGCCCTGCGCGAAGGCTCGCTCGTGGTCAACTCGTCGCAGGGCGGCGGGACGAAGGACACGTGGGTGCTGGAGCGTTGAGATGCTCAGCCGCACGGCCGACCACCTGTTCTGGATGGCCCGCTACATCGAGCGCGCGGAAAACACCGCCCGGATGCTCGACGTCAACGTCTCGACGTCGATGCTGCCGCAGTCGGCCGAGGCGGCCGAGGCCGGGTGGCGTGCAATGCTCGGCATCTCGGAACTGCAGGGGGCGTTCGACGCGCGGTATCCGTATCTGACGCCGGCGGACGTGCTCGACTTCATGGTGCGCGATCCGGACAACCCATCGTCGATCCACAGCTGCCTGCGGGCGGCGCGCGAAAACGCCCGCGCGGTGCGCGGCGCCCTGACCACTGAG
>JBBIQI010000205.1:0-5802 GCA_037442465.1 Burkholderiales bacterium
GCGTGCGCCTGGCGTCAGCGCGAGGCAACCCGGCCGATCGCGGCTTCAACCGCTGAGTGAGCGCAGTTCAGGCCGCAAACGCCGGTTGCACAACGCACTTGCGCGAAACGGCATGGGCGGATTGCAGGGTTCGGGATCAGTCAGGGCGACCGCGCGTCGCTGCGCCGGCGCGATCGACGCGGCGGCGTGCTACTCGACCAATCCGTGCTTGATCGCGTAGTGCGTGAGTTCCGCGTTGTTGCTCATCCCCATCTTCTCGAGGATGCGCGCGCGGTAGACGCTGACGGTCTTGGGGCTTAGCGCGAGCTCTTCGGCGATGTCGGACAGACGTTTGCCGGAGGCGATCAGCTTCAGCGTCTGGAACTCGCGGTCGGAGAGCTTGTCGTGCGCCGCGCCTTCTTCGGGCGCATTGAGGTTCTCGATCAGCGCCTGTGCGATCTCGGGCGTGACGTACTTGCGGCCGGCGATCACCTGGTTGACCGCCTCGATCAGCTTTTCCGGCGCGCTCGCCTTGTTCAGATAGCCCGCCGCGCCCGCGCGGAAGGCGCGTACCGCGTACTGGTCCTCCGGGTACATGCTGACCATCAGGACCTTCAGCCGGGCGTTTTCCTCGCGCAGCGACTTCAGGATGTCGATGCCGTTCTTGCCCGGCAGCCCGACGTCCATCACCAGCAGGTCGGTGTCGGGGTGCGCGCGAAGCTGGTTGCGCAGTTCGCCATAGTTGCCCGCTTCGGCGACGACCCTGACGTCGGGATGCTCCGACAGGATCTGCACGATGCCGCGCCGGACGATCGCATGATCGTCGACGACGATGGTCTTGACCGTCATTGCCCTCACCCTCCGAGATCCCGAGAAGCCGGACTCGGGATTCAGCGTACCTCGTGACACATCGCACTGCTCATCTGCGATTCGCCGAATCCCGAATCCCAAATCCTATTGACCATTACTTATCCTCGGGACACGTGCCAACCGCTTGGCGTGCGCATGCCTCGGCCCTCGTCATTCCGAGCCAAGGGCGAGGCATCTCCGCTGCTCGCAATGCCGAGATCCCTCGCTGCGCTCGGGATGACGGAACCGGCGACACCCAGCGCGAAGCGAACTCGCGAGGCGGTGGTGTCACGAGGTTGCGTAATCCTCAACAAATCTTGCTCTCATTCCGCATCGGTCCACGCCTTCACGGGAGTGGCCGCTGCGCCGGCCGTCGGCTCGCCGGGCGGGATCGAAAACATCACCGTCGTTCCGCGCCCGGGCGTGGAGTTGACCTCGGCCCAGCCGCCGAAGCCGCGCGCGCGCTCGATCAGGCTGCGCACGCCGAAGCCCGGCGAGTTGCCCAGCCCGCTCGCGTCGAAACCGACGCCGTCGTCGGCGATCTCCAGCGTCACTTCGTCGGCGGCCGCGAACAGTTGCACCGACACGCGCCTGGCCTGCGCGTGCTTGGCGACGTTGGCAAGCGACTCCTGCGCCACCCGGTACAGCGCCGCGGCGCGCATCGGATCGAGGTCGAGTTCTTCGCGATTGGACTCGAAGCTCGTCGGCACGCCGGTGCGCTCGACGAAACCCTTGACCAGCCAGTCAAGCGCGGCGACCAGTCCGGCGTCGAGCACCGGCGGGCGCAGGTTGTGCTGGATGCGGTGGCTGGCGGCCACCGCGTGGGCGAGCAGCTCGTTCATCGCGTTGATGCGCGGCGCGGCCGACGAGCGGCTGTCCAGATCGCGCGCCAGCCGCGCGAGCTCGAACTTCAGCGCCGTCAGCGTCGTGCCGATGTCGTCGTGGATCTCGCGCGCGATCGCGCGCCGCTCCTCTTCCTTGACGCGCTCGAGGTGCTGGGTCAGTTCGCGCAGCTTGGCCGCGCTTTCGGCGAGCTGCGCGGCCTGCAGACGGCGGTCGCGGCGCGCCTCGGCCGCCTGCAGGCTGCGGTTAAGCGCCGGCGCCAGCCGGAACATGCGCGACTTCAGGATGAAGTCGTCGGCGCCCGCGTGCAGCGCGGCGACGGCAAGCTCTTCGGACATCTCGCCAGACACGACGATCACCGGCAGGTTCTCGTCGACCGACTTGGCCACCTTCAGCGCGGCGAACGAATCGAAGCGCGGCAGATTGTGATCGGTGACGACCGCATCGACGCGCCCGCGCGCAAACACCTCGCGCATGCCCGCCTCGTCTTCGACCCGCGTGGCACGCACGCGCAGCCCATCGCGCAACAGAATCGCAAGCAGCAGCTCGTAGTCGAGCTCTGAATCCTCGACGACGAGCAGCTGGATCGGCGTGATCTCGACGGCGTTCATTCGTCTGGCTTCGCTTCAGTCCGACCGCAGCGGCGGGCGCCACCCACTGGCGCGCAAGGTCCGATTGTGGCGCCGGCCGCTGCCCTTCGGCTCGCTTCCCGCCGGCTGCGCCGGCATGTGCCTCTGCTCCAATCAGCCCTGCGTTCCGCGCAGGGCTCGCCGTGCGGATTGTGGCTCAAATCGGGGGGCTCCGAACGGCTGACCGCGCCGCAGGATGCTGCCTGGCGGGTGTTTGCCAAGCCGGTGGCGCGGACTTGAGCGCGGCCCTTGCCTGGAAAGCGAGCGATTCGAGGCTCTTATCGCGCATTCGTCGAGTGGCCCGGCACCCGACACTTTGGCCGCGCCGTCGCGGCTCGCGCGGGGCAAGACGGCCTATCGACGGACGTGTCGGATGAGCACGCATTTCATCAAGGACGCAGGGCTAGGCACGGCTGCGGCCGAGCATGCCGCCGCGCGCGAGTGCGCTGCGATCGCCGCGGACCTGGAGCGGTTGAAGGCATTGATCGCGCAGGCCGGCGATCAGCTCGCGGGCAGTTTCGGCGTGATCGGTGCGGCCTTGCCGAAAACGGCAGCCGATGAATCGGAACGGCGCCGCGTAGAGCAGGCGGTCGCAAGCGCGGTCACCGCACTGCAGTTTCAGGACATGGCCACACAGCTCGCGCAGCACGCGCAGAACCGGCTCGCCGTTCTGCAGGCCTGTGTGAGGACACTGTCGCAGGCGGACGATGATCCGCTGCTGGCGACGACGCGCATGCAACCGGTGCGACAGGCCGGCATGGGCGCGGGATCGATCGATCTGTTCTAGCGGCATCGAGCCGGATTGAACTGGGAGCTTCAGCGATGCAGTCGATTCTTGCCGTGGACGATTCGGCGTCGATGCGCCAGATGGTCGCTTTCACGTTGAAAGGGGCTGGCTACAGGGTCATCGAGGCGGCCGACGGCCAGGAGGCCTACGAGAAGGCCAAGGCAACGAACGTCGACCTGGTGCTGACCGACCAGAACATGCCGGGCATGGACGGCATCACGCTGGTGAAGAACCTGCGTGCGCTGCCTGCGTATGGCCGCACGCCGATCCTGATCCTGACGACCGAGTCGAGCGACGCGATGAAGGCGAAGGGCCGCGCGGCCGGCGCCACGGGTTGGCTCGTCAAGCCGTTCGATCCGGGCAAGCTGCTCGAAGTCATCGGCAAGGTGATCGGCTGACGCGATTGTGGACCGCAATGAGAACGCGGCTCGGGTCCGACGGCAGCGTGGTGCGGTGCGCGCACGCGCGGCGCTGCGCCGGCGCGATCCGCGCATGGCGAGCAGAACGAACGAGAGCGAAGCATGGGTGAGGTAAGCCCCCCGGGTCTGCAGGGCGCGGGCTTCGACCTCGCGCAGTTCCATGGCGTGTTCTTCGAGGAAGCCGGCGAGAACCTGGCGAACATGGAGTCGCTGCTGCTGGCGATCGACGTCGACGCCGCCAGCGACGAGGAGCTGAACGCGATCTTCCGGGTGGCGCACTCGATCAAGGGCGGCGCGGCGACCTTCGGTTTTGCCGACGTCACGGAGCTGACGCACGAGCTGGAGACCCTGCTGGATCGACTGCGCAAGTCCGAGCTGAGACTGCGGCGCGACATGGTCGACGTGCTGCTCGAAGCCAGCGACGCGCTGCGCGCGCAGCTCGCGCGTCACCAGGGCTCGGCGCAGCACCGCCCTGACACGACCGATCTCGTCGCACGCATCAAGAAGCTCGCGGCCGGAGAAACGCTCGCGCCCGCCGGCGGGCCGCGTCGGCTGCGCGTGCGCATCGGTCCGCTCGCCGACGCAACGACCGCCGACGGCCTGGTCGAGCTGTTCCGCGACATTCCAACGCTGGGAACGATCGCCGCGCTCGACGGCGGCACGCCGTCTGCCGACGGCTGTCGCGAGTTCCGCGTTGACACAGCATCGCCGGACCACGAGCTGATCGAGCTGTTCTCGTTCCATGTCGGCAGGGACCAGATCCGTATCCACGACTTCGCGGAAACGGCGCGGACCGACGCGGCGGATAGCCGCGCGGGCGCGCCGCCCGCCGCGACAAGCGACGGCGATCCCGGCTACGGCTTTTTCGTCGACCTGAAATCGCTGCCGGCGGCGCGGGCGGCCGAGGCGGCGCCTGCGGAGCCGAAAAAGGCCGACGCGAAGGCCAGCGCCGGGAAACCCGCGAACGGTGCCGCGCTCGAAACGTCGACGCTGCGCGTTTCACTCGAGAAGGTCGACCAGTTGATCAACCTGGTCGGGGAACTCGTGATCACGCAGTCGATGCTGACGCAGCAGGCCGGGCAGCTCGACCCGGTGCGGCACCAGGCGCTGCTGTCGGGTTTGGCCGACCTCGAGCGCAATACGCGCCATCTGCAGGACGCGGTGATGTCGATCCGCATGATCCCGATGGCGTTTGTCTTCAACCGCTTCCCGCGCATGCTGCGCGATCTCGCTGCCCGGCTCGGCAAGGACATCGAGTTGAAGACGGTCGGCGAGGCGACCGAGCTCGACAAGGGTCTGATCGAGAAGATCATCGACCCGCTGACGCATCTGGTCCGCAACAGCGCCGACCACGGCATCGAAACGCCGGCAGCACGCGTCGCTGCGGGCAAGCCCGCGACCGGTCGCATCACGCTGTCGGCGGCGCACCAGGGCGGCTCGGTCCTGATCGAGGTACGCGACGACGGCGCCGGGCTGAAGCGCGATCGCATCCTGGCCAAGGCGCGCGAGCGCGGCATCCCCGTGCGCGACGACATGACCGACCAGGAAGTCTGGGCGCTGATCTGGGCGCCGGGCTTCTCGACGGCCGATCAGGTGAGCGACGTATCGGGCCGCGGCGTCGGCATGGACGTGGTTCGCAAGAACATCGCCGCCCTCGGCGGTACGGTCGAAATCGATTCGGCCGAGGGCTACGGCACGCGCGTTTCGGTGCGGCTGCCGCTGACGCTGGCGATCATGGACGGCATGTCGATCGGCGTCGGCGAGGAGACGTACGTTTTGCCGCTCGCAGCGGTCGTCGAGTCATTCCAGATCCAGCGCGCCACGATCCAGTCGGTCGGCGGCAGCGGTCGCGTGGTCAAGGTGCGCGAGCAGTTCCTGCCGGTGATCGCGCTCGACGAGATCTTCGCCGTGCCGCGCGTCGCACCGGGACGCGCCGCCGAGATCATGATGATCGTCGAGGCCGACGGCCAGCGTGTCGCGCTGCTGGTCGACGAGCTGCTCGGTCAGCACCAGGTCGTCGTCAAGAACCTCGAAGCCAACTACCGCCGCGTGCCGGGCGTGTCCGGCGCGACGATCCTCGCGGACGGCCGCGTCGCACTGATCATCGACGTCGCGAGCCTGGCTCGGCGCGCGCGGCACTGAACACCGACTTGCAGCAGGAGCATCGACATGAGCGCATCGACCGGACTCGAAACCGACGCGGTTGCCGCCGCGGCCCGCCACCGCGAATACCTGACCTTTCGCCTCGGCGCGGAGGAATACGGCATCGACATCCTGAAGGTGCAGGAGATCCGCG
>JBBIQI010000206.1:0-5782 GCA_037442465.1 Burkholderiales bacterium
CGTGTACGTCGCGGAACGCCGCCTGCACCGCCTGCTGGTAGCCGAGCGCGGCCTGCTCGCGCCGCGCGGTCGCAGCGTCGACCTGCGCGCCGATGCGATGCAGGCCGATGAGCGGCTGCACGAGTCCTGCCGCGATCGACCAGACGCGCGCGGGGCTGCTCAGCAGATCCGACAGCTCCGCGCTCTCGCCGCCGAACGACGCGGTCAGCGCGAGCGACGGAAAGTACTGCGCGCGTGCTTCGGCGATGCGCGCATCGGCCGCGGCAAGCGCCGCTTCGGCGCGGCGTACGTCGGGGCGACGCCCGAGCAGGTCCGAAGGCAGCGCGGGCGGCACCTCGGGGCCGGGATCGAACTTCTCGAGGTCGACTCCGCGCGCGACCTGCGGCGCGAAGACCGCGCGCGCACTGCGGCCGGCGAGCACCGCCAGTGCGGCTTCGCTCTGCGCAACGGCCCGTTCGAGCGGCGGCACCGCCGCCGCCACCGCCGCGCGTTCGGCTTCGGCCTGCGCGAATTCGAACTCGCTCGCCACGCCCGCTTCGCGCCGGCGCTGCTGCAGGCGGACGTTCTCGTCGCGCGTGACGAGCGTGGCGCGCGTCAACGCGAGTTCGGCGTCGAACGCGCGCAGCGAGAAGTAGGTCGTCGCCACCTGCGCGGCAAGCGCGATGCGCACGGTCTGCGCGTCGAAGCGCGTGGCGAGCAGGCCGGCGTCGGCAGCGTCGCGGCCGGAACGCAGCCTGCCCCACAAGTCGACTTCGTACGCGGCCGCGAGTCCGAGGTTGTGCGTCGTCGACGTGAACGGCGGGCCCTGCCGCAGCTCGGTCGCCTCGCTGCGCTTGCTGCGGTTCGAGCTTGCGGTGGCATCGAGCGATGGGAAAAGCGCCGAACGCGCGAGCCGCAGATTCGCGCGCGCCTCGTCGATGCGCGCCACCGCCGCGCGCAGATCGAGGTTGTTGGCAAGCGCCTCTTCGATCAGCGCGGTGAGCTGCTCATCGTTGAACAGCGTCCACCAGCGATCCAGCTCCGCGGGCGCCTGCGCGGTCGCCGCCGGCAGTTCGAGCGTGGGCCTGCTCGTCTCGGGCGTTGCGCAGGCGGCCAGTGCAACGGCCACGGCGCAGGCAGCGAGCGTGCGGGTCGGCATCATCGTTTGCCCTCCAGCACCGCGATCGCGGTCGCGTGCATCTCGGCGCTGCGCCGTTCGCCTTCGGCGACCTCGGCGTACAGCTCGGACGCCGAACGCGTCTCGCGCAGCCTGCGGTCGGTCAGGATCCTGAAGAACAGCGGGATGAAGAAGATCGCGAGGAAGGTCGCCGCCATCATGCCGCCCATCACGCCGGTGCCGACCGAGTGCCGCGCGCCGGCGCCGGCGCCGGTCGAGACGACCAGCGGCAGCACGCCGAGAATGAACGCGAGCGAGGTCATCAGGATCGGCCGGAAGCGCAGCCGCGCCGCTTCGATCGCCGCGGCCGCCGCCGAATAGCCCTCGCGCACCTTCAGCACCGCGAATTCGACGATCAGGATCGCGTTCTTCGCCGCGAGTCCCAGCAGCGTGACCAGCCCGATCTGGAAGTACACGTCGTTGGCGAGCGGCGCGCGGCCGAGGAACATGTTGAGGTAACCGCCAACCCACACCGCGGCCAAGGCGCCGAAGGTGCCGAACGGCAGTGCGAGCAGCACCGAAAGCGGCAGCGACCAGCGCTCGTACAGCGCCGCCAGGATCAGGAACACCATGATCGCCGCCATCGCGAGCGCCAAACCGCCAGCACCGCCGGACTTCTTTTCCTGGAACGACGCGCCGCCCCAGTCGAAGCTGAAGTCCGCCGGCAGCGTTTCGGCAGCGATTGCCTCGACGCGCGCGATCGCCTGCCCGGTGCTGACGCCGGGCGCGCCCTGGCCGAAGATCTTCACCGCGGGCAGGTTGTTGAAGCGGTCGAGCGAGTCCGGCCCGGACGAGTAGCGGACGTTCGCGAGCGCGCGCAGCGGCACCATCTCGCCGCGCTCGGAGCGCACCCACACCGCGCCGATGTCGTCGGGCCGGTTCCGGTACTGCGGCTCGGCGCTCATCAACACCTGCCAGGTGCGGCCGTAGCGGTTGAAGTCGTTGACGTAGTAGTAGCCCAGCGTGGACGACAGCGTGTTGAAAACCTCGTCGATCGGCACGCCCAGCGCCTTGGCCTTCTCGCGGTCGACGTCGACACGAAGCTGCGGCACGTTCGCGCGCCACAGCGTCTGCGCGCCGCCGAGCAGCGGATCGGAGTTCAACCGACCAAGGAACTGCTGCAGCACTTCCTGCGTCTTCGCCGGGCCGCCTTCGCCGCGGTTCTGCAGATACAGCTCGTAGCCGCCGGCCGTGCCGATGCCGAAGATCGGCGGCGGCGCGAACGCGAGCACCAGCGCTTCCTTGATGTGGCCGGTCTGCATGAAGAACTCGCCGACGAGCTGAGGCGTCGTCGCGTCGCGCTCGTCCCAGTGCTTTTGCGTGACGAAGATCGTCGCCGCGTTGTTGCGGAAGCTGCCGCCGAGGAAGTCGAAGCCGGTGAACGCCACGACGTCCTGGTTCACCGGGTTCTTCTGCAGGATGTCGGTGACTTGGCGCGTGACTTTGTCCGTTCGCTGCAGCGAAGCGCCGTCGGGCAGGATCACCGCGGCGATGTAGAAGCCCTGGTCCTCGTCGGGCACGAGCGAACCCGGCGTGGCACGCCACAGTCCGGCGGTGATCGCGACCATGCCCGCGAACAGCGCGGCGCCGAGCGCGCCGCGTCGGATCATCCAGGTCACGCCCGACACGTAGCGCCCGGTCATGCGGCCGAACCAGCCGTTGAACCAGCGGAAGAATCCCCACGGCGCCTTGTGCTCGTTTCTCAGGATAATCACGCACAGGGCAGGCGTCAGCGTCAGCGCGACGATGCCCGAGATCACGACCGAGATGGAGATCGTGATCGCGAACTGGCGGTACAGCTCGCCCGTCAGCCCGCCGAGAAATGCGATCGGCACGAACACCGACACCAGCACCAGCACGATCGCGACGACCGGGCCGCTGACCTCGCGCATCGCCTCGATCGCCGCTTCGCGCGCGCCGAATCTTTCCTCGTGCATGATGCGCTCGACGTTCTCCAGCACGACGATCGCGTCGTCGACGACGATGCCAATCGACAGCACCATGCCGAAGAGTGTCAGCGTGTTGATCGAGTAGCCGAGCAAGTACAGGCCGGCGAAGGTGCCGATCAGCGACACCGGCACCGCGACGATCGGGATCAGCGTCGCGCGCCAGTTCTGCAGGAACAGGAACACGACCGCGATCACCAGCAGCATCGCCTCGCCGAGCGTCTTGACGACCTCGCGGATCGACACTTCGACGAAGCGCGTCGTGTCGTACGCGACCGCGTACGACAGCCCCTGCGGGAAACGCTGCGCCAGCCGCGCGACCGTGCGCTTGACGTCGCCCGCCACTTCGAGCGCGTTGGCCCCCGGCTGCAGGAAGACGCCGACCAGCGTGGCGCTCCTGCCGTTGTACGTACCGTTGAACTCGTAGTCCTTGCTGCCGAGCTCGACGCGGGCGACGTCCTTCAAGCGGATCGTCGCGCCGCCGGGACTGCCGCGGACGATGATCTCCTCGAACTCCTTCGCGTCCGCCAGCCGTCCCTGCGTCGTGATCGTGTAGACGAGTTCCTGCCCGCCGCTGTACGGTGCCTGGCCGACCTTGCCGGCGGCAAACTGGGCGTTCTGCTCGTTGATCGCGCGCGCGACGTCGCCGGTCGTGAGCTTGAGTTGCGCGAGCCGGTCCGGACGCACCCAGATCCGCATCGCGTAGTCCTTCGCGCCGAAGATCTGCACGTTGGTCGTGCCGGGGATGCGCTTCAGCTCGTCGAGCACGTTCAGCGTCACGTAGTTCGACGTGTAAAGATCGTCGAAGCGGTTGTCCGGCGAAAAAAACGCGATGACCTGCAGGAAGCTCGACGAACCTTTTTCGACCGTGACGCCCTGCCGCCGCACTTCCTGCGGCAGCCGCGATTCGGCTTGCTTGACGCGGTTGTTGACGGCGAGCGCCGCCTGGTCGACGTTGGTGCCGATCTCGAATGTCACCTGGATTTGCACGATCCCGTTCGACGACGAGTTCGAGCTCATGTACAGCATGCCCTCGACACCGTTGATCGCGTTCTCCAGCGGCGCGGCGACGGTCTTTTCGATCACGTCGGCCGACGCACCCGGGTAGATCGCCTGCACGGTCACCACCGGCGGCGCGATCTCTGGGTACTGCGCGATCGGCAGGTTGCGCATTGCCGCCAGACCGGCGAGCACGATGAAGATCGACAGCACCGCAGCGAAGATCGGGCGGTCGATGAAGAAGCGGGAGAACATGGGTTCGGAGTCCGGAGTGGGGAGTCGGTGCACGACGCGCCCTCTCCCCGACGAGCGGGGAGAGGGAGTCTCGGCTTACTTCTTCACCTCGCCTTTCGCGGGCCCGCCGTTGGCCGCGCCTGCACCGAGCGGCGGACCGACGACGATCGGCGCGCCGGTCGGAATCGGGAAGATCTTCGCCATGCCTTCGACGACCACCTGGTCGCCGGGCTTCAGCCCCGACTCGACGATCCACTGGTTCGCGCCTTCGATCTGGACCCAGTCGCCGACCGTGACCGGGCGCGGCAGCGCGATGTCCTTGCCTTCGGGCGACTTGGCGGCGACGTAGACGAACTTGCCTTGCGGTCCGTCCATCACCGCGCGCTGCGGAACGACGATCGCGTTCGGCCGCGCGGCGCCGTTTAACTGCACGCGCACGAACTGCCCCGGATGCAGCACGCCGTCCGGGTTGGCGACTTCTGCGCGCGCGTCGAACGATCCGGTCGCGGGATTGATACGTGCGTCGATGAACGACAGCTTGCCCTTGCGCGGAAACACCGAGCCGTCGGCGAGCCGCAGCGTCACCTCGAGCGCTCCCTTCTTTGCATCGGGCAGCACGAGCCTGCCTTCGGCGACGAGCTTGTCGAATCGGAGCTTCTCGTTTTCCGAAACGCTGAAGTTCACGTGCAGCGGATCGATCTGTGAAACCGTCGTCAGCAGGCTGTCCGCTCCCGGCGACACGAGGCTGCCTTCGGATTTCTGCGCGCGGCTGGCGAATCCGCTGACCGGCGCGGTGACCGTCGTGTACGAGAGGTTCAGCCGCGCCTCGGCGAGCCGCGCCTGCGCGAGCTTCACACCCGCGGCCGCCGTTTCCTCAGCCGACACCGCGTCGTCGTATTCGCGCTGGCTGACGGCCTTCTCGCCCACCAGCGGCTTGAGCCGCTCCGCCAGGCGCCTGGCCTGTGCGAGCTGCGCCTCGGCCTGGGCGAGCGCGGCTTCGGCCTGCTGGAGCTGCGCGGCATACGGCTTCGGGTCGATGACGAACATCGTCTGCCCCGCCTTCACCGCGCCGCCCTCCTGATAGGTGCGGCGCTCGAGGATGCCCTGCACGCGCGCGCGCACCTCGGCCTCCTTCGATCCGGCCGTCTGGCCGACGTATTCGAAGCGCACCGGTACGGTCGCGGCCTTCACCTGCAGCAAGGTCACCGGTGCGGGCGGGAATCCGCCGAAGCCGCCGTGCTGATTGCCGCCGCTGCAGGCGCCAAGCGTCGAGGCAAGCAGCGCGGCCGCAGCGGCCGCCGTGACCGCGCGGACGCGGTGTGATTGAGCGAGGATCGTCGCGTTCATCTTCTTTCAACACGCGGCCGAACGCGGCCGCCGAAGCGTTCCCCTCCCGTTGCAGGGAGGGACAGGGGGTGGCGTTTCATGACCGGTGGTCGATCGCGCG
>JBBIQI010000207.1:0-5767 GCA_037442465.1 Burkholderiales bacterium
GAGAGGGCGGCTCCCAATGACGCGTGTCACCGGCTCGGCTCGACGAGTGTCGCGGCACCCGAATGACAACGCCACCGCTCGGCATGGCTGTTCGTCATCCCGAGCAAAGCGAGGGATCTCAACGTTGCGAGTGGCGGAGATTCCTCGCCTTCGGCTCGGAATGACGAAGTTGATGAGCCCGGCACGACGAGCGGTGGCTGGCCCGAAATGGCGAGCGGCGACCGGCCCGGAGTGACGAGGAGCCTGCGGCACGGGATGACGACGAAACTGCGACACGGAATGACGACGGCTGCGAGATGCGGACGCCGGGCGGCCGGCACGTCCCACCAGGATCGGTAACGGTGAGTAGCATGCCCCAATGCAGATTTGGCCGGGTGTCGCAGGTCAAGCGTGCGCGTGCGCTGATCGCGGTCAAGGCAGCCGGGTCCGGGCGGTGCGATGGTGCTCATGCAGGAGTCCGACAGCCGTGAAGGAGCGCAGATGGTCAAGAGGAAGATCCCCCAAGTCGACGCCCCCGACCCCGAACGCAGGAACTCGCCGATCATCGACGAGGAGGACGAGGACGCCTTCGACCTCGATCAGGGGCCCGGCGTGTGCTACTTCAACGACGTGCCGTACGAGATCGGCACGTATGTCCTTAGCGGCAACGAACTGCTGAAGTGCGAAGGCGCCGGCGTCTGGGTGCGGCGAGGCGAGCTGCGAACGGATTGAGCTGGGCAGTGGGGGCCTGGTCGGACTGCCCAGACCGAGAAATGCCCCCTGTACGCTTTAGGAAAGGGGGTCGCACGTCGCTGAACGCGAAGCGTCCAGCGCCTTGACGCCCGGTCATCCCCCTTTGAAAAAGGGCGAACCGGAGGGGATTTGACGACCGTCGCAGTAAGCGGCGCGTCGCGCAGCAGGACACGCCGCAGAAATTCCCCTGCCACCTTCGCGAAAAAGGCGGTCGAGCGAACGCGGAGCTGCGTGCATGCTGTCGAAACTGATCCCCTTTGGTAAAGGGCGACCGGAAGGTGATGTCTGTTGACCGCTTCTTATCCTCTTGACACGTGCCAACCGCTTGGCGTCCGCCTGCCTCGGCCCTCGTCATTCCGAGCCAACGGCGAGGAATCTGCGCTGCTCGCAGCGCCGAGATCCCTCGCTGCGCTCGGGATGACGAAACCGGCGACAGCCAGCGCGAAGCGAACTCGCAAGGCGGCGGTGTCACGAAGTTGCGTAATCCTCAACGATCGCATCCAGGCCTTCGACCCACGCTCGTGCGCGTCCTCACGCACGCCCCGCGCAACCGATCTGCGTCCACCGCTCGCGCCGCTCGACGCTGAAACGCACCGGCAAGAGCCGCTCGGCGAGCCAAATTGCGGTGGTCGTATGCAGGCTCGCCTCGGCGGTGGTGAACGATGCCGTGCCGCCCGCCGCGCACGCGAGCGCGAGGTAGACGATCACCTGATCGGCCGCGTGCACGTCGAGCGCCACGCCCAACGCCAGGTCCCGCGCCAGCTCCTTGGCAGCCGCCTCGCCCAGCGTCTCGGCGCGCACCCCGCGCTCGGCCACGCGGCCGGCGCCGAGCGTCGTGCCCGCGCAGTCGGCTGCCAGCACGATCGCCCCGCCCGGACCGGCGCTTTCGCTCTGCGTTTCGATCCTCGCTTCGATCGGCAGCCGGGCGAGCGCCGACAAGGCGGCCGCGCGCATGCGTAGCGCGACGTGCTCGGGCAGCCTGGCCGTGTGCACGAACGCGCGCACGTGGCGCAACGGGCCGGCAACGATTTGGCCAGGCGACCGCAGCGGCGACGGCTGCACGGCGAGCGCGACCTCGCCGCCGCCGCGCGGGTAGTAGCCACGCCGCACGACATCGATACGCGCATCGACACCGCAGCGCGCGAGCAAGGGCAGCAGCACGAAGCGCAGGTAGTCGAGTGGCGGCGCGCCGCGCACGTCGGTGCCGCCGATGAGCCGCACGGTCGACGGCTTTCGGGCGTGCACGAGCGCCGGCAACAGCGCCTGCACCAGCAGCGTGATGCTGCCGGCGGTGCCGACATCGAAGCGCAAGTCCCCGCCCTCGATCGGCCCCGGGCGGAATGCCACCTCGGTCGCGCCGAGCGCGAGCCCCTCGATCGCGCCGCCGGCCAGCGTGGCGACGGCGCGCAGCGCCGTCAGGTGCTGCACGGCAAGCCCGGGCTTCGGCCGCCTGGCGCGAATGCGCGTGAGCCGGATCGGCGTGCCGGTGACCGCCGCCAGCGCGACGGCCATCCGCGCGATCTGCCCGCCGCCCTCACCGGTGTCGCCGGGGATTTCGACCAATGACTTGCTCCCGCCAAGACGTTGCCGCCAGCGCCGCGCGCGGCGGATCACGGCCGATCGCGCCCTGTCCGCCGACAGCGGGAAACAGCGGGCGTCAGGGCACGTTGACCATCGCCGCTGACCCCGGCGGCGTCCGCTCGACGAGCGCCGAGAAGGCGCTGGCCGAGCCACGCCGCCGGCACACAAGAATCGACGCCCGAACCACCGATACCGGCAGCGGGGGAGCAGGATGCGGCGCGGCAGGCTGCCCCGACCCTCGTTGCGGACACGGACCGCCCGCCCGCACAGGGTGGCCGCCAACACGCGCGGCGCCTCACCGGATGCCCCCGCCCGTGACCGTGGACGCGGTGTTGCGCCATGCCGCCTGCACCTCGGCTTGCAGTTCGGCGGCGCGGTCCTCGTAGCGCGGCGAGAAGTGGAACGGCACGACCGCCCTGGCGCCGAGCCGGCGCGCGATCGCGCCGGCCTGCCTGGCCGTCAGGTGGTTCTTGCGCGCCGCGTGCTCGGCCTCGCTGTCGAGGAACACGCTCTCGATGAACAGCAGATCGACGCCGGCGAGCAGCTCGTCGAGCGTGCGCAGGTTGGCTTCGGTGTAGCGGATGTCGGTCACGTACCCGATGCGGCGCCCCGGCACGAACTCGAGCGCCGGCCGCAGCTCGCCCAGGCGCCGCGTCAGCGCGTGCTCGCCGTCGCGATCGCGCCAGCGCACCTCGATCGGCGTGTCGTCCGGCGCGCCCGCGGCGGCCTTGCGCTTGAGCGCATGCAGCCAGTGGCCGGTCGGCAGCCCCATCTCCGCGAGCCTGTTCTTCCAGACATTGACGTGCGTCGACTCCTCCAGCGCGAAGGCGAGGCAAAGTACGTCGTGATCGAGGAAACGCGCGCGCACGCGAAACGACTCCTCGGCGAGCAGCACGTCGTCATGTCGAACCCACGATTCGCCGTCCGCCCGCGCGAACCGCGCGCGGCTGCAGAAGCGCGCGCTGCGCGCGCCGCCGCCGGGATCGATCTCGACCGCTTCGATCGTCAGCGCGACGTCGTAGCGGTGCACGACGTTCCATGTGTACGCGGCGAGCTTGTGCTCGACCTGCGCGATGAAACCGGGCCCGCCGTACAGCGTGGCGCGCTCCTTGCGGCCGAGCACGACGCGCAGCCAGCGGTCGAAGCCGACGAAGTGATCGATGTGCGCGTGCGTGACGAACGCGTGCGAGATGCGCAGCAGCTTGCGCGGCGGCAGCGCCGCCAGGTCGCCGAAGTCGAAGAGCAGCGCGCGCCGCTCCTCGCGAAAGTCGACGTACAGCCCCGGGTCGCCGAAGGCGTCGTTGACCAGGGCGGGCTCGAACAGCGGGCGCATGACGCAGGGCGCGGAATGACGGCGTCACTTTACCCGGCCGTGGCCGCGGTGCGATGCCGTCAGCGCAACGCGGATGGGGTGGCCGTTCGCGGCGAGCCGCTCGAGCGGAGCGCGCGGGGTTCGGCCCGGCCCGGCGGCGCACCCGATTCGAACGGCCCGCCACGAACCAGTGACCAAAGTCTTACGGCAGGAGGATCGCCATGGCACACAAACAGGTCCTGTTCCGCTCGGCCGCGCGCGAGAAAGTGCTGCGCGGCGCGACCCAGCTCGCCGACGCGGTGCGCGTCACGCTGGGGCCGAAGTCCAAGTCGGTGTTGATTCAGAAGAAGTGGGGCGCGCCGATCGTCTGCAACGACGGTGTCACGATCGCCAAGGAGTTCGACCTGAAAGACCCCGAGGAGAACCTCGGCGCGCAGATGCTGCGGCAGGCGGCCGAAAAGACCGGCGACGCGGTCGGCGACGGCACCAGTACCTCGACGGTGCTCGCGCACGCGATCTTCGCCGACGGCGTGCGCAACGTGGTGGCGGGGGCGAGCGCGATCGACATCAAGCGCGGGCTCGATCGCGCCTGCAAGCGCGCGGTCGAGGCGCTGCGCGCGGCATCACGCCCGGTGGCCTCGCGCAAGGAAAAGGCGCAGGTGGCGACGATCTCCGCGCACAACGATCCGGCGATCGGCGAGCTCGTCGCCGACGCGATGGAAAAGGTCGGCGGCGAAGGCGTGATCACCGTCGAGGAATCGCGCACGACCGACACCACGCTCGACGTCGTCGAAGGCATGCAGTTCGACCGCGGCTTCCAGTCGCCGTACTTCATCACCAACGCGGAAAAGATGGAGGCCGTTCTCGAAGATGCCTTCGTGCTGCTGGCGGACCGCAAGATCGGCGCGCTGGCGGATTTCCTGCCGCTGCTCGACCAGGTGGCGAAGTCGGGCCGTCCGCTGCTGGTCGTCGCCGAGGAAGTCGAGGGCGAGGCGCTCGCCACGCTGATCGTCAACCAGATCCGCGGCACGCTGAAAAGCTGCGCGGTCAAGGCGCCGGGCTTCGGCGACCGCAGGAAGGCGATGCTGCAGGACATGGCGATCCTGACCGGCGGGCTGGTGCTGTCGGAGGAAACCGGCATGAAGCTCGAGCATATGACGCTCGACCAGTTGGGACGCGCCAAGCGCATCGTCGCCGACAAGGACAACACCACGATCATCGGCGGCGCCGGCGATCGCAAGCAGATCGACGCGCGCATCGCGCAGATCCGGCGCGAGATCGACAAGGCGACCAGCGACTACGACCGCGAAAAGCCGCAGGAGCGGCTCGCCAAGCTGGCCGGCGGCGTGGCGGTGATCCGCGTCGGCGCACCTTCGGAGGCCGAGATGAAGGCCAAGCGCGAAGCGCTCGATGATGCGATCAGCGCAACCAAGGCGGCGGTGGCCGAAGGCATCGTGCCCGGCGGCGGGCTCGCGCTGCTGCGCTGTACGGGGGCCGTCGAAGAAGTGGAGCAGACGCTCGGCGGCGACGAACGCACCGGCGCGGCGATCCTCAAGCGCGCGCTGCAGGCGCCGGCGCGGCAGATCGCCGAAAACTCGGCGGTCGACGGCGGCGTGGTCGTCGCGCGCATGCTCGACGGCACCGGCAACCTCGGTTTCGATGCCGCGCGCAACGCGTACGTCGATCTGGTCGACGCGGGCATCATCGACCCGACCAAGGTCGTGCGCATCGCGCTGGAAAACGCCGTCTCGATCGCGAGCGTGCTGCTGCTGACCGAAGCGACGATGACGGAGATCGAGGAGGACAAGCCCGAAGCGCCGGGCGAGCGCGAGATGGGGCTTTGAGCGGCGCGACGGCTTGCCGCCGAGATCGCTGCCGGTTTCACCTTGGCAAAGGGGCACCCGAGGGGACTTCAAGGTCTCGTCGCATTGATGCTGAGCCCACGAATGCGCCGCTGGCCGCTTCGCCCAAGCGCATTGCGTTCACGGCCTCGTCATCGCGACGCCGGCGTCGTCATCCCGAGCACAGCGAGGGATCTCGGCGCCGCAAGCGTCGCAGCTTTGTCACTCCGTCTGCGGGCGTTGACACCGCGACTTGACGTCGTCATGCCGAGCACAGCGCGGGATCTCGGCGCCGCGAGCG
>JBBIQI010000208.1:0-232 GCA_037442465.1 Burkholderiales bacterium
CTGGATGGCCGAGTACGTCGCCAAGGCCAACGCGGGCGGCATCGAGCGGGTGCTGGTGTGACAGACCGTATCGTTGCAGCGCGCGTGCAGACGGCCGACGCGTCTTGCGCCCTCCGGCGGCCGAGATCCCTCGTCACTGCGTTCCTCGGGACCGTCGAGATGGCGCGCCGCCTGCTCGGCGAAAACTGGATGGCCGAGTACGTCGCCAAGGCCAACGCGGGCGGCATCGAGC
>JBBIQI010000208.1:332-5742 GCA_037442465.1 Burkholderiales bacterium
GGGTGCTGCGCACGATTACGCAAGCCCGTGACAGCGCCACCTTGCGAGTTCGCTTCGCGCTGGCTGCCGCCGGTTCCGTCATCCCGAGCGCAGCGAGGGATCCCGGCACTGCAAGCAGTCGAGATTCCTCGCCCTTGGCTCGGAATGACGAGGGCTGAGGCAGGCAGACGCCAAGCGGTCGGCACGTGTCCCGAGGATAAGTGATGGTCAGTCGTGTGAGCGCGGCCGACTGCCCGCTGTGCCGCGAAGACGGCGGCACGCTCGTGCTGCGCGACGAGCTGCTGCGCGTCGTGCTGGTCGACGAGGCCGACTACCCGGGCTTCGCGCGCGTGATCGTCAACGCGCACGTCAAGGAGATGAGCGACCTCGATCCTGCGGCGCTCGCGCGCGTGATGGCGGCGGTGTATGCGGTCGAGGACGCGCTGCGCGCGGTGATGGCGCCGGACAAGGTCAATCTGGCAAGCCTGGGCAACGTCGTGCCGCATCTGCACTGGCACGTGATCCCGCGCTTCGCGGATGACGCCCACTTTCCGCAGCCGATCTGGGGTATGCGTCAGCGCGATCCCGAGGCCGGCAAGCTCGCGGCGCGACGCGCGCTGCTGCCGAAGCTTGCCGAGGAGATCCGCATGCGGATCGGGCAACGCTGAGGGGCGAAGCGGCGCGTGATGCGCCGTGGAAATCCCCCCTGCCCAGTTTCCGAAGCGCGGCTGTGGCTTCGACCGCAATCCCCGATCCGTGCTCGGCAATCCGGGAGAATCACTGACACGCCACGAGCTTGCTCTGCGGAAACTCTTTTTGCACCGCAGCCAGTTCGCGCGCGAGCGCGGCATCCACGCCCTTGATCTGCAGCCGCGTGCCCGGCGCGGTCGATGGCTTGTCGGCCACGCGCGCGCTGGTCACGCCGCGGCGCTGCAGGTCCTTGAGGTGGCGGTTCGCCAGTTCCTGGTCCTTGAAGGAGCCGAGCGCGATGCCGAAACGCATCGGCGAGTTGTCGGCGATCACCATCATCTCCTTGACGCCGAGCTTGCGCAGCTCGGCCGCGGCGCGCTCGACTTCGGCGCGCGTCTTGTACGGCGGCACGTACACCATGTACCAGCCGGGCAGCTCGACCGCACGCGACGACAGCCGATCGCCGAGGGCGAGCGGTGCCAGGCGCGCGAGCACACGCGCGGCGTCGGCCTGCGTGAAGTCGCCGAACTCCACGCACGCCGATCCGCCGGCGATGTCGGCGCCCGCGCCGGTCGCCGCCGGCGCCTGCCGCGCTTTGTCGCGCAGCGCCTGCACTTCGCTGTCGGTCAGTACGCGGATGCGCTCGGGCGCGAGCTGCCGCGCAATGCGTCCGGGCTCGCGCCCGCTGTCGGGCAGTCGCCCGAACATGCCCTGCTGCCACGCGAACACCGCGTGGTGGGCCACCAGCAACAACAGGACGGCGAGCTTCAGGCCGCCGCGCGGGGCGGCGCGGCCGCTTCGGCATGCGCGCGCAGCGCGACGCCGCGCAGCACCAGGTTGTCCTCGATCGACACCGCGGTGACGATGCGCTCGGCGAGCAGATGGCGGCCGAGCGCGGCGAACAGCGAGCGCGCCCGCCCGCCCGCCAGCAGCAGCCGCGGCGGCGGGCGTCCTTCGTCGGTCAGCTCCGCCGAGAACCCGCGCGCGACGCGCTCGATCAGTCCGAGCTGCGCGTTAATCGTGCCGGTGGCGATCGCGTCGTCCGTGTTGTCGGGATGCGCGACGATACGGCCGTCGGCCACCGGCAGCCGCGCGGTGCCGCGCGCGAGGCTCGCGACCATCAGCTCGAATCCCGGCGCGATCACGCCGCCGAGAAAGAGCGCGGCCTTGCCCGCCTCGGCGCGCACGCAGTCGACGGTCGTCGCGGTGCCGCTGCTGGCGACCACCAGCGACTCGTTCGGATACTTGGCGCAGGCGGCGATCATCGCGTGCCAGCGGTCGGCGCCGAGCTGCAACGGATCGCGATAGCCGTTGATCAGCGCCAGCCCATAGCCCGGCCCGCGCCCGGCGAAGTGCGGCTGCGCGCGCAGCCACAGCACGCCGATCGCGGCGACCTCGTCGACGGCCTTTTCGATCGCCTGCATCGTCTCGTCGTCGGCCACGCTGCACGCGAACGCCGCCGTCGGGCGCGGCAGCCGCCACGCTGAAGCGAGCCGCTCGGCAAGCGGCTGCAGGTTGCGCCGGTATTCGACGCCGGTGCCGATGAAGCGATTGCCCTGTGCATCGCTGTGCGCCCACTTGACCGCCGTGTTGCCGGCGTCGATCACCAGCCAGCTCATCTGCAGCCTCGCACGCGCCCGCCCTGTCCCTTACCCTTCCGGGGCGGGAGTGCAGATGGGAGCCACACCGACCCGCTCACGCCACACCTCGCATGCGTCAACCCGCCCGCAGGCGCAGCGACAGTTCTCCGACGCCGAAGGCGCGCGCGCCGGCTGTCGTCGCCAGCATCAGATGGCCGTCGCCATCCACGCCCTGCGCTTCACCCTGCGCGACGACCATGCCGTGCTCGACCAGCTCGATCTGTTGACCCACGTAAGCGAACAAGCGGTTGAAACGCGGCCGGAACGGCGCGAAGCCGTGCGCGACGAACTCCGGCACCGCAACGAGCAGCGCGCGGGCGAGCCGCGCGATCCACGCTTCGCGCGACTGCGCCAGATGCTCGCGCGCAAGGCACTCGTCGAGCGTGGCGACCGCGCGACCGATCGCCGCGACCGTCGCCTCGTCGAACCACAGGTTGACGCCGACGCCAACGACGAGGGTGCGCGCGCCGTGCGGATCGACGGCCAGCTCGGTCAGGATGCCCGCGAGCTTGCGACCGGCGAGCAGCACGTCGTTGGGCCACTTCAGTTGCACCGGCACGCCGGCAGCGCGCAGCACTTCGGCCACCGCCACGCCGGACACCAGCGTCACCGCCGCCGAACGCGCGCGCGCACGCGCGAGCGGCAGCGCGACCGAAAACAACAGTGCCGAGCCCGGCGCGGTCAGCCATTTTCGACCGAACCGGCCGCGGCCCGCGGTCTGCGTCAATGCGGCGCGCAGGATCGGCCGCGCCGGTGCCGCGGCGCGCGCGCGCGCGAGCAGGTCGACGTTCGTCGACCCGGTACTGACGACGGTCTCGACCAGCACGTCGGGCAAGGCCGCCTCGAGTGTGGGCGCGTGCAGCGGTGCAGCGAAGGCCGCCGGCGGGATCGCCGGCGGCGGCACGCCGGCGAGTGCGGCGGGCGGCAGGGATGCAGACATCGGTTCGAGGCGGGTGTGGGACGAGCCAGCGGGCGCGAGAAATTTACCATCGACGCGTGATCGAATCGCTGCGGCCTTGCCACGGCGCGCCCTGCCCCCGACAATCGGCTGCGCGCCGTGTATCGCGCGGCGCGCGGCCATGGCTGCGGCCACCCCGACGCGTGAACGTCGCGCGCCCGCACCCTCATCCCCGCCCCCTTCGACCGGCAGCGGGGAACCTGGAGCGCCGCGTTGCGACCTTCACGCTGATCCGCGATGTCTTTCGGCAGGTACCCAGGCTCCGGCCCCCCATTTTCGACCGTCGACGACGCGTTCTGGCGGCGGCGCGCCTCGCCGCTGGCGCGCGTCGCGTGGCTCGCGTACGCGGTACTGATCGTCTACGCGAGCCTCGCGCCGTGGTCGGGTTGGCGCGATCTGGGCGTCAGCCCCTGGGCTTTCCTGACCGCGCCGCTGCCGCGCTACATCACCGGCTTCGATGTCGCGGTCAACGTCGCCGGTTACGCGCCGTTCGGCGCGATCGGCGTGCTCGCGCTGCACCCGCGCTTGCGCGGCGTGCGCGCCGTGCTCGTCGCCGTGCTCGCGGGCGTGCTGCTGTCGGCCGGCATCGAGGCGCTGCAGACGTTTCTGCCGCAACGCATCTCCTCGAACGTCGACTTTGCGGCCAACAGCGCGGGGGCGGCGCTCGGCGCGCTGGCCGCCGCACCGTTGACCGAAGCGCTGATCGACCGCGGGCGGCTCGCTCAATTGCGCGCGCGCTGGTTCGCGCGCGACGCGGCCACGGCGCTGCTGCTGCTCGCATTCTGGCCGCTCGCGCAGATCCATGCCGGGCCGATGCTGTTCGGCCTCGGCGAAGTGCAATCCACGGCGCACGCCATCGCGCGCTCGTTCGGCTGGTCTGTGCCGCAGTTCGGTCGCACCGGCTTTGGATCCGCCGAGTTCGTGATGGCCGAAGCGATTGTGACCGCATCGTCCGTGCTCGCGGCCGGGCTGACGCTGGCGGCGGTGTCGGCGCCGCGCGCGCCGCGTACCGCGCTCGCGCTGACGCTCATGCTCGTGGCGCTGGCAACGAAGGCGCTCGCCTATGCCGCGCAGTTCGGCCCCGAGCATGCGTTCGCGTGGATCACGCCCGGAGCCGTCGGCGGGCTCGCGCTCGGCGCGCTCGCGCTCGCGGTCGCTTCGGCGGGACCCACCCGCGCCGCGCTGCGGCTGGCGCTGTTGGCGGCGGTCGTGCTGCTGGTCGCGGTCAACGCCATTCCCGACAATCCGTACCATGCGAACTGGCTGCAGGGCTGGCGGCCCGGACGGCTGGCGCACTTCAGCGCCGCGGCCGGCTGGATCGCCACGCTCTGGCCGTACGCGCTGCTCGCATGGCTGCTCGGCCGACTGCTCGGACGCGGCGCCAAGACTTCGTCCTGAGCTTCGTCCTGAGGCGTCCGACCGCGCGGGCTCGGTAAACTGCCGCTTTCGCCGACGAGCCGTCCATGGGGTACTACGAACGTCACGTCTTTTTCTGCCTGAACCGGCGCGACGACGGGCGCGCCTGCTGCGCCCGCCATGACGCCGACCGGCTGCAGGCTTACGCCAAGGATCGCGTCAAGCGGCTCGCGCTCGACGGCAAGGGCAAGGTGCGCGTCAACAAGTCTGGCTGCCTCGACCGCTGCGACGAGGGACCCTGCGTGGTCGTCTATCCCGAGGGCGTCTGGTACACGTACGTGGACGAGCACGACATCGACGAAATCGTCGAGTCGCACCTCGTGCGCGGTCAGGTCGTGGAGCGGCTGAAGATCTAGCCCGGATATTTCACGAGGTCACCCCGTGTGCGTGAATTGCTCCGCTTCGACCGGCACGGGCGGCGCGCTGTCCGCAATCCGGTTCGGATCGCCGGGCTACGCGGGTTTGCGCGGCGGCTGCGCGGTCATCTTGCGCTCAAGTGCTCGCGAATGCCCCTTGGCATTCGGCTGCGTTCCACGGCCGCGCAAGCATGCGCGGCCGGCTACGGCGGCGCGAAGCGGCGCTTCGCGAAACCCCGCCTGCGCCCCTCTCGCGCAACCTGCCGCGCGCATCCGCTCGCGCAATTCCCGCGTCCCTCATGAAATATCCGGGCTGGCCCGCATGCCGCGCGTGCGGACTCCTCGCCCGATTGCCCTGCCGCCTGGTTGAA
>JBBIQI010000209.1:0-5727 GCA_037442465.1 Burkholderiales bacterium
GAGCTGGCGTGCGCGCACGCGGGCGTCGCGCAGCGACGGGCGGGGCGAGCGGGACGCGGCGGCCATGCCGTCAGCCTCTGAACAGCGCAAGCGCGGTCAGGCAGCGCTCGCGCTGGTCGGCGCCGCTCGCCAGCGGAACGACGGCGCCCGGCAGCCGCAGCGCGTAGCGCAACTGCGCGGCGTCGGCGTCGAGCACCCAGCGCGACAGCCGCGCGAGCTTGCGTTCGACGTCCAGATTCGGCGGCAGCGCGTCGAAGTCGAGCGTCAGTTCGCCGCCGGCGGCCGCCTCGAACAGCTTGACCGACAGTTCGTCCGAGCGCGCCGCGAGCTTCCACGCGATCATCCGCTGCGAATCGCCGGCCTGATACGGGCGCACGCCGGCGAAGTCCTCGCCGCTCGCGGCCACGCCCGCGCCGTACAACGATCCGCCGTGCACGAGCGGCAGCGGCGGCGCGTCTTCCTCGGGTTTCGGATAGACGATCGCGGACAGCGGCGGAGAGAAGTACGCCCATGCCTGCCACAGTCCGAACGGAAAGCGCGTTTCGATGCGTACGCGCGGACAGGCGCGGCGGCCGCGCCGGCGCGTCGGCAGCGACAGGCTGACCGGCCGGTCGCCTTTGGCCGGCACGTCGACCCAGCTGCCGGGCATCGGTCGCTCGCGCCGGAACAGGCCGCCCGCCTTGCGCCGGGTCGGCAACACGAAGCTGAAATTCAGCGCGTGGCGCGCTTCGGGCGTCGGGTTGGTCACCAGCAGCTCGAAGGTCGCGACGTCGCCGGCGAACACCGGCTCGGCGCGATGGCCTCGCAACAGTACGCGCGCGAGGTTGCGGTGCGTGTGGTACATGCCGACCACGGCGATGCTCGTGACGAGAAAGGTGAGCAGGAAGCCGAGCTGCAGTCCGTAGTTGATCGAGCCGATCAGCAGCACGACCATCGCCGCACCGAAGATCAGCCCCGCGCGCGTCGGCAGGATGTACACGCGCTTGCGGTCGAGCAGCACGTCGCCGTGCTCGACCGCGGGGCGCCGCGCGATCCAGTCGGCGATACGGATGGCCAGCGGGTGCGTGGTGATGCTCATCGTCATGCCGGCCGCGAAGCGCGGCTGCGATTCAGCCCGAAGCGACGCTGCGCCCCGTTGGCCGCGCAGCGATGGGCCGCGTCCACCCGGGTCGGTGCCGGCGCAGCGTGCGGCGCACGAAACCTCATCCGCGCTGCGGTCCGCGCCGTCACGGCACCGGCACCGCCTGTATCAGTTGCGAGACCAGCTCGCGGCCGTGCAGCGCGCGGCCGCCTTCGCGCTGCACCGCGTGCAGCCGGTGGCCGGCGACGGCGGGCAGCACGTTCTGGATGTCTTCCGGGATCACGTGATCGCGGCCGTCGAGCCAGGCCCAGGCGCGCGCGGCGGCCAGCAGCGACAGCCCGGCGCGCGGGCTCAAGCCTTCGGCGTACTTGCCGGAAGCGCGCGTGTGCGCGAGCAGCGCCTGCACGTAGTCGAGCAACGCGTTCGAGCAGAACACCCGCTTGACCTCCGCCTGCGCCGCCAGCAGGTCGGCGGGGCGCCCGACCGACGGCAGGTGCTTGAGCATGTCGCGGCGCGGCTCGCCGGCGAGCAGCGCACGCTCCGAGGCGCGATCCGGGTAACCGAGGCTGATGCACATCAGAAAGCGGTCGAGCTGCGACTCGGGCAGCGGAAACGTGCCGACCTGATGCAGCGGGTTTTGCGTGGCGATCACGAAAAACGGCTGCGGCAGCGGGCGCGACAGCCCGTCGACCGACACCTGGCTTTCTTCCATCGCCTCCAGCAGCGCGCTCTGCGTCTTGGGGCTGGCGCGGTTGATCTCGTCGGCGAGCAGCACTTCGGTGAAGATCGGCCCGGGATGAAAGACGAACTGCCCGTTGGCGCGGTCGTAGACCGAGACGCCGATCACGTCCGAGGGCAGCAAGTCGCTGGTGAACTGGATGCGGCGGAACGGCAGCCCGAGCGAGATCGCGATGGCGTGCGCGAGCGTGGTCTTTCCGACGCCGGGCGCGTCCTCGATCAGCAGGTGGCCGCCGGCCAGCAGGCAGGTCAGGCTCTGCCGGATCTGCAGGTCCTTGCCGACGATCACGCCGGCGATCTGCGCGGCACAGGAACGGAGCTTGTCAAGCATTACACTGGCCCGAAACGACGTTGCAGGGAGATCGCGTGCACACCGGCTTCATCACGCACACCGCGTGCGCTGCGCATGAAATGGGTTCGTGGCATCCGGAGAGCCCGGAGCGGTTGGCCGCGATCCACGATCATCTGATCGCAATCGGACTTGCGCCGCACCTGGTCCACATCGACGCGCCGGTGGCCGCTCTCGCCGCCATCGAGCGCGCACACGATCGCCGCTACATCGAACAACTGCGGGCCAGAATACCAAAGCACGGCTACGCGCCCGTCGATCCGGACACGTCGATGAACCCGGCCACCTGGGACGCGGCGCTGCATGCGGCCGGCGCGGTGATCGAAGCGACCGACCAGGTACTCGGCGGCGCACTGGAAAACGCTTTCTGCGCGGTGCGGCCGCCGGGACATCATGCGCTGCGCGCGCAGGCGATGGGTTTCTGCTTCTTCAACAACGTCGCGATCGGCGCGCTGCATGCGCTCGAGACGCATGGGCTGACGCGGGTCGCGGTGATCGATTTCGACGTGCATCACGGCAACGGCACCGAAGAGATCCTGGCCAACGACGAACGCGTGCTGATGGCCAGCTTTTTTCAACACCCCTTCTATCCGTACACCGGCACCGAGCATCCGGCGAAAAACATGGTGAACGTGCCGCTGCCCGCGGGCACGAAGGGCGACGTCGTGCGGCAGGTGGTCGACGAGGTCTGGCTGCCGCGGCTCGAACAGTTCAAGCCACAGATGATCTTCATCTCGGCGGGGTTCGACGCGCACCGCGAGGACGACCTCGGGCAGATGGGACTGGTCGAAGCTGACTACGCGTACATCACCCAGCGGCTGATGGAGATCGCGGCGCGGCACGGCCGCAACCGCATCGTCAGCACACTCGAAGGCGGCTACAACCTAAGTGCGCTGGCGCGCAGCGTGGCCGCGCACGTCAAGACGCTGGCGCAGATCTAGGATTCAGGGTCGGGTACATGCGATCCGGTTGACCTTGGACGGCGTTGGACTACGCTTCTTGGCGAATCCTGAACCCTGAATCTTCGATCTGCGCTCGACCCTCGCATGCCCAGCCCCATCTTCGATCAAGGCCTCGATCGGAACGACGCGAACTTCGCGCCGCTGTCGCCACTGACCTTCGTCGAACGCAGCGGCACGGTGCATCCGCAGCTGACCGCCGTCGTGCACGGCAGCGGGGAGAAGGCGATCCGCCGCTCGTGGGGCGAGACCTACGCGCGCAGCCGGCGGCTCGCGCACGCGCTGGCGCAGCGCGGGCTCGGCCGCGGCGACACGGTCGCGGTGATGCTGGCCAACACGCCCGAGATGGTCGAGGCGCACTACGGCGTGCCGATGGCCGGTTGCGTGCTCAACGCGATCAACACGCGGCTGGACGCGGCCTCCGTCGCCTTCATGCTCGAGCACGGCGAGGCCAAGCTGTTCATCGTCGACCGCGAGTTCGCCGCCACCGCCGCGGCCGCCGTCGAGCAGACCAAGCGCAGCATCGAGTTGATCGACGTCGACGACCCCGTCTACGACGGCCCCGGCGAGCGCCTCGGCACGCTCGACTACGAGCGCTTCATTGCCGAGGGTTCGCCCGACTTCGACTGGCCGCGTCCCGCCGACGAGTGGGACGCGATCGCACTGAACTACACGTCGGGCACGACCGGCAATCCCAAGGGCGTCGTCTATCACCATCGCGGCGCGTACCTGAACGCGGTGTCGAACATCCTGGTCTGGGCGATGCCGCATCACCCGGTCTATCTGTGGACGCTGCCGATGTTCCACTGCAACGGCTGGTGCTTCCCATGGACGGTCGCCGCGATGGCCGGCACGCACGTGTGCCTGCGCCGGGTCGAAGCCCGCGCGATCTTCGATGCGATGCGAGAGCACAAGGTCACGCACTACTGCGGCGCGCCGATCGTGCATTCGATGCTGGTCAACGCACCCGACGAGCTGCGGCGGGGGATCACGCACAGGGTCCACGCGATGGTGGCGGCGGCCGCGCCGCCCGCGGCGATGATCGAGGGCATGGACCGGCTCGGCTTCGACTTGACGCACGTCTACGGACTCACGGAGGTGTATGGCCCGGCGACCGTGTGCGCGAAGCAGCCCGAATGGGCGCAGCTTCCGGTCGGTGAGCGCGCGGTGAAAAACGGCCGGCAGGGTGTGCGTTACCCGATGGAAGAAGCGGTCGCCGTGCTCGATCCGCAGACGATGCAGCCGGTGCCGGCCGATGGCGAAACCATCGGCGAAGTGATGTTCCGCGGCAACATCACGATGAAGGGCTACCTGAAGAACCCGCAGGCAACGCGCGAAGCCTTCGCCGGCGGCTGGTTCCACTCGGGCGATCTGGCGGTGCTGCAGCCGGACGGCTATCTGCGCATCAAGGACCGCAGCAAGGACATCATCATTTCGGGCGGCGAGAACATCTCCTCGATCGAGGTCGAGGACGTGCTGTACCGGCACCCCGCCGTGATGACCGCCGCGGTCGTGGCACAACCGGATCCGAAGTGGGGCGAGGTGCCGTGCGCCTTCGTCGAGTTGCGCGAAGGCGCGAGCGTCACGGCCGAGGAACTGCGCGCGTTCTGCCGCCAGCATCTGGCCGGCTTCAAGACGCCGAAGAACTTCGTCTTCGGGCCGCTGCCGAAGACGAGCACCGGCAAGATCCAGAAGTTCATCCTGCGCCAGCAGGCCAAGTCCGCTGCGGCGATCGATGTCTAGGAGATCCGCATGAATGCACCGAACACCCCGACCCAGCTCGAACCGCTCGTGCTGCAACGGCGCGACGGCGGCGTCGTGCATCTGACGCTGAACCGTCCGGCGCAGTTCAACTCGCTGTCGGAGGAGATGCTCGCCGCGCTGCAGTCCACCCTCGATGCGATCGCGGCCGATGCGACCGCGCGCGTCGTCGTGATCGGCGGCGCCGGCAAGGCGTTCTGCGCCGGGCACGATCTGAAGCAGATGAAGGCCAGTCCGCGGCTCGACTACTACCAGAAGCTCTTCGCCGACTGCGCCAGGATGATGCTGCGCATCCAGACGATGCCGCAACCGGTGATCGCGCGCGTGCACGGCATCGCCACGGCGGCCGGCTGCCAGCTCGTCGCGATGTGCGATCTGGCGGTGGCGGCGGACGTGGCGAAGTTCGCGGTCTCCGGCATCAACGTGGGGCTGTTCTGCTCGACCCCTTCGGTGGCGCTGTCGCGCAACGTCGGCCGCAAGCAGGCGTTCGAGATGCTGGTCACCGGGGATTTCATCGACGCGGCCACCGCGCGCGAGCGCGGGCTGGTCAATCGCGTCGTTGCGCTCGATGAGCTCGACGCGGAAGTCGCGAAGCTTGCCGCTTCGATCGTCGCCAAGCCGGCGGTCGCGATCGCGCTCGGCAAGGGCATCTTTTACAAGCAGCTCGAAATGGGCATCGAGGCCGCGTACCAGCTTGCCGGCCAGACGATGGCCTGCAACATGGTCGAGGAGTGCGCGCAGGAAGGCGTGGACGCCTTCATGAACAAGCGGCCGCCGGCCTGGGCGCCGAAGGCCTAGCCAGGATATTTCACCAGGTCGCCCCGGTTTGCGTGCGTTCC
>JBBIQI010000210.1:0-5723 GCA_037442465.1 Burkholderiales bacterium
GGTGAGATTCCTCGCCTTCGGCTCGGAATGACGAGGAATTTCGGCTCGGCGTGACGAGGAACTTCGGCTCGGCGTGACCTGGGGCGGCGCCGTGAACGGACGACAACTGGCCAGCTGCCGGAGTCACTAACGCTCAATCGCCTCCGACGCAAGCCGCGCGCGAAATCGGTCACTCGACCGTGACCGACTTCGCAAGACTGCGCGGCTTGTGTCTCCGGCCGGCGGCTTCGCCGCCTTAACTTCGGCTGCGCCGAAGTTAGCCTTCGACGCAAACCCAGGAATCTGGGGCAGGGCTCACTCTACGGTGACGCTCTTGGCCAGATTCCTGGGTTTGTCAACATCCGTGCCGCGGGCTACTGCGGTGTGGTAGGCGAGAAGCTGCAGCGGCACGACGTGCAGGATCGGCGACAGGTCGCCGTAGTGCTCGGGCAGGCGGATCACGTGCAGGCCATCACCGGAGTCGATCTGCGTGTCGGCGTCGGCGAAGACGTAGAGCTGGCCGCCGCGGGCGCGCACCTCCTGCATGTTGCTCTTGAGCTTTTCGAGCAGGGCGTCGTTCGGCGCCACGGTCACGACCGGCATCGCTTCGGTGACGAGCGCGAGCGGCCCGTGCTTGAGTTCCCCCGCCGGATACGCCTCGGCGTGGATGTAGCTGATCTCCTTGAGCTTGAGCGCGCCTTCCATCGCTATCGGGTAATGCAGTCCACGGCCGAGGAACAGCGCGTTTTCCTTGCGCGCGAAGGTTTCGCTCCACGCGATCACGTGCGGCTCGAGCGCCAGCACGCTCTGTACCGCGGCCGGCAGGTGGCGCAGGCGCTTGACCGCGACGCTCTCGCGTTCGACCGACAGTCGGCCCTTGGCTTTGGCGAGTGCGTTGGCGAGCAGATACAGCGCGACAAGCTGTGTGGTGAACGCCTTGGTCGAAGCCACGCCGATTTCGGCGCCGGCACGGGTGAGAAACTGCAGCGCGGTCTCGCGCACCATCGCGCTGGTGGCCACGTTGCAAACCGCGAGCGTGTAGTGCATGTCGAGCGACTTGGCGTGCTTCAGCGCCGCGAGCGTGTCCGCCGTTTCGCCCGACTGGGAGACGACGACGACCAGCGTGTTCGGATGCGGAACCGACGTGCGATAGCGGTATTCGCTGGCGATCTCGACCGTCACCGGCACCTGCGCGATCGCCTCGATCCAGTAGCGCGCCACGCTACCGGCGTAGTAGCTCGTGCCGCAGGCGAGCACCAGCACGCGGTCGATGCGTGGCAGCACGTCGGCGGCGGCTTCGCCGAAGATCAGCGGATCGATCGCCACCACCGGGTCGAGCGTGTCGGCGATCGCCTTCGGTTGCTCGAAGATCTCCTTCTGCATGTAGTGCCGATACGGCCCCAGATCGACGTTGCCGAGCCCCGCCTGCACCGTCTTTGCCTCGCGCAGCGCCGGCCGGCCGTCGCGATCGACGATCCATACGCGGCCGAGCTGCAGGTCGACGACGTCGCCTTCTTCCAGATAGATGACCTTGTCGGTCGTTCCGGCGAGCGCGAGCGCGTCCGAGGCGAGGAAGTTTTCGCCGTCGCCCAGTCCCACCACGAGCGGCGAGCCGGCGCGGGCGCCGACCACGCGGTGCGGCTCCTCGCGGCAGAACACTGCGATCGCGTAGGCGCCGTGCAGCTCGCGCACCGCGCGCTGCACGGCCTCGAACAGGTCGCCTTCGTACAGGCTGTCGATCAGGTGCGCGATGACCTCGGTATCGGTCTGGCTCTCGAAGACGTAGCCGACGGCCTTCAGCCGCGCGCGCAGCGCTTCATGGTTCTCGATGATCCCGTTGTGCACGAGCGCGATGCGCGGCGCGCCGGAGCGGCCGGAAAAGTGCGGATGCGCGTTCGCGGTCGACGGCGCGCCGTGGGTGGCCCAGCGCGTATGCGCAATGCCGGTGAAACCCGGCATCGAGCGCGTCTGCGCGTCCAGTTCGGCCACGCGCGCCACGCTTCGCGCGCGCTTCAGTTCGCCGTCGGCGTGCACGGCGATGCCGCAAGAGTCGTAGCCCCGGTACTCGAGGCGCCGCAGCCCCTCGACGAGGATCGGAACGATGTTGCGCTGGGCGACGGCGCCGACGATGCCACACATGGTCAGGGACTCCGGAGGGAGGGGACGGCCGGATGCTACCGGCCGCTTGACGAAATAAGCTTGCAGATTCCGCCGAATGGCGTCGTAAGATTCTGGGCGGCCGTATCTTTGTATTTTTGTTTCTTCGGAGCAGATCTGTATGGCAGATTCAGTCACGCCACAGCGGACACAGCTCGACGCAGTTGATCGGCGGCTGCTGAATCTGTTGCAGGAGGATAACTGGCTGACCAATCAGGCACTTGCGGAAAAAGCGCACATTTCGCCGCCGACCTGTCTGCGGCGCGTCAAGCGGCTGGTCGACGCTGGCGTGATCGAGCGGCAGGTCGCCATCGTTTCGCCGCAGGCGGTCGGGCCGGGCGTCACCGCGATCGTCGAGATCACGCTCGAGCATCAGGCCGCCGAGCGTCAGGCCGAGTTCGAGCGGCGCGTGGCTGACGAGCCCGCGGTTCAGCAGTGCTATCGCGTGTCACCCGGGCCGGACTTCGTGCTGATCGTCTACGTCGCCGACATGCCCGCGTATCACGCGCTGGTGCACCGGCTGTTCACGGCCGAGGCCAACGTGCGCAACATCCGCACGTTCTTCTCGATCCATCGCAGCAAGTTCGAGCCAAAAGTGCCGGTGTGACCGACGATGGGGATCTGCGGATCGAGGAATGCGGATCGCGCGGAAGATCCGCGCACGCTTGAAGGACAGCCCTCTTGCACGAAGGGGCCGCGCCCGGCGCGGGGCGATATCGCTCAGTCGGCGTGCCGGTAGATCTGCGCGCGGCGGTCGCGGAAATCGATTTCGCGTTCGAACGTCGCGCCGATCGACGTAGCCACCTTGATCGACGGTGCGTTGTCACGGTCGATCAGGCTGATCAGTCGCAGCCCCGGCAGCGCCGCGCGCGCCATCGCTCGTACCGCGGCGGCGGCTTCGCGAGCATAGCCTCGCCCGCGTGCCGCCGGTACCAGCGCCCACTTGATCTCTGGCTCGGGCCAGTCGTTGGGAAACCATAGTCCAGCCGTGCCGATCACCGCGTCGTCGCCCTTGCGCACGATCGCGTATGGGCCGTAGCCCCGCAGCACCCAGTGGCCGACCATGCCGGCTACCGTGCGCCAGGTTTCTGCTTCGGTCAGCGCACGCCGCAAGGTGTAGCGCGTGCTGTCGGCGTCGCCGTAATACGCGTGCAGCGGCTGCCAGTCGCGATCTTCGAACAAGCGCAGCACCAGGCGCGGGCTGTCGACGCGCAGCGGCACGCACGCGGCGCCGAGCGGTGCACTCATCCGTTCCCCCTACTTCTTCTGCTTGGTCGGGCGCTTCCAGTGCTCGATCGTCTGCTGCCGCGCGCGGGCGACGGTGAGCTTGCCGGCGGGCACCTGTTTGCTGACGGTCGAGCCGGCGCCGACCGTCGCCCCCGCGCCGATCGTGATCGGTGCCACCAGCACGCTGTTGGAGCCCGTGTGCACGTCGTCGCCGATCACGGTCTTGTGCTTGTTGGCGCCGTCGTAGTTGGCGACGATCGTGCCGGCGCCGATGTTGCAGCGGGCGCCGACCTCGGCGTCGCCGACGTAGGCGAGGTGGTTCGCTTTCGAGCCATGGCCGAGTGTGGAGTTCTTCACCTCGACGAAGTTGCCGATGTGCACCTCGTCGGCGAGCACGACGTCCGGCCGCGTGCGCGCGAACGGGCCGATGCGCGCGTGCGCGCCGATTTTCGCGCGCTCCAGATAGCAGAAGCCGAGCACCTCGGTGCCGGTGCCGACGGTCACGTCGCGCAGCACGTTGTGCGGGCCGATGCGGACGCCGTCGGCCAGCTCCACGCGCCCCTCGAAGACGCAGCCGACGTCGATGAACACGTCGGCGCCGACCGTCAGCTCGCCGCGCACGTCGATGCGCGCCGGGTCGGCGAGCGTGGCGCCCGCCTCCATCAGCCGCTCGGCGGTCCGGCGCTGCGCGACGCGCTCCAGCGCGGCGAGCTGCGCCTTGCTGTTGACGCCGAGCGTCTCCTCGGCTTCCTCGGCGACGACCGCGTCGACCGTCACGCCCTCGCGCACGGCCTGCGCGATCACGTCGGTCAGGTAGTACTCGCGCTGCGCATTGTCGTTCGAAAGCGCGGCGAGCCAGCGCTTC
The DNA here is from genome assembly GCA_037442465.1 of Burkholderiales bacterium. Classification (GTDB taxonomy): domain Bacteria; phylum Pseudomonadota; class Gammaproteobacteria; order Burkholderiales; family Burkholderiaceae_F; genus DSNY01. The sequence continues at coordinate 4,229 of JBBIQI010000210.1, forward strand.
AGCCGCGCGGTCGGCGCGACGAGGATGCCGGTGTTGACCTCGTCGATGCGACGCTCCTCGTCGCTCGCGTCTTTCTGCTCGACGATCTTCAGCACATTGCCGTGCCAGTCGCGGACCACGCGGCCGTAGCCGTCCGGGTCGGGCAGCCGCACCGTCAGCAGGCCCACGTGATCGGCTGCGGCCCGCATCAGCCGCGCGAGCGTGGCCGGCCGCACCAGCGGCACGTCGCCGTACAGCACGAGCGTGGGAACGGCGTCGTCGAGCCAGCCGGCCGCCTGCCGCACCGCGTGCCCGGTGCCGAGCTGCGTTTCCTGCAGCACCCAATGCAGGTCGGCGCGGTCGGAGAAGGCCTGGCGCACCTGCTCGGCGCCGTGGCCGATCACGACCGCAATGCGCGCCACGCCGCCGCAGGCGCGGTCGGCCGCCTGCGCCGCGTCGATCACGTGCGCTAGCATGGGCTTGCCTGCGAGCGGATGTAGCACCTTGGGCAGCGCCGAGCGCATGCGCTTGCCCTGGCCCGCGGCCAGGATGACGACGTTCATCGCGGCGGAAAGGAGGTCGGATGAAGGCGCAGCATCGTAGCACCGGGTTCGCCTCGCACCGGCTCGCTGCCCTCGGGGCCCGCGCGCGCGCCTTCATCGCGGCGAGCGCGGCGCTTGTGCTGGCTGCGTGCTCGTCGGTGCAGCTCGGCTACAACAACGCCGACACGCTGCTGCTGTATTCTCTCGACAGCTACTTCGATCTCGACGACGCGCAGGAAGCGCTGGCGCGTGCCCGCACCCGTGCGCTGCTCGACTGGCATCGCGCGACCCAATTGCGCGGCTACGCCGAGCTGATCGAAGGGGCGCGGGCGAAGCTGGCCGGACCTATCAGTACGGCCGACGTGCTTGCGTTTCAGGACGACCTTTACGCGCGACTCGCCGTGCTCGGCGAACGCGCCGCGCCCGACCTCGCAGCGCTCGCGCTGACGCTGGCGCCGGCGCAGCTCGAGCGCTTTGCGGGCAAGCTTGCGCAGGACACCTCGAAGGCGCGCCGCGAGCTGGTGCGCTTCGCCGGGCGCGAGTCGCTCGACGACCGCGTCAGGCGCTACACGGAGCGCGCCGAGTCGTGGTTCGGCCGGCTCGACGACCGGCAGCGCGAGCTGATCCGCAACGCGCTCGTGGCGCGGCCGAGCAGTCAGCAGTTCTGGATCGACGAGCGCGAACGACGGCAGCAGGACCTGCTCGCGGTGCTCGCGCGCATCCGGCGCGAGCGCCCCGACGAAGCCGTCGCCACACAGTGGGTGCGCGAATACTTCGCGCAGCTCGCGCGGCCGGCCGAACGCGAACGCGCCGAGCGCGTCGTCGCGTTCCGGCAGGCCAATGCGGAGCTGATCGCGCAGCTCGTCAACAGCGCCTCCGACGAGCAGCGCGCGGCGCTGCTGCGCAAGCTGCGCGGGTACGCGCAGGACTTCACCGTGCTGGCCGCCTCAGGCGCGCGCGGGTAGCTGGTTCGC
>JBBIQI010000211.1:0-5705 GCA_037442465.1 Burkholderiales bacterium
GCCGCGTTGATGAGCGCGGGCGCCGTGGCGCTGTCGTTCGTCTTCGCCTCACCCGCGCTCGCGCAAGCGACGTCGGCGGAAACGCCGGTGTGCGCCAAGTGTCACGAGGAGTCGCATACGTCGATCGCGCTGACCGCGCACGGGGCGCGCAACGACGCCAGCGGCCGGCTGTGCCAGGCCTGCCACGGTGATGCGACCGAGCACCTGAAGGACCCGACCAAGATCGGCATGCCGAACCGCTTCGCCAAGAAGCTGCCCGGCGACGATAAGAGCCAGATCTGCCTGGCCTGCCACGACGGCCATCGCCAGCTCGCGTTCTGGGATTCGGGCAAGCACCGCAAGAACGACGTCGCCTGCAACGACTGCCACAACATCCACGGCAAGGCAGGCAACCCGTCGGTCAGTCCCTTCGTGACGACGCAGCGCAAGCTGCAGTACGAGACCTGCAACACCTGCCACAAGAACATCCGCGCGCAGATCAACAAGACCTCGCACCACCCGATCGTCGAAGGCAAGGTCGCCTGCTCGGACTGCCACAACCCGCACGGCGCGTTGAGCCACGCGATGGTGAAGAACGAGTCGGTCAACCAGCTGTGCATCGACTGCCACGGCGACAAGCGCGGCCCGTTCATCTGGGAACACGCGCCGGTCGAGGAAAACTGCCTGTCGTGCCACAACGCGCATGGCTCCAACCACGCGAAGCTGCTGAACGAGAAGGTGCCGAACCTGTGCCAGGACTGCCACGACTGGTCGCGCCATCCGGGCACGTTCTACGGCGGCAACAACAGTTTTGCGCCGGGCACGCAGAACACCCGCTTCCTTGCCCGTGCGTGCATCAACTGCCACCAGGCGATCCACGGCAGCAACGCGCCGGGCAACCGCGGCAAGTTCTTCACGCGATAAGGAGGCGGACATGACACGCAAACTGATCTCGGTCCTGATCGCGAACCTGTTCGTCGCCGCGCCCGCGCTGGCGCAGGACTTCCAGCTCGGCGGCGCGGTCGGCGTTGGCGGGCTGTACGTCGACGACGACACGGTCGACGCGGCCAAGCTCAACGAGTACCGCGACCTGGCCAACGGCGTGCTGTCGGTGATCGACGTCAAGGGCCGCAGCCGCAACTACTACCTGGACGTGTACGGCGAGAACCTCGCGCGCGACGACATGTTCATCGACGTGCGCGGCGGCCGCTACGGCCTGTTCAAATACCAGCTCTACAGCGACAGCCTGCGCCACAACTTCACGTTCGGCGCGCGCTCGCCGTACGCCGGCATCGGCACGGCGCTGCAGACGATCGACACGTCTGCCGGGGCGCTCGCCACGGTCGGCAACCCCGCGCTGTGGTCGAGCTACGACCTCGAGTACAAGCGCCGCAAGGACGGCGGCGCGCTCGAGTTCTCGTTCAACTCGCCGTGGTACGTGCGCGTCGACGCCAACCAGATCGTCTTCGACGGCAACAAGCTGCAGTCCTACGCCAAGGGCACCAGCCCGGTCAACGGTTTCGTCGACTTCGCGATACCGGTGGACTACAAGACGAAGAACCTGTCGCTCGAAGGTGGCTACGCGAGCAAGCGGCTGCAGGTGTCGCTGAACTTCCTGTCGAGCAAGTTCGAGAACGACAACCCGGTGCTGCGCTGGAGCAACAACTTCTTCGTCGGGCTCGACGCGACGCCGCTCGCACCCGACAACGACTACAAACGCTGGAGCGCGAACGCGATCTTCAAGCAGCTTCCGCTGGGCTCGGCGCTGGCGCTGCGCTACACGACCAGCACGGCCGAGAACGACGTCGCGATCCTGCCGACGATGCTGTCGACCGGCGGCACCAACCCGGCGAGCAATCCGACCAGCGCGGTGTTCCGCGGCGACATCAAGTACGACACGTATTCGATCTCGCTGACCTCGAACCCGACGCGGCAGATCGACACGCTGCTGTACCTGAACCACTTCGAGAAGAAGAACGAGTCGAGCAAGGTCGACTTTCTCGCGCTGCCCGCCGGCTTCGGCTGCGGCGACAACCCGCAGGCGGGCCCGCCGGCGGTGTCCGACTGCGATACCGAGCTGTTCAGCTACAAGAAGAAGAACTACGGCGTCGAGGCGGGCTTCCGGCTGAACCCGCAGAACAAGTTCAACGCCGGCTTCGACTACTCGGACCTCGAGCGCGAACGCAAGGACTCGACGGAGACCGAGGAGAAGAAATACTCGGTCGAGTGGAAGAACAGCTCGCTCGACCTGCTTACCGCGCGCGTCAAGTACCAGTTCACCGAGCGCCGTTCGAACTTCGTCGGCGGCAACCTTGGCGTCGACGGCAACGACCCGTTGTTCCTGCAGCGCTTCGTCGCGCGTTACGACGTGTCGAACCTCGACCAGGATCTGGTCAAGCTCGCGCTGGACTTCGCGCCGGCGCCGACCGTCGACTTCGGCATCGAGTTGAATCTGAAGAAGAACAAGTACAAGGACACCGTGCTCGGCCGCACGAAGGACGACCGCCAGGAGCTGTATCTGACGGCCGCTTTTGGCGACCGCGACGTGTTCCGCGTGCTGGCCTTCGCCGACTACGAGGTGATCAAGTACGACTCGGTCCACCGCACGATCAACGCGGGCGCCTGCCCGGGGACCTCGCCGAACTGCTTCGACCCGTTCCAGCCGGCGACGACCACCGCGTTCAACTGGTCGGCGCGCAACAAGGACACCAACTCGTCGTTCGGGCTGGGCTTCGACTGGCCGGTGCGCGAACAGTTGATGGTCAAGGGCTCGGTGTTGTGGGGCCGCAGCGAAGGCGACGTCGCGGTGACCGCGCAGGCGCTGCCGAGCGGCGCGCCCGCGGCCACGCTCGTGCCGATCACGAACTACGGCAACAACGAGAAATGGGCGTTCAACCTCAAGGGCATCTACCGCGCCAACCGTAACTGGGAGCTGACCGGCGGCTACTCGTACGAAGAGCTGAAGTTCAACGACGTGCAGTTCAACGGGTACACCTACGTCGTTCCGCTCACGCCGATCAACGCGAGCACGAGCTACCTGTCGGGCTGGTACGCGAACCCCAGCTACAAGGCGAACATCGTGTACCTGATCGCCAAATACAAGTTCTGAAGAAGCTGTTCGAAGCGACTCGGGCCGCGCCGCTGGCGCGGCCCTTTTTTCGTCTGTGCCCGTCGCGCGACGCGGGTGACCTGCATCAAGCGGGTGCGCCGCCGCCGCCGACTTGTGGGGGCGGCAGCCGTCGCTTACCCTTCGCGGCCGGCCGCGTCGCAGCCAAGCGCGTACGGCTTGCGTCGGCCTGCGTGGCACGCGGAGGTTGCCGCGGCTGAGCCGCTTGCGCCGGCGCGCGTGAGCGTGAACAAAGATCGGAGAGAAAGCGGCTGTCGGATCGGCGGCGCGAAGCGAACATGCTCGAAGCGATCGACCTCGAATGCGTGCGCGGCGAGCGGCTGCTGTTTCGGCATCTATCGTTCCGCGTCGACGCGGGCACCTGCATGCACATCGCCGGCGAAAACGGCGCCGGCAAGACCAGCCTGCTGCGCATCCTGTGCGGGCTGATGACGCCGGCGCACGGCGAAATCCGCTGGCGCGGCGAAAACGTGCGCAGGCTGCGCGAGGAATACTGGCAGGCGCTCGCTTACGTCGGCCATGCCAACGGCGTGAAGGACGATCTCACCGCGGCCGAGAACGTGCACTACGCGGCGGCGATCGCCGGCCGCAGCGGCTCGATCGCACGCGCACGCGAGGCGCTGGCCGCACTCGGGCTGGCGGGCTTCGAGGATGCGCTCGCGCGCTCGCTGTCGCAGGGGCAGAAGCGGCGCGTCGCGCTGGCGCGGCTGCTCCTCGCCGACGCCGCGCCGTTGTGGATCCTGGATGAGCCGTTCACCGCGCTCGACGTGCGCGGCGTGGCCGTGCTGACCAAGCTCGTCGCCGCGCAGCTTGCGCGCGGCGGTTGCGTCGTGCTGACGACGCACCAGGAGGTGCCGCTGCCGGGCCACGTGATGCGGCTCGACCTGCGCGTGGCGGAGCCGGTCGCATGATGCGCACGATCGCCACCGTCGTGCGGCGCGACCTGCTGCTCGCGTTCCGCCAGCGCGCCGACGTCGCCAACACGCTGCTGTTTTTCGTCGTCGTCGTGACGATGGTGCCGCTCGGCGTCGGCCCCGAGCTGAACACGCTGCGCACGATCGCGCCCGGCATCGTCTGGGTCGCCGCGCTGCTGGCGGCGATCCTGTCGCTCAATCGCCTGTTCGCCAACGACTACGCCGACGGCACCCTCGAACAGATGCTGTTGACCGGCGAGCCGCTGCCGGTGATCGTGCTGGCCAAGGCCGCCGCGCACTGGCTCGTCACCGGGCTGCCGATCACCGGCATGGCGGTGCTGCTGGCCGTGATGTTCGATCTGGACGCAGGCGCCACGGCGATCCTGGTCGCGTCGCTCGCGCTCGGCACGCCGGCGCTGTCGCTGATCGGCGCGGTCGGCGCGGCGCTCACCCTCGGCCTGCGCGGCGGCGGCGTGCTGATCACGCTGCTGGTGCTGCCGCTGTACGTGCCGGTGCTGATCTTCGGCGCCGGGGCGGTCGAGACGGCCGCGGGCGGCCTGTCGCCGCAGGGTCATCTGCTGCTGCTCGGCGCGATGTCGCTGGGCGCTGCCGTACTGGCGCCGTGGGCAATCGCCGCGGCGTTAAGGATCTCTGTGGAATAATCCACGGCCCGGCGCCGCCGCGCCGATGCGGCAGTTCGCCGCCAGGCAACTTTCGGACTAGCGCACCGTCTTGGGGAATCTCGCGACTGCACTATTGTCACAGGCTCGGTTACGGTTACGAAAGCGGGCACCGGTTTGCGGCAAGACAAATTTCGCCGGGACCCTGCCCGTAGACTGCGCTCCGATCATGTCATCGACCGCCACCGCCGGCTCCGGCTTCAGCCTGTTCCGCTTCGCCGCGCCGCACGTGTTCTATCCGCTTGCCGGGCGGATGGTGCCGTGGTTCGCTGCGCTGGCCGCCGTGCTCGCGGTTGCGGGGCTGTACGTGGGCTTCTTCGTGGCGCCGACCGACTTCCAGCAGGGCGAGAGCTACCGCATCATCTTCATCCACGTGCCGGCGGCCTGGATGGCGATGTTCCTGTACGTCGTGATGGCGTTCTGGGCGGGCGTCGGGCTCGTCTTCAACACGCGGCTGTCGGCGATGATGGCCAGTGCGATCGCGCCGACCGGCGCGCTGATGGCGTTCATCGCGCTGTGGACCGGCGCACTGTGGGGGCGCCCGACCTGGGGTGCCTACTGGGTGTGGGACGCGCGGCTGACCTCGACGCTGATCCTGCTGTTCCTGTACCTGGGCTTTATCGCGCTACAGGCCGCGATCGACGATCCGCGCCGCGCCGACAAGGCCGCCGCCGTGCTCGCGCTCGTCGGCGTGGTCAACGTGCCGATCATCTACTTTTCGGTGCAGTGGTGGAACACGCTGCACCAGGGCGCGTCGGTCAAGCCCGGGGGCACGTCGATGGCCGCGACGATGCTGACCGGCATGCTGCTGATGGTGTTTGCGTTCTGGATGTACGCGATCGCGGCGGTGCTGGTGCGCGTGCGCGCGATCCTGCTCGAGCGCGAGCGGCGCGCCGCTTGGGTGCAGGAACTGGTGCGCGGCTAGCGACAGGAAGGCGGACGATGCATTGGGGCAGCCTCGAAAACTTTCTCCACATGGGCGGCTACGCCTGGTTCGTGTGGGGT
>JBBIQI010000212.1:0-5665 GCA_037442465.1 Burkholderiales bacterium
GGCGAAAATCCCGGCCGCATTGTAGCCCGCGGCCCCGCGCTACAGATACAGCAACTGCTCGCGCTCGGCCGGGGTCTGCGCGAAGCCGCGCGCTTCGTAGAAGTCGAAGATCGCGGCGACCACCGCGTTGCTGTCGTCGACCAGTTTCATCAGGTCCAGATCCTGCGCGTCGATCATGCCGTCGGCGACGAGCCGCTCGCGCATCCAGTCGAGCAGCCCTTGCCAGAAGCGCGAGCCCACCAGCACGAGCGGAATCCTGCGCCCCTTGCCGGTCTGGATCAGCGTCAGCGCCTCGGTCAGCTCGTCGAGCGTGCCGAAGCCGCCGGGCATCACGACGTAGGCCGCCGCGTACTTGACGAACGCGACCTTGCGCGCAAAAAAGTGCCGGAACCGCAGCGAGATGTCCTGGTAGGCGTTGCCGTGCTGCTCGCGCGGCAGTTCGATGTTCAGCCCGACCGACGGCGATCGCCCGTCGAACGCGCCGCGGTTGGCGGCTTCCATCACGCCGGGCCCGCCGCCGCTGATCACCGCGAAGCCGGCGTCCGACAGCTTGCGCGCGATCTCCACGGTCTGCCGGTAGATCGGCGAATCTTCCTTCAGTCGCGCGCTGCCGAAGATCGACACCGCGGGGCGGATCTCGGACAGGCGCTCGGTCGCCTCGACGAACTCGGAGATAATCCCCCACAGGTGCCAGGACTCGCGCGCCTTCTGGCTCGTGGCGCGCTCGGGCATCGTCACGGCCCGCAGGCTCGGGATGTTCTTCTGACGGTCCAACATACGGCTCTCCTGTGAAGACCCTACTGCTCGTCGACGGCTCGAGCTACTTATACCGCGCATTTCATGCACTCCCCGATCTAAGGACTTCGACCGGCGAACCCACCGGCGCGATCCGCGGATTCGTGTCGATGCTGAAGCTTTTGCGCCAGCAGATCCCGGCCGACTACCTGGCCTGCGTGTTCGACGCCAAGGGCAAGACCTTCCGCGACGACATCTATCCGCAGTACAAGGCCAACCGCCCGCCGATGCCCGACGATCTGGCGCGGCAGCTCGGACCGATACGCCAGGCGGCGCGCGCGCTTGGCTGGCCGGTGCTGGAAATCGAGGGCATCGAGGCCGACGACGTGATCGGCACGCTCGCGCGCGAGGCCGCGAGCCGCGGCGTGCGCACGATCATTTCGACCGGCGACAAGGACCTCGCCCAGCTCGTCGACGAGCATGTCACGCTGGTCAATACGATGAGCAACGAAAAGCTCGACGTCTCGGGCGTAGTTGCCAAGTTCGGCGTGGAGCCCGAGCAGATCGTCGACTATCTGACGCTGGTGGGTGATGCGGTCGATAACGTGCCCGGTGTGGACAAGGTCGGCCCGAAGACCGCCGCCAAGTGGCTGCAGCAGTACGGGTCGCTCGACGCGATCGTCGCGCACGCCGACGAGATCGGCGGCGTGGTCGGCGAGAACCTGCGCCGCGCGCTGAACTGGCTGCCGACCGCGAAGGCGCTGGTCACCATCAAGACCGACAGCGACATCGCCGCGCACGTGCCGCACTTCGACACGCTGCAGGCGCAGCCGCCCGACAAGAACAAGCTGCGCGAGCTGTTCGCGCGCTGGGAGTTCAAGAGCTTTCTGAAGGAGCTCGGCGAAGCGTTGTCGGACGACTCACCTTCCAACGGGCAAAAACGCGCAGCGGGCGATGCCGTCGCCCGCGAACCCGGCTCCGATGCCGACCCGTCCACCGCACCGCTCGTCGCCGACGCCGATGCCAGCGACGCGGAGCAGGGCGGCGCGAACCGGCTCCGCCCGGCTGCAGGCGAGCGAGCCAAACCGCCGGTGCACTACGAGACCGTCCTCACCGACGCCCAGCTCGACAACTGGCTCGCGAAGATCAACGGCGCCGAACTCACCTGCATCGACACCGAGACGACTTCGCTCGACCCGATGGCCGCGCGGCTCGTCGGTATCTCGCTCGCGGTCGAGCCGCATCGCGCCTGCTACATCCCGCTTGCGCACCGCTATGCCGGCGCGCCGGCGCAGTTGCCGTTCGACGCCACGCTCGCGAAGCTCAAGCCCTGGCTCGAAAGCGCGCATCGCAGGAAGGTTGGCCAGCACCTGAAGTACGACGCGCACGTGTTTGCCAACCACGGCATCCGCCTCGAAGGCATCGCGCACGACACGCTGCTGCAAAGCTACGTGCTGGAGCCGCACCGCAGCCACGACATGGACTCGCTCGCCGAGCGGCATCTGGGGCGCACGACGATGACCTACGAGCAGGTGTGCGGCAAGGGCGCGAACCGGATCGGCTTCGACGAAGTGTCGATCGAGCGCGCCACCGAGTACGCCGCCGAAGACGCCGAGGTCACGCTCGCGCTGCATGACGCGCTATGGCCGCGCATCGCCGACGACGCGCGGCTGCGCTACGTGTACGAGGCGATCGAGATCCCCGTCTCGCGCGTGCTGTTCGAGATGGAGCGCACCGGGGTGCTCGTCGACCGCGACAAGCTGCTCGCGCAAAGCCGCGAACTGGCCGCGCGCATGGCCGAGCTGGAAGCGCGCGCGCACGAACTCGCGGGCCATCCGTTCAACCTCGGCAGCCCCAAGCAGATCGGCGAGCTCCTGTTCGGCAAGCTCGGGCTGCCGGTCGTGAAAAAGACCGCGAGCGGCGCGCCGTCGACCGACGAAGAAGTGCTGGAAAAGCTCGCACTCGACTACCCGCTGCCCAAGACGCTGCTGGAGTACCGCGCGCTGGCGAAGTTGAAGTCCACCTACTGCGACAAGCTGCCGGCGAGCGTGGATTCGCGCACGGGCCGCGTGCACACGAGCTACGGGCAGGCCGTCGCGGTCACGGGGCGGCTCGCGTCCTCCGAGCCGAACCTGCAGAACATCCCGATCCGCACGCCCGAGGGCCGCCGCATCCGCGAAGCCTTCATCGCGCCGCCCGGCAGCCGCATCGTCTCGGCCGACTACTCGCAGATCGAGCTGCGCATCATGGCCCACTTGAGCGGCGACGAAGGCTTGCTCGCGGCCTTTGCCGCCGGCGAGGACATCCATCGTGCCACCGCCGCCGAGGTGTTCGGCGTGCCGCTCGGCGAAGTCACCAGCGAGCAGCGCCGTTATGCGAAGGTGATCAACTTCGGGCTGATCTACGGCATGAGCGCGTTCGGCCTGGCGTCGAACCTCGGCATCGACAAAGACGCGGCGCGCAACTACATCGACCGCTATTTCACGCGCTACCCCGGTGTGGCGCGCTACATGGAGACCACGCGCGCGCTCGCCAAGCGGCAGGGCTACGTCGAGACCGTGTTCGGCCGCCGTCTGTGGTTGCCCGAGATCAATTCGCCCAACGGCCCGCGCCGCGCCGCGGCCGAGCGCGCGGCGATCAATGCGCCCATGCAGGGCACCGCGGCGGATCTCATCAAGCTGGCGATGATCGCGGTGGCCGACTGGCTGCGGCGCGAACGGCTCGCAAGCAAACTCGTCATGCAGGTGCACGACGAGCTGGTCTTCGAGGTGCCCGACGCCGAGGTCGAGCTGGTCAAGGCCAAGGTCCCCGAGCTGATGTCGGGCGTGGCAGAACTGAAGGTCAAGCTGATCGCCGAGGTCGGCGTCGGCGCCAACTGGGACGAGGCGCACTGAGCACGCCGGTGCCCCGCGCGCACTCCGACGAATCGGGCCAGCCGAGCGGACGTGCACCCATGAGCAGAAACGTCGGCATCTACCTGTTCGAGGACGTCGAGGTGCTGGACTTCGCCGGCCCGTTCGAGGTGTTTACGACGGCCAGCCGCGTCCACGAGCGGCTGCATCCGGATCAGGCGGGCCCGTTTCGGGTCTTCAGCATCGCGCTGACGTCGGCGCCGGTGCGCGCGCGCGCGGGTCTGCGCATCGTGCCCGACTTCCAGATCGACGCGCACCCGGACATCGACGTGCTGATCGTGCCGGGCGGCGTGGTCACCGCCGAGCTGCACAAGCCCGACGTGCTGCGCTGGATCGCGCGGCAGGGCGCCGCCTGCGAGTGCGTGGCCTCGGTGTGCACGGGCGCTTTCATCCTGGCGCAAGCCGGGGTGCTGCAAGGCGGGCCGGTCACCACGCACTGGGAGGACCAGGCCGAGCTCGCGGCGTCGTTTCCTGCGCTGCAGGTGGTCGACGGCCCGCGCTGGGTCGAACAGGGCAGGATCGTCACGTCGGCCGGCATTTCCGCCGGCATCGACATGTCTCTGCATCTGGTCGGCCGCCTGGTTTCGCCGGCGCTGGCCGCTGCCACCGCGCGCCAGATGGACTACGCATGGAGCGCCGGCGCGGCTCACAGTACCGCGCGACCGACGCCGACCGGCGCACAATGAAGGCGCCCGCGCTGCGGGCGCGTGCCCGTGGACGCGACATCCCGCGCACGACCTTCCGCGGCACGGTGCAGGCCACCGCGCCCACGCCGCTCCGGGCGGCGCGAGCGAAGTGACATCGCAGACAGGTCGACCTCGAAAAGGAGGACCCAGCATGGCAACTTCGATGACGGAGCAGTTCCTGGCCAACAACCGGCGCTACGCAGCGGGCGAGACGCTGCACAAGGCGAGCTATCCGGGCAAGCAGCCGATCCAGCCGGCCAAGCGGGTGGCGGTCGTGGCGTGCATGGACGCGCGGCTCGACGTGGAAGACCTGCTCGGATTGCAGACGGGCGACGCCCACATCATCCGCAATGCGGGCGGCGTCGTCACCGACGACGCGATCCGCTGCCTGATCATCTCGCACCACCTGCTCAACACCAACGAGATCATCCTGATCCATCACACGCGCTGCGGCATGCTCGCCTTCACCGACGATCTGCTCAAGGCCGGGCTGGAAGGCGATCCCGCTGCGGAGAAACTGCTCGGCCAGGCCACCGGCCGCGCGTTCATGAGCTGCAAGAAGTGCTCCGCCACGCCGTCCGCATTCCACGCTTTCCGCGGGGCCATCGAGCCGTTGGATGCGCCGCGCGATGCCAAGAACATCGAGCGCCTGTCCTGGGACGTGCGCCGCGGCATGTCGGCGATCCTGAACCATCCCTGGATACCCACGAGCGGCCCCGACGCGGTCACGGTGCGCGGATTCATCTACGACGTGGATACGGGCAAGCTCGAAGAAGTGAGCTATCCGGGGCCGATGGGATCGATCGGCTGACGCCGCGCCGCCGCGACAAGCGGCGGATCCGCGCGCGGGTGGGCGTCGTTGCGCGTACGGCGCGGCGACCGGGTCGCACGCGCTCGCCCGCGGCGCGTGCGACACGCCGCGGCTCGGTGCGCGTGACGACGAAACCCGGCCCCGGGCAGCGGGCGCGCCCGACACGATCCGCCGTCGTCGGTGGACGTTTCATGCCGGCGGGCGCGGTCGACCGTGCCGACGAGGTGCGCCGAGCGCAGGGCAGCGTGCAGTGCCGTCGACGCGCGCCGGCCGCGACCGTAAGCTTTGCGGCGGTCGCGGCCGGCGGTAATGACGCGGAAGACGCGGTCGAACCCGGTCCGCGCTACTGATCGGGAGGGTCGAGTGGCGGGTTCCGCGGTTTCCGTTCGTATCCGGAAAAGTCCCGATGCCTGCACGCAAAGCAAGGCGCGGTGCGGCATTCCGCGTCTCCGCCCAGTCCGGTTGACCGCTACCGGGCCAGGTTATTCGGTGGCGGCGGTAGCGGTGAAATTACGTTAGGC
>JBBIQI010000213.1:0-5663 GCA_037442465.1 Burkholderiales bacterium
CACCCCGCCGTTGCGCCCGACCAGGATCTGCTGCAGGCGGTCGGTGACCGGGGCGAAGACGGTCGTCGACCCTCCGACTGGCAGATGAGGACGCCGAGACAACGACCCAGTCGCCAATGGTTGCGGCCGATCAGGCAGAACCTGACTCTGACTCACCCAGCAGCAAACGGCGCTGTTCTACCGGTGATGACCTACCGTTGCCGGTGTACAGGCCATAGGCGGCACTCTCTAGAGCGAACGGATGATCAAGATACTCACGGACCCTTTCAACGGTGCAGTGATATGCCTCAATCGCATCCTTGCGCAGGCCGAGCCGGTTTGCCTTCGCCGCTTCATGTCGAAGGGCGAGATCAAGTTCCTCTCTTGCTAGCGGCAACTCTCCCGCTAAGAAGTGCAGTACTGCGGCAAACAGAAAGCGATCCGAACTTGTAGGTGCACCGTTTCTGTTTTCGCCTGGGTATTCGTCCAGCCGCTGCAACAAATCAACGGCCATCGCCGGTGACGTACATCTCCTCCACAGAACCCTGCCATGCAGCAGAACAGCGTTGGCGACAACTGCCGCGCAGTGTGTGTGGCTGTCATGATCGAACTCAAGGCGAGGAATCGGGAGTTTCCCCCCGACCATCAACCATTCAAGCCAAGCGTCCAGTATTGTGATCGTCTGAGCCTGCTGTCGCACTTCAATGTCGAACGTACCAGCGGGCAAGCACTCCCAGAGCCGAAGACTTCTTTCTAGGTGGGCCTGAAAACGTGAAGTTAACCCTACCGAGGCTCTCGTCCGAACGCGCTTGTCTGAGTTAGCGTCGAACACTACTCGAAGAAACGCGTCGTTGCCCTCAAACAGCGGTCCGCGCCACTCCGTTTCGTGCGCGGAATCAGAGGCCAAAGTCAGACCTTCCGCTCCCAACAGTTCATCGAGATGCCTCACGAAGGCATTGACGAGTGCGTTTCCCTTCATGGTCAGAGGATCGACTTCCGACGCAGCGCGCGCTTCGATGTCAGTATGCCTCGGGAACGTTGAGAACAAAGTCCAGGATCACACCCACTGCGGTGCCCGACGCCGCTCCGCGGATGAGCAGAGAGAATGCGCCTGATGCGCGAACGCCAAGGAATCGTCCGGCCTGTGCCAGCGCTCTGCCTCCTTCCGCGGCTGTGATTGTCAACGCTCGATTCAGGCCGATCGCCTCTCCTGCTCGTAGGCCAAGCGCGGCCGCTTTCGCTTCCGAGACGATCCATGCATTGCCTTTGCTTAGAGCTTCATACACGGCCTTCTGGTTGGCGGAGAACTTGGCGCCAACGCCATCCTTAACCTCTCCGAAGACTATGCGGTCACCGACCCGGTACGCGTAGTCGGCGATCGCATCGATGATTTCGCCGTTAGCCGCAATTCTGAGCATTACCCCGCGTTCCACCCGGTATCCCGCGGCTTCGGCGGCCTCGATTGTCAAGGCCTCGGCCGCCTTCCCTCGCGCGGCGTTTTGTCCGATCGAGTGCCACTCGTGGTTGTACGCGTACTGCATCGCCGCTGACAAGGCGGCGTTCCAACTGCCTTCGGAACATTTCCCGCCGCCAATGCGCGCCCCAAGGCAACCGGAGGCGGCGATGTACGCATAGCCGTAGGCACGGTTCGCTGCGATCGCGTCGGGCATGGCCGCCGCCGCAAGGAACGTGAACGCTGCCGAAGTCGCTCCGGCGCCGCAGTCGGCACCGCCCGCAGCCGCGTAGGCGCAGCCGACTGCGGCGTGGCCGGCCAGTCGGCCCAGGTCGCTCGGGATGGCGCCAATACCGGACGTGATCACGCCGAACGCGACGCCGTTCAGAACTCCCTCGATCGATCCGGACTGGACTCCGCCTGCAAGTCCTCCGCCGACTGCAGCGCCCGCCAGATTGCCAATTGCGGCTGCCTCGGCGTTCGTGGCCGCGAGCGACCACATGACCTCTTCTGCGACCCACGGACCAACGACCGCGACCGCCGCCACCGCCGCCACCGTCCTGAACCACTTCTGTTTCCAGAACGGCTTGAAGCCGCTCGGATCGGTGTACATGAACGGGCTGTTCAGCACGTAGGCGTAGCGGTTGTGGCTTTGCAGGTTGGCCGGATCGTTGAGCAGCGGATCGGCGGTCATGAAGCGCGCCAGCAGCGGATCGAAGATGCGCCCGTTCATGTGGATGAGCCCGAGGCCCTCCAGATGCTCGTGCAGCGTGAACCCGCGCGGCGTGGTCGTTGACTTGATGCCGTTGGGCGGGGCGTTCGGATCGGCCGTGCCGTCGAGATTGCGCCGCTTGCCCCAGGCGTCGTACGACAGCCTTTCCTTGACGGCGCCGCTCTCGTCGGTGAGCGCCACCAGGCTGCCCAGGTGGTTGACGTGGTACCCGCGCGGCTGCCAGGTCTGCGTCGCACCGCTGTCGGTGCGCTGCATCTCCAGCACCGGGCGGCCGCCGGCATAGACGATCCAGCGGTGGGTGGTGGTGGCACCGTTGATCTCCTTGGTGTAGGTGCCGCCCGCATCGATGCGCGGATTCAGATAAACCGTGGTCACGCCGCCGGCCACCTGCTTGATGCGGCCGTAGTCGGCGTCGTAGGTGAAGTCGGCCACCAGTGCGCCCTGCGTGATGCGACTCGGCAGGTTGAAGCTGGTGTACTCGAAGCTGCGCCCCAGCCCGGCGGTGAGGTTGCCGGCGGCGTCATACGTGAAGCTGGGGTTGGCCATGCCGTAGACGGTGCCGGCGATCGAGGCGACCGCATGCGGCCGCACCGAATTCGCACCGCTGGGGTTGTACGCGTAGGTGCCGACGCCGCTTTTGAACGTGATGTTGCCCAGCGCGTCGTAGGCCACACTGTCGGTGCCGGCGACTGCCCCGGTGCGGGTGACGGTGCGCAGGCGGTTCAAGCCGTCGTAGCCGTAGACCTCGTTGAGTAGCGCCTGGCCGTCGGTGAAACTCTCCAGCCGGCCGAGAGCGTTGAACGCGTACGTGTGGTCCTGCACCTCCACCCCGCCGTTGCGCCCGACCAGGATCTGCTGCAGGCGGTCGGTGACCGGGGCGTAGACGGTGCGGGTCGTGACGCCGGCGCCGTTCAAGGGTCAACGAGACAGATGGCGAATCAGCTCACCGCGATGCGTCGAGAGCCGGCGTGCCTGCGTTTCGAGGTCGATCGTCCGAGCAGATTCAGACAACGCGCCGACTGCGATCAGTGCGTCGGTTAGATCGACAAAGTCGCTTCTCGCCCGAGCCGCAACCTTTACGGTCATGTCATACGTCGTTTCAATCCCTCTTTCCGGGAAGAATCGCAGCAACAGATCGCCGCACACATAGTCTCGAGGTGCCCATGATGCTGCTCGATCGAACCTACCTGGCGTCCTTACCTGGAGACAGTCAACTTCGGGCATGAATGCCAGGAACCGGGAGACGACCGCCTCGTCGAATAGATCCCGTTTCGTCATCTGCTCACCTACCTCGTGCGGATGGGGATGCCACTCAAATCGGCCGGGGACTAGATCTCAGCGAAGAACGCACTCTTGGACAATTCGTCCCCTCTCAATGACGGCCCCGATTCGACCGTCTGCACTTCACACCTACATACGCGATAACCTTTCTCGCGTCCGACCTGAAAACTCAGCTCCGGGCGCAGGCCGCCCCGTGAGTCGAGTTGCGAGTCTTGACGTGAACGGACGGATAGCGTCACGGGACTCAATCGTTGTGAGACGCGCGCTTCTCTGCCGTTCGCGATGGATCGTCACCGTGTTCGTGGATTTCCTCGCTTTCAGGCCCCGCGCCCTCCCACGCATACCGCTTGCGCGGCGGCACATCGAGCCGTCGGAAGGCGAACGCACCCGCGACGCCGATCAGCGCCGCTGCGAGATGCGTTTCCCACGGCACCGGCTCGCGCGTCGGCAGCACGCCCCAGGCGAGCGAACCGTACATGAAGGCGACGACGAGCGAGGCGGCGATCGCGCGGCGGTCGCGGCGCAGGAGTCCGGCGACGAACACGTAGGCGACGAGGCCATAGACGAGTCCGCTGGCGCCAAGATGGACCGAGTCGCGGCCGAACAGCCAGACGGCGATGCCCGGCCCGAGATAGATCGCCGGCAGCATCCGCAGTGACGCGCCCGGATAGAGGAACAGCATCGCGGTGCCGACGACCGCAAGCGGCGCCGTGTTGGAGACCAGATGCGCGAAGTCGCCATGCACCAGCGGCGCCGACAAGACGCCGAGCGCGCCGGCGAGCTGGCGCGGACGAACGCCGAACGGCGCCGGATCCACATCCGCTGCCCAGTTCATCAGGAGGATCAGCCACAGCAGCGCGACGAATCCGAGCGCAAGCGGTGCCGCGAGCCTGAAGTGCGCGCGCGCCTGCGCGGAACCGGTGAACGCGGGATCTGGAACGTGCAACTGCATTGGCGAACAGCATAGCCTTCGGCGCGCGCCGACCACGCGCCGACCACCCGCAGGCTGCGCGCCGCGAGCCGCGCAGCCTGCAACGCAGCGCTACGAAACACGGCGTTGCCGCTCTACACGTAGGTGCGGACGTCGGCGCAGCCGGTCGATTCGAACGCGGCGACGAGCGACTTCATCGGCAGCGCCCGGTTGCCGCCGACGTTGATGCCGAAAACGGCGCAACCCAGGTCTTCATCGAGCCGCGATGCCGTTGCCGGGCAAGGCGCGTATCTTCGCACCATGTCGATCCGCGTCGAGTGCTACGCCGGTTATCGCGGCGAACAGGAGCCGGTCGCTTTCTGGCTCGGCGATCGGCGGCTCGCCGTGCGTGCGATCGTCGATCGCTGGTTCGCGCCGGCGCAGCGCTGGTTCCGCGTCGAGGCCGACGACGGACATGTCTACGTGCTGCGTCACGACGAAGCGAGCGGCGCGTGGGAGATTGCCGCGTTCACACGTGGGGCGGGCTGACCGCACGCGGGCGGACGCAGTCGGCGGGAAGCCGCGATACCGAGGCGCGGGTTCGCGCAGTTCGCCGGCTGCGGCCGCCGGCGCGACGCCGTTCAGGCAGTCAGCGGAGGCTGAGTTTCGTCGTCGACCCAACGCAGGTAGGGCGCATAACCGGCGACGACCGGCAGCGCGATGATCTCGGGCACCGTGTAGGGATGGAGCTGGCGGATCGCTTCTTCGACCGCCGGATAGCGCTCGCGCGTGCACTTGATCAGCAGCGGCACCTCGGTCGCCGCCTCGACGACGCCGCGCCAACGGTAGATCGAGTCGACCGGTGCGAGTTGGTTCACGCAGGCGGCGAGCCGGTTGTCGACCAGCGCGCGCGCGATGCGCTCGGCGACTTCTTCGTCGGGGCAGTTGGTGAGGACGAGGAGGACTTCGGGCATGGCGATCGTCCTTCAGTGTTCGGCGCTACGCAATAAGCAGGGCCTGCGCAAGCGGGCCCAGACGTCGGATGGCGGGGGTCGACCTTGGGCCGGCGCCGTACGCTTTCTTCCGCTGCGCGAGATTTGGCGTACGACGCAATGCTCCTGGGCTGGCAGCTTCGGAGGAAACGTCTGCTTGCTCTGGATCCAGGCCGTCCACGAACTCCGTCAGCGCGATCGGGGCATCGTGTCTTCGGCAGCGGCCGCGCCCCGTTTTTCGGCCATGGGCTCCCAGTCTCGTGACGCCACAACATTGCGAGTCGGTTTCGCCCGCGTGGGCGCCGCTTCTGTCTC
>JBBIQI010000214.1:0-5660 GCA_037442465.1 Burkholderiales bacterium
TGCGCAACCGGCGCGGCGCCGCGGCCGCGCCGCTGGCCGCGCAGCGCGCCGAAGCGCTGCTCGCGAACGCGCCACCGCCCGTCTTCTTCGAGGAGAGCCCGGACGCGATCGTGCGCTTCGACGAAGCGCTGCGCGTCGTGTACGCCAACCCTGCGCTCGAACGCGCCACCGCGGTGGCGCGGCGCGAGTTTCTCGGCCGGCGGCTCGGCGAGGTCGAGCGCTTTGCCGCTTTCGCGCCGCTGTGGGAGGGCAACCTCGGTGCCGTGCTCGAAAGCGAGGAAAACCGCTGGTTCAAGTTCGCGTTCCCGCATCCGACCGGGCGCAAGCTGTTCGACGTGCGGCTGGCGATCGAGCACGCCACGGCCGGCACGGTGCGGCACGTGACGGCGGTGTTGCGCGACGTCACCGTGCCGAAGGCCGCGTTGCGCGAATCGCGCGAGGCAGGCGATTTCATCGAGACGATGCTGTCGGCCGCGCGCATCGGCGTGTGCGTGCTCGACCGGCATCTGCGCTACCGCGCGTGGAACGCCCACCTTGAAGAACTGCTCGGGGTGCCGGCCGACGCGGTCATCGGCCGGCGGCCGGACGAGGTGCCGGAGATCGCCGCGCACCCGGAGATCATGCGACAGCTCGCGCGCATGCGCGACGGGACGCTGCGCTCGCCGCAGACCACCGAGTACCAGTTCGGCGGCGCCCGCCAGCCTTGGCTGCGCGTCAAGCGCACGCCGGTGTACGACGCCCGCGGGCGCTTCGACGGCGTGTTCGTCACGATCGAACGCATCGATCGCGAGCGCTTTGCCGAGACCTCGCTCGCCGCGCTGCGCCACGCGCTCGATTCGGCCGGCGAGATGGTGCTGGAGATCGACCGTCACGGCACGGTACTGGACGCCAACGAAACCGCGCTCGCCTGGCTCGGCTACGCGCGCGACCAGTTGAAAGGCATGCCGCTGGCGGCGATCGACGCGTCGCTGACGCCGGAGGGCTTCGCCGAGATCCTGGGCGAGCTCGAAGGGCGCGGCGCCTTCCACGGCGAGGCACGCTACCGCACGAAGCGCGGTTCGGAGTTCCCGGTGGACCTGGTGCTGCAGCGGGTCGAACACGGGGACCGCGAGTTCATCTTCGGGCTGGTGCGCGACATCTCCGACCGCAAGCGCATCGAGGCGCAGTTGACCGACGCGGTGTGGCGGTTCCGCACGATCTTCGAGGAAAGCCCGGTCGCCAACCTGCTGCTGGATGCCGGCTTTCGCATCGTGCAGGCCAACCGCGCCGCCGGCGAGCTGGTCGGCGTGCCGGCGGACGAACTGGTCGGCGGCGATCCCGCGGCGCTGTTCGCGGTCGACGACGCCGGCGCGATGGCGCGGCTGCGCGCCGCGATCGCGGCCGGCGCGCAGTCGGCGACGGAAAGCGATCGTCGCGTGCGCCGTCGCGACGGACACGAGGCCTGGGTCAAGCTCACGCTGCGCGCCTGGGCCGGCGCCGACGGCGAGCGCCATTACCTGCTCGTGCTGGAGAACTTCACCGAGCGCAAGACCGCCGAGGAGCAGTTGCAGGTGCTGCTGCGCGACCAGCAGACGCTGCTGGAGACGATGACCGTCGGCGTGGTGCAGGCGCTGCACGGCAAGATCCTGCTCGCCAACCGCGAGTTCGCGCAGATGTTCGGCTACGGCGACGGCGAAGTGATCGGCATGTCGCTGTGGGACCTGTGCCGCGACCACGCGAACCGCGCGCCGAGCGAGGTGTCGGGGCTGCCCGCGGTGCGGCCGTACCAGACGACCAGCGCCGAGGTGGTGCTGTTTCGGCGCGACGGCGAGCCGATCTGGTGCCTGGTGCAGGCGCGGCCGATCCATTCGAACGAGCGGGCCGCGGAAAGCGCGCGCATTGCGGGCCGCCAGGCCGAAGAGGCGATCTACACGTTCCAGGACGTCTCCGAGATGAAGCGTCAGCGCGAGGCGCTGTCGCGCTCGCTGCTGGAACTGAACGTCGTGCTCGACACCACCTCGGTGGCCGTGCTGCATCTGGCCGGCGAGCGCGTGATCCGCTGCAACGCGCAGGCGTATCTGATGTTCGGCGGCGACGGCGCCGACCTGATCGGCCGCCGCTTCGCGGCGCTGTTCGTCGCGGAGTCCGAGTACGAGTCGCAGGCGGCGGCGTCGCAGGCGCGGCTCGCCGGCGGCGAGCTGCACGCGTTCGAAGCGCAGATGCGCGGCCGCGACGGCCGCACCTTCTGGGGGCTGGTGTCGGTGCGCGGTGTGGATCCGCGCACGCATGCCAGCGGGCTGATCGCCTCGATCCTCGACATCTCCGAGCGCAAGGCGCAGGAAGCGCAACTGCAGACGCTGCTCGCGGAGAGCCAGTTGATGTTCGACACGGCGCTGGTCGGCCTGCTGTTCGTGCGCGACGGCCGCCCGGTGCGCGCCAACAGCGCGATGGAGGAGCTGCTCGCCTGCGAGCCGGGCGGGCTGGTCAACCAGATGCAGCTGTTCGCGCATCCGACCGATCAGCTGCTGCTGGCGAGTCTCGCCGAGCGCTACGCCGACATCAACGAACGCGGCGTCTGCGAATTCGAGCTGCACATGTTCCGCCGCAAGGGCGAGCCGATCTGGGTCGCGGTGCAGGGGCGCGCTGTCAACCCGGAGCGGCCCGAGCTGGGTTACATCTTCGCGTTCGTCAACGTCGACGAACGCAGGCGTTCCGAGCGCGAGCTGCGCGCCACGCTCGCCGAACTGCAGCTGATCTTCGACAACGCGCTGATCGCGATGGTCTATGTCGCCGACGAGCTGATCGTCAAGGCCAACGCGGCGACGGTGCGCATGTTCGGTTACGCCGAAGCCGACCTGCGCGAGTTGCAGATCGGCGCGCTGTTCGCCGATCCGATCGACTGGAACGAGGTGTGCGCGCAGCCAAACGGCGGCGAGACCATGTTCGAGAAGCAGATGCGGCGCGCCGACGGCTCGACCTTCTGGTGCGCCGGCAACGCGCGGCCGATCGACCCGACGCTGCCCGAGCGCGGCATGATCCTGGCGCTGATGGACGTGGACCTGCGGCGCCGCTCGGAGGACGAACTCAAGCGCGTGCGCAATTATCTGGACCTCGTCGTCGAACACCTGCCGGTGCTGGTGTCGGTGCGCGAGGCGGCGAGCGGGCGCTTCGTAAGCCTGAACCGCGCCGGCGAGGCGATCACGGGGCTGGCGCGCGAGCAGGTCATCGGCCGTACCTGGCACGAGGTCTACGGGCGCCAGTTCGCCGACCTGTACGCCGAACTGGACCGCAAGGCGCTCGCCGCGGGCCAGCAGGTCGAGCGCCCGCGCGACGTGATGCTGCGTGCCGACGGTCGCGCGTTGACGGTCAACCAGCGCGTCGTTCCGCTGTTCGAGGGCGAGGCCGACGGCAAGCCGCAGGCGCGCTACGTGATGTCGATCATCGACGACCTGACCGAGGAGGTGCGCGCCGAGGCGGCGCTGCGCGAGACCGAGGCGCGCTTCCGCCAGTTCGCCGAGAACATCGACCAGTTGCTGTTCATCGCGTCGGCCGACCTGGACGCCGTGCTGTACGTCAATCCGCGCTACGCGGCGCTGGTCGGCGGCTTGCCCGACGAGCTGCTCGACGACCCGCGCAATGCGCTCAAGCACGTGCACTTCGACGACGCGCCGATGGTTGCGCGCGCGCTGCCGCGGCTGGTCGCGCGCATGCGGCGCGTGCGCAAGGGCGAGCTGACGGTGCGCGTCGATCATCCGAAACGCGGCGTGCGCGTGCTGCACCTGCGGCTGAATCCGGTGCGCATGCCCGACGGCATCGTGCGCGTGTTCGGCGTGGCCGACGACGTGACCGAGCGCACCGCGGCCGAGCGCCAGCGCATCGAGGAGGCGGTCAAGCAGCGCGACATCCTCGTGCGCGAAGTGCATCACCGCATCAAGAACAACCTGCAAGGAGTGGCCGGGCTGCTGCAGCACATGGCGAACGCCAAGCCCGAGCTGGCCGGCCCGCTGAACGAGATCGCCGGCCAGATCCAGGCGATTGCGCAGGTGCACGGGCTGCAGATCCGCGCCACCGGCACCTTGCCGGTGCTGGGCGTCGTGCAGGGCATCTTCACCAACCTGTCGAACATGTTCGGTGTGGAGATCCGCTTCGAGACGCCGCCGCCGGCGCTGTGGCGCTGGGGCCTGCCGGAAAACGAAGCGGTGCCGCTGGCGCTGGTGATCAACGAACTGGGCACCAACGCGATCAAGTACCGCGGCAGCCGCGATCAGGGCGTGGCGGTGCGCGTGATGGCCAAGCCCGAGGGCGTGGAGCTGCGCATCGAAAACGCAGGGACACTGAAGCCCGGCTTCGACCTCGCACGGATCGCCTCGAGCGTCTCCGGGCTGGGGCTGGTCAAGGCGTTGCTGCCGCGGCGCGGCGCCAGGCTTGCGATCGAACAAGCCGGCGGCACCGTGCTGACCCGGCTGGATCTGTCGCCGCCGGCGATCGGCGAGGACACGGGCTAAGGCTCAGGGTCGTGGATCAAAGATTGGGGATCGAAGAATCATTGAGGATTACGCAATCTCGTGACATCCACACCTTGCGAATTCGCTTCGCGCCGGCTGTCGCCGGTTCGGTCATCCCGAGCGCAGCGAGGGATCTCCGCGCTGCGAGCGGCGGAGATTCCTCGCCGTTGGCTCGGAATGACGAGGGCTCAGCCATGCGCACGCCAAGCGGTTGGCACGTGTCACGAGGATAAGAAACGGTCAATGGGATGCAGCCCACCGCGCAGCGCGCTGCGCCGCTTGTCCGCCTTGCGCCAGATCCAGAATCCTGAATCCCGAGTCCTCAGAAGCCGTGAGGATTTCGTCTTGAGCGGGCCGCTGGCCAGGCGCACGCAGCCGCAGGACCGAGACATACAAGCGGATAGGCGAGGCCCGAAAACGCAGTTTCGGCGCAGGCTCACATCGGCAGAGCCGATGTGAAGCGGAGCGGCCGGAGCCAACACCGCGCAACGACGCCGGCGGGCCGCGCAGCAGAAAGATTCACAGCTTCTGAGTCCTGAATCCTCGAACGTGCCAAGATAGCGCCATGAGCGAGAACAAACCGCTGATCCTGGTGGTCGACGACGACCGGCTCGTGCTGGCCACCGTCGTCGCCGGGCTCAAGCAGGCGGACTTCGATGTCATCGAGGCCGACAACGGCGACGATGCGATCCTGCTGGCGCGCAAGCACAAGCCCACGCTCGCGATCCTCGACATGCGGATGCAGGGCAAGAGCGGCATGGACGTCGCCCGCTACCTCGCCGCCAACACGACGACCGGCTTCATGTTCCTGTCGGCTTTCGGCGACAGCGACATCATCGAGGAAGCGACCAGGCTCGGCGCGCTGGGCTACCTGGTCAAGCCGCTCGACGTCAAGCAAATCGTGCCTGCGGTGCGTGCCGCGCTGGTGCGCGTACGGGAGCGACCGCCCGAGCCGCGCGCGAGCGCGCGGCCGCCCACGCTGGCGCCGGTCGGTGCGCCCGGCCGCGAACAGAGTGTCGCGATCGGCATCCTGATGGAGCGGCTGCGGCTCGACTACGACCGCGCGCTCGAGGCGCTGCGCTCGCAAGCCAGACGCGAAGGCCGCTCGGTCGACGAGCTGGCCGCGAGCATGGTCGACGCGGCCAACCGCCTCAATTCGATCCCGCGGTAGGCATG
>JBBIQI010000215.1:0-5638 GCA_037442465.1 Burkholderiales bacterium
AAGCCGGCGCGGTCGGGATGACGAAGCCGGCGCGGCTGGGGTGACCAAGCCCTCTGCTGCGGATGGCAGATCCCTGTTACTCATCGCCCCAGCATCGAGCCGGGGCCGCCGGAGTGCCGGCAACGGGTGCACCTTGGGTGCGTGGCGAAACGGACCTCCCTCTTCCCCCTTTTTCAACGGGGAAAGCAGACCGACACCCAAGATTCGATCGCCGCATTCTTGGCACACCGCAAAGCCGCCGGCCGCAGGTTGCCCGATACTGCGCGCCCATGTTCGAACGCATCGTTTCGACCGCGAAGGGCTGCGCCGCCGGCCTGGCACTGGTGTTGAACACGCTGGTGCTTACGCTCGCGATGCTGCCGTTCGCGCTGGCCAAGCTGATCGTGCCGGCCGCGGCCGTGCGGCGGGCGGTCGATCGCGTGTTAAATGCGATCGCCGGCGCATGGATCGGCGTGAACAACGCGTGGATGGCGGCGGTCGGGCGCACGCGCTGGGACGTGCAGGTCCCCGACGGCCTGAACCCGCGCGGCTGGTACCTGGTATCGAGCAACCACGCCAGTTGGGTCGACATCCTGGTGTTGCAGAAGGTGTTCAACGGCCGCATCCCGCTGCTGAAGTTTTTTCTCAAGCAGGAACTGATCTGGGTGCCGGTGATCGGGCTGGCGTGGTGGGCGCTCGATTTTCCATTCCTCAGACGCGGCCGCGGCGGCGCGTCGGGGCAGACCGACCTCGAAGCCACGCGCCGCGCGTGCGAGCGCTTCAAACTGATCCCGACCTCGGTGATCAGCTTCGCCGAGGGCACGCGCTTCACCGCCGCCAAGCACGCGCTGCAGCGCTCGCCGTACCGGCACCTGCTCAAGCCGAAGTCCGGTGGGCTGGCGATCGCGCTGGCCACGATGGGCAGCCACTTCGACGCGCTGCTCGACGCAACGATCTTCTACCCGGGCGGCACGCCGACGTTCTGGGATCTGCTGTGCGGCCGCGTGCGCGCAGTCGTCGTGCGCGCGCAGTTGCGGCCGATTCCGCCGGAGCTGCTCGACGCCGCCGCGCAGGCGAGCGCGCGCTTTCGCGCGCACGTGCAGCGCTGGATCGACACGATGTGGCAGGACAAGGACCGCCTGCTCGACACGCTGGCGGCTGCGCGCCCGGTCACAGGATCCGGTTGAACCACAGCATCGACAGCGCGCCGGCGACGAGCGCGAGTGCGGCGGCCGCGGCGGCGAACAGCGCCGTCACTTCGGTCTCTTTCTTCTGCAGCACGATCTTCGAGTTGAGGTTCTGGAAGACCTTGCTCAGGTCGGCGGCGTTGCCGGCGTAGAAGTACTCGGCGCGCGTAATGCTCGCGATGGCCTTCAATGTCTCCTCGTCGAGCCGCGCGCGGAAGGACCAGCCGTCGAAGCCGACCACCTCGCCTTCGACGGTACCGATGCCGACCGTGTAGATGCGCACGCCGCGCTCCGCGGCGCGTTTGGCGGCGTCGATCGGATCGGGCCCCGTGGTGCGCTGGCCGTCGGACAGCAGGATGATCGCCATCGAGTCGTTCGAGCCCGGCGGCACCGGCTTGAATTCAGGTCTTTCCTTCTTCGGCTCGGCATCGAGCGGGGCGCCGCGCTGGAACTCGCGGCCGTAGATCGCTTCGGTCACGTCGAAGCCGCCGTCTGGAAAGAGCGTGGCCAGCGACACGATGATGCCGCTGCCGGTGGCGGTGGCGCGCTGAAGCTGGAAGCGGTCGATCGCGGCGAGCAGATCCTCGCGGTTGGTCGTCGGCGCCTGCACCAGCGAGGCCGTGCCGGCGAAAGTGACGATGCCGATCCGCGTATGGCGCGGCGCATCGGCGATAAAGGCGCGCGCGGCGTTCTGCGAGGCGACGAGCCGGCTGGGTTCGACGTCTTTGGCGCGCATGCTGCCAGACACATCCATCGCGAGGATGATCGTCTGCTGCTGCGACGGCAGCGTGACGACCGCGACCGGCCGCGCCATCGCCGCCACGAGCAGCGTGAGCGCGGCCAGGAACAGCGCCGGCGGCACGTGGCGACGCCAGCGGTTGCCGGCGGCGAGCGCATCCTTGACGAGCGCCAGGCTCGCGTAGCGGATCGCGAGCTTCTTTTTCCGACGAAGTAGCAGCACATACGCGGCCACCAGCAGCGGCAGCCCCGCCAGCAGCCACAGCAGTTCGGGCCACAGGAAGTTCACCGCTGCGCTCCTGCCGCGCGACCGGCGCCGGCAACCGCGCGGCTTTCCAGATGCGCGGCAAGCCGGCTGCGCACTGCCGCGCCGCCCTGGCCGCGCCGCTTGCGCAGATCGGCGAAGCGCAACACCGCGTCGACCAGATCGCCGCCGGCGGCCAGCTCCAGCGCGTCCACCCCGGCGGCGGCCAGGGCTTCGCGCAGGCGCGTCTCGCGCTCGTGCGCGGCCGCCGCGAAGCGCCGGCGAAACGCCGCGTCGTGCGTGTCGATCGCGATCTGCTCGCCGGTTTCGGCGTCCTGCAGCAGCACCAGACCGAGGTCGGGCAGCGCCATCTCGAGCGGGTCGTACAGGCGGATCGCGATGACATCGTGTCGCCGCGCGAGCCGCGCGAGCGGCCGGTCCCAGCCGGGCACGCTGAGGAAGTCCGACACGACGAACACCAACGAGCGGCGGCGCACGAGGTCGTTTGCGGCCGCGAACAGCTCGGCAAGGTCGGTCGGCGTCGCCGCACGTGCCGCCGGCCGCTGCTGCATCCGGTGCAGAAGCTGCAGCACCTGCCGCCGGCCGCTGCGCGGCGGCACCACCGTGTCGACGCGCTCGCCATAGAACAGCGCGCCGACCCGGTTGCCGCGCCGCGTGAGCACGCGCGCCAAGAGCGCGACGAAGTCGGCGGCGACAGCCTGCTTGCTGGTCGCGCCCGAGCCGAAGTCGACCGAGCCCGACACGTCGAGCAGGAACCACGCGGCCACCTCACGATCCTCGCGGTACTCGCGCACGTACGGCGTCTGCAGCCGCGCGGTGACGTTCCAGTCGATGTGGCGCACGTCGTCGTGGTACTGATACTCGCGCAGGTCCGCCAGATCCATGCCGAAGCCGCGGAACAGCGTGCGGTAGTCACCCTGCAGAAGACCGTCGAGTCGCCGCAGCACGGTCCATTCGAGGCGGCGCAGGATCTGCTCGGGACTACTGGAGCGTGGCGCGGGCATGGTTGGCGTGCGTCTGCAGCGGCTTGTCGGGCACCGGCACCTTGCGCATGATCTGCGCGATCAGCGCGTCGGGCGTCTGGCCGTCGGCGAGCGCCTCGTACGACAGCACGAGCCGGTGGCGCAGCACGTCAGCGGCAAGGTCGACCACGTCCTCCGGCAGCGCGTAGTCGCGCCCGCGCAGCAGCGCGAGCGCGCGCGCCGCTTCGATCAGGTGGATCGTCGCGCGCGGGCTCGCGCCGAAGGTGATGTAGCGCGCCAGGTCCGCGAGCCCAAACTTGTGCGGCGCGCGGGTCGCGGTGACCAGCCGCACCGCGTAGTCCACGAGCGCCGGATCGACGTAACCCGCGCGGCATTCGCGCTGCAGCGCTGCGAGCTGATCGGTCGTCGCCACCGCCGCCACCGCGACGGCCGCGCCGGTCACACGCTCGACGATCACGCGCTCCTCGTCTTCGCTCGGATAGTCGACCAGCACTTTCATCATGAAGCGGTCGACCTGCGCCTCGGGCAGCGGATAGGTGCCTTCGGTCTCGATCGGGTTCTGCGTGGCCATCACGACGAAGGGCTCGGGCACGCGGTGCGTCTCGCCGGCGATCGTGACCTGCCGCTCCTGCATCACCTCGAGCAGCGCGCTCTGCACCTTGGCCGGCGCGCGATTGATCTCGTCGGCGAGCAGCAGGTTGGTGAACACCGGCCCGAGCGAGGTCGCGAAGTCGCCGGTCTTCTGGTTGTAGATGCGCGTGCCGACCAGGTCCGCCGGCACGAGGTCCGGCGTGAACTGGATGCGGCGGAACGTGCCGCGGATCGTCTGCGCGAGCGTCTTGACCGTCAGCGTCTTGGCCAGCCCCGGCACGCCTTCGACGAGCAGATGCCCCTGCGCCAGCGTGGCGACCAGCACGCATTCGAGGAAGTGATCCTGGCCGACGACGACCTTCTTCACTTCGTACAGGATGCGCTCCATCGTCGAGGCGACGTGGTGCTTGCTCGGTGTCGTGTCGTTCATCGTGGCGGCCGGTCGGTGATTCGAGTCGACGGTCAGAACGGATGCAGGCCCACGCCCGCGGCGGCGTTCTCGATCGGCACCGCGAAGCCGATGCCGATGAAGGTGCGGTCCTCGGAAGGGTTCAGGATCGCGGTGACGATGCCGACGACCTCGCCGCTCATCGTCACCAGCGGTCCGCCCGAGTTGCCGGGGTTGGCGGCAGCGTCGAACTGGATCAGGTTCGTCAGCACACGCTTGCCGCCGGGCGAGCGGAAATCGCGCTTCAACCCCGAGATGACGCCGGCCGAAACCGACGGGCCGATGCCGAAAGGAAAGCCGACGGCGATGACCTGATCGCCCGGCGCCAACCCCTGCGTCGAGCCCAACGTGGCGGGCTGCAAGTCGTCCGGAACGACCTTCGCGCGAAGCACCGCGAGATCGTGCTCGGGGCGCAGCCCGGCGATGGTCGCGTCGGACTCCGACCCATCGGCGAAGACCACGCGCAGATTCTTGGCCTGCAGCACGACGTGCAGGTTGGTCAGGATGATCCCCGACTCGACGATGACCACGCCGGTGCCGACCGCGTCGTCGCTGTCTTCTTCGCCGTTTTCGCCGGGCGTGGTGCCGCGCACTAGCACGACCGAACGGCGCACGGCTTCATACGCCTTGGTAGCGGCGGAAGGCAGCGACTTGGTGTTCAGCGTGTGCAGGACCGCGCGGTCGATGTCGCGCTGCGTGATCTGGCGCGGCGCCGGCTTGAGCGACTGGATCGCGGTGAGGACGAGGAACACGATCAGCCCGCCGACCGCCAGCGCCAGCAGCAGGTTCCTGCGCGCCGCGAGCCGGCGCACAGCCGAGGCACGCACATTCGGAGCGGCCGGCGCGGGTGCTGCTTCCGGCGGGGGAATCGACCCCGGCGCGCCGCGCGAACGGCTGTATAGCGCTGCCCTCTTCATGTGCGACTCCGACGAGCCCGATCGCAGCCCGCTGCCACCCGTTGCGTCGAGCGATGCACCGAAACGCTGGGACCCTCGCGACGGTCGCGAGTTCAGCGGTCGCCGACTTGCGGGGCCGGTGCTTCGGCGCGCTGCCACGGTAGCACGGAGCGCGCCGCCGTTTCGCTCCCGCGGGCGGGTGACGGTGCGCCGTCCGGCCGGACGCGGACCTTGCGTTAGCCCAACACGCGCCGCACCGGGTCGGGCACAGTATGCGGCAAGCGCGCCGCCACGCGATAACTTGCGATCGGCCTTGGCGTCATGACGCGCTGAAACAGGCGAGTGGCCGTGATCGTTCCGTCATCGCCATGGTCCAGCAACGCCCGGGGCCTTCGAGCATCGCATGGCGAAGTGATAGAGGATGACCCAACCTCGTGGCACCGCTCCTTGGTAAGTGGGATTTGCCCGCGCGGGCGCTGGTTCGGTCGCCAAGCGGCCCGGAAGGAATGACACGCGCCGGCGGCCCGGAATGGCAGGCGCTCGTCATCCCA
>JBBIQI010000216.1:0-5603 GCA_037442465.1 Burkholderiales bacterium
CGGCGTAGGCTAACTTGCGAAGCAAGTTAAGCTCGCGATAGCGAGCGGCCGAAGCCAAAATCCCGCTCCGCTCTTTGATCACAGCCGGGATGGCGGAACTGGTAGACGCACGGGACTCAAAATCCCGCGGTAGCAATACCGTGCGAGTTCGATTCTCGCTCCCGGCACCAACGCGTTCGCACCGCCGAGGCCGATCGCGGCGCCTCGACGGTGAGGCGACCCTTCCCTGGCCGGTCAAGCCATGGACCGCGAACTCACCGTCTCCGACTTCGACTACGAACTGCCGCGCGAACTGATCGCGCAGCGCCCGCTGCCCGACCGCGCGGCCAGCCGTCTGCTGCACGTCGAGCGCGAGCGGCTGACCGACCTCGCCTTCACCGATCTCGAACGGCTGGTCGCGCCGGGCGAGTTGCTCGTCTTCAACGACACGAAGGTCATCAAGGCACGGCTGCTCGGCCGCAAACCCACCGGCGGCAAAGTCGAGGCGCTGATCGAGCGCATCGTCGCGCCGCGCCGCGCGCTCGCACTCGTGCGCACGAGCCATGCACCGCGGCCGGGGCAAACCTTCGTGTTCGGCGAGCGCGATGCGGTGACGGCGACCGTCATCGGGCGCGAGCACGACTTCTTCGTGCTCGACTTCGACGGCGAGGTCCTGGCCGCGCTGGAGCGCCACGGGCACGTGCCGCTGCCGCCGTACATCGCGCATCCCGACGATGCCGAGGACGCCGCGCGCTACCAGACGGTGTACGCGGCGCGTCCGGGGGCGGTCGCCGCGCCGACGGCCGGGTTGCACTTCACGCAGCCGCTGCTGGCGCGGCTCGCCGAGCGCGGCGTGCTGTTCGCGCAAGTGACGCTGCACGTCGGCGCCGGCACGTTCCAACCGGTGCGCGTCGAACGCATCCGCGACCACGCGATGCATCGCGAGTGGTACGAGATCGCAGCGCCGGCGGCCGATGCGATCAACCGCGCGCTCACCGACGGCCGGCGCGTCACCGCGGTCGGCACGACGAGCCTGCGCGCGCTCGAATCGGCGGCGACCGACGCGCCGGACGGTGTCCGTGTGCAGCCGGGCGCGTGCGACACGCAACTGTTCGTCACGCCGGGTTTCCGCTTTCGCGTCGTCGACCGGCTGATCACGAACTTCCATTTGCCGCGCTCGACGCTGCTGATGCTGGTGTCGGCGTTCGCGGGTATCGAACGGATCCGCAGCGCCTACGCGCACGCGATCGCGCAGCGGTACCGGTTCTTCAGCTACGGGGATGCGATGCTGCTGGAGCGGGCCGAGTGAGGGGAAATGGCGAGCGAGTGCTGCGGCGCCCGAAAATCCCTCTGCCGTCCATGACGAAAGGGCGGTCACCGCCCTGCCCCCCTTTGCAAGAGGGGGCACACGCGCAGCGTGCGGGGGACTTCGGCCGCGGCCATGACAGCGAGATGACGGCATGGCACTGAACTTCGAATTGCTCGCCACCGACGGCGCCGCGCGGCGCGGGCGAATCACGCTCGCGCACGGAACGGTCGAAACGCCCGTGTTCATGCCGGTCGGCACTTACGGCACGGTCAAGGCGATGACCCCGCGCGAGCTCGACGAACTGGGTGCGCAGATCGTGCTGGGCAACGCCTTCCACCTGTGGCTGCGGCCGGGGCTGGACGTGATCGCGGCGCACGAAGGGCTGCACCGT
Source organism: Burkholderiales bacterium (assembly GCA_037442465.1). Taxonomy (GTDB): domain Bacteria; phylum Pseudomonadota; class Gammaproteobacteria; order Burkholderiales; family Burkholderiaceae_F; genus DSNY01. The sequence continues at coordinate 1,680 of JBBIQI010000216.1, forward strand.
TTCATGGGTTGGGAGCGGCCGATCCTGACCGACTCGGGCGGCTTCCAGGTGTTTTCGCTGGGAAAGCTGCGCAAGGTGCGCGAAGAGGGCGTGCAGTTCGCCTCGCCCGTCAACGGCGATCGCCTGTTGCTGACGCCGGAGGAATCGATGCGCATCCAGATCGCGCTGGACTCGGACATCGCGATGGTGTTCGACGAGTGCACGCCTTACGAGATCGACGGGCGCCCGGCGACGTTCGAGCACGCCGCCGCGTCGATGCGGCTGTCGCTGCGCTGGGCGCAACGTTCGCGTGCCGAATTCGACCGGCTGACGGCCGATCGCCGGCGCCGCAATGCGCTGTTCGGCATCGTGCAGGGCGGCATGTACGAACCGCTGCGCGACGAGTCGGCGGCGGGGCTCGCCGCGATCGGCTTCGACGGCTACGCGATCGGCGGGCTCTCGGTCGGCGAGCCGAAGGAGCAGATGCTGCGCATGCTGGCGCACGTCGCGCCGCGGCTTCCCGCAGACAAGCCGCGCTATTTGATGGGCGTGGGCACGCCGGAGGACCTGCTCGCGGGTGTTGCACGCGGCATCGACATGTTCGACTGCGTGCTGCCGACGCGCAACGCGCGCAACGGACATCTTTTCACGCGCAGCGGCGACATCAAGATCCGCAACAGCCGGTATGGCCGCGACACGCGTCCGCTCGACGCCGACTGCGGCTGCTACACCTGCGTGCACTTCACGCGCGCCTACCTGCACCATCTGCAGCGCGTCAACGAAATTCTCGGCGCGCGGCTGAACACGATCCACAACCTGCACTTCTATCTCGACCTGATGCGGCAGGCACGCATCGCGATCGAGCAGCGGCGCTTCGACGACTTCGCACGCCGCCTCGTCGAATCGCGCGCGCAGGGCATCGCCGATTGAGCGGGCAACTTCGGCATGACTCTTCCTCGTAACACATGCCAACCGTCCGAAGTCCGCTACCACCACCCGTCGTCATTCCGAGCCGAAGTCTCTTGTCATTCCGAGCCGGAGTTTCTTGTCATTCGGAGCCGAAGGCGAGGAATCTCAGCCGCTCGCACTGCCGAGATCCCTCGCATTCGCTCGGGATGACGAGCGTCTGCCGTTTCAAGCCGCCGACTCGATTGATTCCAAGTCGCCTCTTCCCGATCATTCCGAGCCGAAGTCCCTTGTCATTCCGAGCCGAAGGCGAGGAATCTCTTCCGGTCGCAACGCCGGGATCCCTCGCGATGGTCGGGATCACGGAAGCGGCGCCCGCGCGCGGCCGAAGCGAACTCCCGAGGCAGCGGTGTCACGAGATTGGGCAGTCCTCAAGGACCACCGCGACACCGAGAAGGCGCCTGGTTTTGCTCCGTGCCTCTCTCTGTGGTCGAACCGCGGCGGACGAAGGCTGAAGGATTCACCACAGAGGCACAGAGAAGGGCTTTGGCTGATCGCGGTGCTCTCGGTGTCTCGGCGGTGGATACCCTCCGGTGCGCCTGCGCGGTCGAGGGCGCTGGCTATAATCCGCCGCTTTCGAAAGCCGCACCCGCGCCGCGGGACGTGGCGCTCTGCCCCAACGATCGGCCGCGCATGCGCGGCCCTGGAGCCACGCATGTTCCTGATCTCCGACGCGCTCGCTCAGACCGCACCCGCCGCCCAGCCCGGGGCCGAATCGATGCTGACCTCGATCGGCTTCATGGTCCTGATCTTCGTCGTCTTCTACTTCCTGCTGATCCGCCCGCAGACCAAGCGCCAGAAGGAGCACAAGGCGATGGTCGACGGGCTCGCCAAGGGCGACGAGGTGCTGACCGCGGGCGGCATCGTCGGCAAGATCACCGATCTGTCGGACCAGTACGTCACGCTGCAGATCGCCAGCGCCGGCGACAAGCCGATCGAGATCTCGGTGCAGAAAATGGCGGTGCAGACGCTGCTGCCCAAGGGCACGATGAAGTCGCTCTGATGCGCGCCCGCCCGAGGTCAGCCGCCGGCAATCCCGCCGCATGCGCGTGCGTCCGCGGTCGATCGCCTGACCGCCGCCCGGCGGTGCCGAACACCCGATGAACCGCTACGCCCTCTGGAAGTACATCGTCATCGCGGTCGCGCTCGCGTTCGGCGCGCTGTACTCGGCGCCGAACCTGTTTCCCGAATCGCCCGCGGTGCAGGTGTCCTCGCAGAAAGCCACCGTCAAGGTCGATGCGACGTTGCTGACGCGCGTCGAGGCCATCTTGAAGGACGCGGGCATCCCCTACGACGGCGCGTTCGTCGATCAGGTCGGGCTGAACACGACGGCGCGTGTGCGCTTGCGCGATACCGACACGCAGCTCAGGGCCAAGGATGCACTGCAGAAGTCGCTCAATCCCGACGCAGCTGACCCCACCTACGTCGTCGCGCTGAACCTGCTGTCCACGGCGCCGCGCTGGATGGCATCGATCCGTGCGCTGCCGATGTACCTCGGGCTCGACCTGCGCGGCGGCGTGCACTTCCTGATGCAGGTGAACACCGCCGAAGCGGTCAACAAGCGGCTCGACTCGCTGGTCGGCGACCTGCGCACGCTGTTGCGCGAGAAGGACGTGCGCCATGCGGGGATCTCGCGCAACGGCCAGCAGATCGAGATCCGCTTCCGCGACGCCGAAACGCGCGCCAAGGCGAGCGGCGTGATCCGCGACAACCTGAGCGAGCTCGCGCTGCGCGAGGACACCGCCGGCGCCGACCTGCTGCTGGTGGCGACGATGACGCCGGCGGCGATCAAGACCGTGCAGGACAACGCGCTGAAGCAGAACATCACCACGCTGCACAACCGGATCAACGAGCTCGGCGTGGCCGAGCCGGTGATCCAGCAGCAGGGCGCCGATCGTGTCGTCGTGCAACTGCCGGGCGTGCAGGACACCGCACGCGCCAAGGACATCATCGGCCGCACCGCGACGCTCGAAGCGCGCCTGGTCGACCTCTCCGTCGAGGCGCAGGCTGCGGTGACCGGCAGTGCACCGGTGCCGTTCGGTTCGGAGCGCTTCACGGTCGGGCGCGGCGCGCCGGTCGTGTTGAAGAAGGAAGTGATTTTTTCCGGCCAGCAGCTCGAAGGCGCGCAGGCGACCTTCGACGAGAACCAGCGGCCCGCCGTGTCGATCGAGCTGAACGAAGCCGCCGGCCGCGTGATGCGCAAGGTCACGCGCGAGAACCTGAAGAAGCCGATGGCGGTCGTGCTCTTCGAGAAGGGCAAGGGCGAGGTTCTGACGGTAGCGACGATCCAGAGCGAGTTCGGATCGCGCTTCCAGATCACGGGGCTGGACAGCCCGAGCGTGGCCAACGATCTGGCGCTGCTGCTGCGCGCCGGCGCCCTGGCCGCACCGATGGAGATCGTCGAGGAACGCACGATCGGCCCCAGCCTCGGCGCGGAGAACATCCGCGCCGGGTTCCGCTCGACGGTCTACGGCTTCACCGCGATCGCCGTCTTCATGATCGCCTACTACGCGGTCTTCGGCCTGATCTCGGTGATCGCACTGTCGGTCAACGTGATGCTGCTGATCGCGCTGCTGTCGCTGCTGCAGGCCACGCTGACGCTGCCGGGCATCGCCGCGATCGCGCTGACGCTCGGCATGGCGATCGACGCCAACGTGCTGATCAACGAGCGCGTGCGCGAGGAACTGCGCAAGGGCGCCTCGCCGCAGCAGGCGATCGCACAGGGCTACGAGAAGGCATTCGCGACGATCCTCGACTCGAACGTCACGACGCTGATCGCGGGCATCTTCCTGTTCCTGCTCGGCTCCGGCCCGGTGCGCGGCTTCGCTGTCGTGCACTGCCTGGGCATCCTGACGTCGATCTTCTCGGCGGTGTTCGTTTCGCGCGGCATCGTCAACCTCGTCTACGGCTCGCGCAAGCGGCTCGCCGCCGTATCGATCGGACAGGTGTGGAAGCCGGGTGCGGCCACCGGCAAGTGAG
>JBBIQI010000217.1:0-5602 GCA_037442465.1 Burkholderiales bacterium
GTAGCTCGCACGCGTGCGGGCGTTGGCCAGACAGTTGGCGAGCGCGCTGCCGATCTGCGGCAACTGCTCGGCATGGCGAACGAACGAGACGATCCGCCGGCCATCGCGCGACCTCCATGCCGGCAGTGCAGCGGCCGCGGCGGCGGCCGCCTGCGACGCCAGCGTCGGCTCCACCGGCGGCTGCGCGAGCGCGGCGGGCAGCACTCGCGCCACGGCAGCGGCAAGTTCGCCCTGCCGGCCCGGGTCGAGTGCCGCCAGATACTGCCGCGCCAGCCGCCGCGCTTGACGCATGATCGAGCGCGGACGCGGCGCGCGGCGAGCGGCCAGCACCAACTGGCGAGCCAGCAGCAGCTCCAGACGCGCGATCAGTGCAGCGCGCTGGGTGAGCGCGCGTTCGTCGACGCGCGCGATCGTGCGGCTCGGCCGGGTCACGCTGCGCACCCAGGCGATCGCTGCGGGCGAGCGCAGCGACTCAAAACAGCGGTCGGCGATGCCGAGCATCGTTGCGAACCGGTGCCATCCGCGCGCATCGCGCGGATGGCACTCGGGCGGCAGCGCATCGAGCAGCGCGGCGAGCGCGCGCAGCGACAGCGGCGGCGCAAACGCCGGCGGCCGTCGTAGCGCGGATCGAAGCGCCACCGGCCGCACGGCGAACCGGCGCGCCAGCCCTTCGACGAGCGGACGGCCTGCGTCGATCTGCGCACCGAGCCAGGCGCCATCGGCGCTGGCGCGCGTGGCCGCCAAGCGCGACCATGCCGGATAGGCCACGACGAACTGCCGCCGATTGCGCCGCGTCGGGTCGAGCAGCAGGTCGTTGTAGATGGCCAGATCGAGGCCGCCCGCGGCCGCAGCAGCGATGCGCGCGCACTCCGGATCGGTCCACTGTGCGACGAAGCGCGCGATGCGTTCGCGCAGCGAAGTTGCGAGCGAGTCGCAAAGGGAATCGAGCCGCTGCACGCGCGCAGGGCCGGCGCGCTCGGCGCCAAGCCCCCGTACCTGCCGGTGCGACAGCGCTTCGGCGGCCGATCGCACGCAGAAGATCTCGTCGAGATCGTCGGGCCGCAGAACTGGATGGGTGACTTCGATCGAGGGCAGGTCGAACTTGGCAGCGAGTTCTGCCCAGACGATCCACCGGTCGCGCTCGCGGTGCGCGGCGAGCGTGCGCGCGAGCGCGGCGCAGGCGGCATCGACGTGGGCCGTCGTGCAGGCCACCCCGTACAGTGTCAGCAGATGCAGCGTGGCCCGCTCGGTGCGAATCAGCGCCGGGCAGCGCGTGCGGCGGCCCAACGGCGCCGGCCAGTAGAACACGTCCGGTGCGGGCAGCGTGAGCCAGGCGACCGTGCCGCCGTGCATCGGCTCGCAGCGAAATTCGACCGGGTCGACGCGCGGGCTGAACTGCAGCGTCGGCGCGGTCGCGATGGTGTTGTCGTGCATGAGGGCGAGCCCGGACTTGCTCGGATCGGCGACGCTGTTGCGGTTTGGACGTGAACTCGGTGGCGGCGACTCGCGCAGCGGGCCATCGATGGCCCGGCGAACTCGCCCATCGACGATACCGCGTGCGATTCGCCACGCGAAAACGTCGCGGCGAGCCCGCCGATTCTGCGCGCGATGCGGTGCGCGCCGCGGGTACGAGCCACCCTCGCGGGCACGGGCCCTGGCCGATGCGGGGCGCGGACTGCGCTCCGGTAACATCGCGCCCCTTCGATGCGCCGCACGTGGCGGCTCGTCGCGGGACAGGGAACGGGGATGACGGAACAACAGTCGCTCTTTGCCGCGCCCGACGAGGGCACGGAGTCGCTGACGCTCGCGCAGTTCGCGAGCCGCGCGTACCTCGACTACGCGGTGTCGGTCGTCAAGGGCCGCGCGCTGCCGGACGTGGCCGACGGCTGCAAGCCCGTGCAGCGTCGCATCCTGTACGCGATGAACGAAATGGGCCTGGCGGCCAACGCCAAGCCCGTGAAAAGCGCGCGCGTCGTCGGCGACGTGCTCGGCAAGTTCCACCCGCACGGCGACCAGGCCGCGTACGACGCGCTGGTTCGCATGGCGCAGGACTTTTCGCTGCGCTACCCGCTGATCGACGGCCACGGCAACTTCGGCTCGCGCGACGGCGATGCGGCCGCGGCGATGCGCTACACGGAGGCGCGGCTGGCGCCGATCGCGCGGCTGCTGCTCGACGAACTCGACGAAGGCACGGTCGATTTCGGCCCGAACTACGACGGCGCGTTCCAGGAGCCGAAGCTGCTGCCGGCGCGGCTGCCGTTCGTGCTGCTCAACGGCGCCTCCGGCATCGCGGTGGGGTTGGCGACCGAGATTCCTTCGCACAACCTGCGCGAAGTCGTCGCCGCGCTGCAGATCGCGCTGAAGAACCCGAAAGCGCCGCTCGAAGAACTGCTCGCGGCGATGCCGGGGCCGGACTTTCCAGGCGGCGGGCAGATCATCTCGAGCGGCGAGGAGATCCGCGAGGTCTACGCGACCGGACGCGGCAGCCTGAAAGTTCGCGCGCGCTACACGTTCGAGGATCTGGCGCGCGGCCAGTGGCAGCTCGTGATCACCGAGCTGCCGCCGGGCGTGTCTGCGGCGCGGGTCGAACAGGAGATCGCCGAACTTACCGACCCGAAGGTCAAGGTCGGCAAGAAGTCGCTGACGCCCGAGCAGCAGAACCTGCGGCAGATGGCAAAGGCGCTGCTGGATCGCACGCGCGACGAGTCGGACAAGAGCGCTGCGGTGCGCTTCGTGATCGAGCCGGCGACCTCGCGCATCGACCGGCAGGAGCTGGTCAACTTCCTGCTCGCGCACACGAGCCTCGAAACGAACGTGCCGGTCAATCTCGTGATGATCGGCACCGATGGGCGGCCGCGGCAGAAGGCGTTGCCCGAGATCCTGCGCGAGTGGATCGAGTTCCGCGCGGCGACGGTGCGCCGGCGCACGCAGCATCGGCTGGCGAAAGCGCAGGACCGCATCCACATTCTGCAAGGGCGTCAGCTCGTCCTGCTGAACATCGACAAGGTGATCAAGCTGATTCGCAACGCGGACGAGCCGAAGCCCGAGCTGATGTCCGCATTCAACCTGACCGAGCGCCAGGCCGACGACATCCTCGAGATGCGGCTGCGTCAGCTCGCCAAGCTCGAGGGCATCCGCATCGAGCGCGAACTCGCCGAGCTGCGCAAGGAGGAGGCGGCGCTGCAGAAGCTGCTCGACTCCCCGGCGGCGCTGCGCCGGCAGATCGCCAAGGAGTTCGACGACGACGCCAAGGCCTTCGGCGACGCGCGCCGCACGCTGATCGAGGCCGCGGAGCGCGCGGTCGTCGAGACCAAGGTGGTCGACGAGCCGGTCACGGTGATCGTCTCGGAAAAAGGCTTCGCGCGCGCGCGCAGCGGCCACGGCCACGACGCCACGCAGTTCAACTTCAAGCCGGGCGACGCGCTGTACGGCGCGTACGAGTGCCGCACGGTCGATCACCTGATCGCGCTGGGCAGCAACGGGCGCGTGTACTCGGTGCCGGTGGCGCAACTGCCGTCGGCGCGCGGCGATGGCGCGCCGGTGACCTCGATGATCGAGCTGGAGTCGGGAACGCGGCTGGTTGCTTACGTGGCAGGCGCGGCCGCGCAGCCCGTGCTCGTTTCGACCAGCAGCGGGCACGGGTTTGCCTGCACGATCGGCGACATGGTCTCGCGCGTGAAAGGCGGCAAGCAGTTCATCACGGTCGAGGAAGGCGCGACGCCGCTGCGGCCGGCGCTGGTCGATGCGGCGACCGACGACCGCATCGCCTGCCTGTCGGAGAAGGGGCGGCTGCTCGTGTTCGCCGCCAGCGAGATCAAGGCGCAGTCCGGCGGCGGTCGCGGCGTGACGCTGATGGGGCTCGACGCCGGCGAGTCGATGACCGCCGCGTTGCCCTGCGGCGCCGGTGGCGTGGTCGTGCGCGGCACTTCGCGCACCGGCAAGCCGGTCGAGTTGCTGGTCGCCGGCGCGGAGCTGCAAGCCCACATGGGCCACCGCGCGCGCAAGGGCACGCTGGTCAAGTCCAAGCTGAAGGTCAGCGCGTTGGGCAAGCCGCCGGCGCCGGCCGCGTGAAACGCATGCGGTGCGCGCGCGGATCGATCGCTGCGCTCGCCACCGGCGCCATCGTGGCAGCGGGGTGCTCGCACGTGAACCCGTACTACGACCCTGCCAAGCCGCATCACCGGCCCGACGGCTTTCAGAACGTCGACCCGCAGGCGCGCATGCCGCGTTCGGCGAGCGAGTTCTTCCGCTGGCAGCGCGAGCGGCTCGCGCTGACGATTCCCGGTCCGCAACTCGATCTGTCGCCGGTCGCGGCCGATCTCGGGTTCATCCGCGCGGCGACGAACCACTTCGCGGCGACCTGGATCGGACATGCGACCGTGCTCGTGCAGATCGGCGCCGCCAACGTGCTGACCGATCCGCACTTTTCGGAGCGCGCCTCGCCGGTGCAGTGGATGGGGCCGCGCCGCTGGCAGCCGCCGGGCGTGGCGCTGCGCGAGCTGCCGCGCATCGACGTCGTGCTGATCTCGCACAACCACTACGACCACCTGGACGAAGGCTCGGTGCGCGCGCTCAACGCGCAGCCCGGCGGGCCGCCGCTGTTCGTCGTGCCGCTGGGCGTGGAGCGCTGGCTGCAAAGCGTGGGCATTACGAACGTCCGCGCGCTCGACTGGTGGGACCGCATCGACGTCGCCGGCCTGACGATCCACATGACGCCGGTGCAGCACTGGAGCCGGCGCACGTTTGCCGACACCAACACGACGCTGTGGGGCGGCTTCGTCGTCGAGGGCCAAGCCGACGGCAGGCCGCGGCGCGTGTTCTTCACCGGCGACACGGGCTATTCGGCGCAACACTTCAAGGACATCGGTGCGCGCTTCGGGCCGGTCGATCTCGCGCTGATCCCGATCGGTGCCTACGAGCCGCGCTGGTTCATGGCCACGCAGCACGTCGATCCGGCGCAATCGGTGCAGATCCACCGGGACCTGCGCGCGCGCCGCTCGCTCGGCATCCATTGGGGTACGTTCCAGTTGACCGACGAGCCGCTCGACCAGCCTGTCCGCGATCTCGCCGCCGCGCGCGACGCGCTGGGTGTGTCCAGCGAGGAATTCGTCACGCTGCGGCACGGTCAGACGCTGCGGCTTCCGTGACCGATACGGTGTCGGCGGCTCGATTCGGTCCAATCCGAAAGAGAGGCAAACCCGATGCGCATCTACACCCTGATGCTGTTCCTGCACCTGCTCGGCGTCGTGATCTGGGTCGGCGGCATGTTCCTGATGCACTTTGCGGTGCGGCCGACGGCGGTCGCGCTGCTGGAGCCGCCACAGCGGCTGCCGCTGCTCGCCGGCGTGCTCGCGCGTTTTTTCGCGTGGGTCGTCGCCAGCGTGCTGGTCGTGCTCGCAAGCGGGCTCGCGATCATCTTCGGCGGCGGCGGCTTTCGCGGCGCGCACGCGTCGGTGCACTGGATGTTCGCGATCGGGCTCGTGATGATGGCGATCTTCGCCTACGTCCGGCTCGTGCCGTACCCGGCGCTGCGCAAGGCGGTCGCCGCACGCGAGTGGCCGGTCGCCGCGGAGCGGCTGGACGTGATCCGCAAGCTGGTCGC
>JBBIQI010000218.1:0-5590 GCA_037442465.1 Burkholderiales bacterium
GCGCCGGTGCGGTCCGCTCGAACGGGCGCAGCTCGTCCGGCGCGCATCGCGCGTCCGGCACTAGCGCGACTTGAAACCCGACTTGATCCAGGCCTCGCTCTTGACGCCTTCCGGCGGGTTCATCTTGTCGGCCGGATAGCGTTTGATGTCGACGATCTGCAGCTCGCCGCCCACGTGCTTGACCGTGCCGACCGCGACGTCCATCACCGCCTGATGGCCTTTGCCGAGCGCCATCCTGACCTGCCCGCCCGGTCCTTCGAAGCTCAGCCCCTCGAACGCAGCGATGATCTGCTCCTGCGTCGGGCGCTGGGCGCCGCCGGCCTGCGCCTTCTCGTACGCCGCTTTCACGCCGAGCAGCGCGGTGGCCATCTTGTACGCCGCGTAATTCGGCGCCACCTGATAGCGGTCCTGGTAGGCGCTCTTGAACCAGCGCGCCAACGGCGTGTCGGGCGCGAACGGCCCGAAAGGCCCGCGCGCACCGATGATCGTGCCCTCGGGTATCTTCGTGCCGAGCCGCGTAATCGCCGGCTCGCCGGCCGACAGCACGACGACGTGCTTGCTGAACAGCCCGCGCGGCGCGCCCTGCAGCACCAGCCCTTCGAGGTCTCCGCCCCAGAAGCTCGAGTGGATCACGTCGGCACCGCTGGCGAGCAGCGTGGAGATCTCGGCGCCGAACTGGCCGGCCATCAGCTTCGTCATCTGCGAAGTCTTGACCTCGATCGTCGGCCGCAGCGCCTTCATCGCGGCCTCGAAGTCGGTCCACGAATCCTGGCCCCACGCGTAGTTCTGGTTGATGCCGGCGATCGACTTGACGTTCGGGTGCTTCTCCAGCAGGTACATCGCCGCGGACACGTTGTCCATCGTCGCGGTGCCGCCGGTGCGGAACACGTACTTGTAGGAAGCGTCCTCGAAGATGCGCGGCGTTCCGCAGTCGAACAGCACGGTGAGCTTCTTCAGCTCCTCGGCGACCGGCGCGATCGCGAGGCAGTCGCCGCTGGAGATGTAGCCGATCACCAGATCGACGCGCTGCGCAAGGTTGCGGAACTCGGCGACCTGCTTCTGCGGGCCGCCGGCCTCGTCGATGATCACCAACTCGATCGGGTTGCCGCCGAAGCCCCTGGTCGCGTAGGGTGCGGACACCGAGCCGGCGTTCAGCATCTCGGCCATCAATTCGGCCGCGTTGCGCGCGGGAACGCCAAACGGACCGGCAGCGGGTCCGGACAGAAAGGTCACGATACCCGCACGAATTGGCTGCGCGACGGCGACAGGCAACGCCAGAACCGCCGCGAGTGCGAACAGGATTGAACGTAACCGAATGTTCATGTGGCGTCTCCTCGAATGATGCTGAGCACCGTCTTGCAACCACGCGCGCCCATTTTTTGTTATTCAAGCATAAGCCGGGATGACGTGATTGGAAAGCTCAGGGACGTCGCGGCCGGCGATACGGGTCGCCGCCGCGGCGACCCGTACGCGCTCGCGGCACGTGACCAAGCGGCGCAACGCGCCGGCGAAAAGGCGACAGTATCGGCGTGTCGCGAAGCGTCTCGTGTGGCGACGCAGACCGCCGCAGCTCGTACGTCCTTTTTCCCGACACGCGGCGGCGGATGATCGCCGGATAAAGAAACCACGCTGAACACACGGCGGTCCGCCGACGGAGTCGAAGGCTCGCTGCGATAGAATTCGTCGGTTCCGAATCGTCTCGCGCCGCCCGCACCATGACCCACGTCGTCACCGAGCCCTGCATCAAGTGCAAGTACACGGACTGCGTAGACGTGTGTCCGGTCGACTGCTTCCGCGAAGGGCCGAACTTTCTCGCGATCGATCCCGACGAGTGCATCGACTGCGCAGTCTGCATTCCCGAGTGCCCGGTCAACGCGATCTACGCCGAGGAGGACGTGCCGGAAGACCAGCGCCAGTTCATCGCGCTCAACGCCGAGCTGGCGAAAAAGTGGCCGTCGATCACGCGAATGAAACCGCACCCGCCCGACGCCGACGAGTGGAAGGACGTGCGCGACAAGCTGAAGTACCTGGAGCGCTGACGCAGGCGCGGCGCGCACGCCGGCCACCCCGATGGTTGCACCGGACAAGTACACCGCGGAGAAGATCCTCTGGATCCATCCGTGGGCGCCGAACCTGTTTTCTTTCAGGCTGACGCGCCACAAGGGCTTCCGCTTCACCCCGGGGCAGTTCGCACGGCTCGGCGTGCGCAAGCCCGACCTCGACAATCCGAAGAACCCGACGGGCGAAAAAATCGTCTGGCGCGCGTACTCGATCGTCTCGGCGAGCTACGACGAGCACCTCGAGTTCTACTCGATCGTCGTGCCCGGGGGCGAGTTCACCAGCGAGCTGGCGCGGCTCGCGGTCGGCGACACCGTGTACGTCGAGAAGACCAACTACGGGTTCCTGACGACCGACCGCTTCGAACAGGGCCGGGACCTGTGGATGCTCGCCACCGGCACGGGGCTGGCGCCGTTCATCTCGATCCTGTGGGACATGAAGACCTGGGACGACTACGAGAACCTGATCGTGGTCCACAGCGCGCGCTATCCGAACGAGTTCGCGTACGCCGACACGATCGAAGGCTTCCGCACGCACGAGCATTTCGGCGCCCAGGGCCACAAACTGCATTACGTGCAGACAGTCACTCGCGGCACGGCGCCCGGTGCGCTCGACAAGCGCATTCCCGCGCTGATCGAAAGCGGCGAACTGGAGCGGCGCGTCGGACTGAAGTTCGACCACGACCGCTCGCGCATCATGATCTGCGGCAACCCCGAGATGGTCGACGACACGCGCAAGCTGTTGCAGTCGAGGGGCTTCGTCACCTCGCGCCGCGGACAGCCCGGCCACCTCGCGGTCGAAAACTACTGGTAGCGGCGCCGTCAGCGCAGCGCCGGGTGGACCAGGGTTCCCCGCGCTGTCCCGTCTGGTCAGGCCACTGGACCGGGCGTCCGCGGCGCAATTCGGGTACTTATCTGCCGATTTGATGCGGCGTTGCGGCGCGAGCATAATTCGCCGTCGTCTGAATGCGCCGGGACGAGGAGGTAGCACGTTGAAGGGAGGCGGGCATGCTGTATCACCTGCATGAACTGCAGCGCAAGTTCCTGAACCCGCTTTCCGTGTGGGCGCAAGCCACGTCGGAGCTGTTCTCCAGTCCCTACAGCCCGCTCGCATACACGCCTTTCTCGCGCCGGATGGCGGCCGGCTACGACCTGCTGCACCGGATCGGCAAGCACTACGAGAAGCCCGCCTGGGGCCTGCCGACGACGACGATCGAAGGCCGCGAAGTGCCGGTCACGATCGAGACCGCGATCGAAAAGCCGTTCTGCCGGCTGCTGCACTTCCGCCGCGGGCTGAACAACGGCCAGGCCAAGGGCGCGAACGATCCGACCGTGCTGGTTGTCGCACCGCTGTCGGGCCACCACGCGACGCTGCTGCGCGATACGGTGCGCGCGTTGCTGCCCGAACACGACGTCTACATCACCGACTGGATCGACGCGCGGCTGGTGCCGATCGCGCACGGCCCTTTCCATCTCGACGACTACGTCGACTACGTGCAGGAGTTCATCCGCCATCTCGGCCCCGACGTGCACCTGATTTCGGTGTGTCAGCCGACGGTGCCGGTACTGGCTGCGGTGTCGCTGATGGCCTCGGCCGGCGATCCGAAGTTGCCGAAGTCGATGACGATGATGGGCGGGCCGATCGACACGCGCCGCAGTCCGACCGCGGTCAACGCGCTGGCTAAGCGCAAGACCTACGAGTGGTTCGAGAACAACGTCATATTCAAGGTGCCTTCGAGCTATCCCGGCTACCTGCGCAGCGTCTACCCGGGCTTTCTGCAGCATGCCGGCTTCGTCGCGATGAATCCGGACCGGCACCTGAATTCGCACTGGGACTACTACCTGGACTTGGTCAAGGGCGACCAGGAGGACGTCGAGTCGCACCGCCGCTTCTACGACGAGTACAACGCGGTGCTCGATCTGCCCGCCGAGTACTACCTCGACACGATCCGGATCGTCTTTCAGGAGCATCGCCTGCCGAACGGCACCTGGTACGTGCGCGGGCAACGCGTCGCGCCCGAAGACATCAAGACCGTCGCGCTGTTCACGATCGAAGGCGAACTCGACGACATCTCGGGCAGCGGCCAGACGCAGGCCGCGCACGACCTGTGTCGCAACGTTCCCAAGTCCCGGAAGAAGCACCTGACCGCGCTCGGTGTAGGCCATTACGGGATCTTCTCCGGGCGCCGCTGGCGCGAGATGATCTACCCGCAGATCCGCGACTTCATCCGCGCGTCGGCGTAAACGCGCGCGGGGATCACGGAGCCACCGCCAACCCCAACGAAGGAGACCCGCAAATGCCCACGATCCGCCATACCGTCGCGCTGCTGTCGGCCGTCTGCGTGCTCGGCTCGAGCCTGCCGCTGCCGGCGTTCGCCAGCGCGCCGTCGAGTCTGGTGACGACCGAGGAAGTGGTTCGCGACACACCGGTCCAGCAACGCGTCACCGAGCTGCTGGCGCGCGCCGACGTGCGCGCGGCGCTGGTCGAGCGCGGCGTCGATCCGGCGCAGGTGCAGGCGCGCGTGGACGCGCTCAGCGCGGACGAGGCGCAGCAACTGGCCGAGCGGCTCGACCAGTTGCCTGCCGGCGGCGACGTGCTCGGCGTGCTCTTTGCCGTGTTCCTGATCCTTCTGATCACCGACATCCTCGGTCTGACGAAGGTCTTCCCGTTCACGCGCCCGGTCCGCTGACGCGCCTGCCGATGCCCCGGACCACCCCCAAGCGCTTGTCCATGGGCAGGCACTTGGGGGTTTTCGTTTGCGCCTTGCTGCTCGTGGGCTGCGCCACGCCGCCGCAGACCGCCGCGCTGCGGGCTGCGCCGCCGGCGTGGCTGGCGGCGAGCCATCGCATCGCTTCGGTGCCGTTTTTTGCGCAGGACGAATACCAGTGTGGGCCGGCGTCGCTGGCAATGGCGCTGGGCGCGAGCGGCGTCGACGTCACGCCGGCGGCGCTCACGCCGCAGGTCTACCTGCCGGCGCGCGCAGGTTCGCTGCAGCCGGAAATGCTCGCGGCCGCGCGCCGCCACGGTCGGCTCGCGGTCGTACTGCCGCCGCGGCTCGACGCGCTGCTCGCCGAGGTCGCCGCGGGCACGCCGGTCATCGTGCTGCAGAACCTGGCGCTGCCTGTCGTGCCGGTCTGGCACTACGCGGTCGTGATCGGCTACGACCTCGCGCGCGAGGAAATCGTGCTGCATTCGGGACTCACCGCCGAGCAGCGCATGCCGCTGGCGGTGTTCGAGCGCACCTGGGCCAGAAGCGGACGCTGGGCCATGGTCGCGACCGCACCGGATCGCCCGCCGAGCACGCCGACCAACGAGATGCTGGTCGCCGCCATTGCGGCGCTCGAACGCGTCGACGCCGCCGCCGCGCGCCGTGCGTACGCAGCGCTCATCGAGCGCGCGCCGACGCTGTACGCCGCCTGGATGGGGCTCGGCAACGCTGCCTACGCGCTCGGCGATGCGGCCGCCGCCGCGCAGGCCTTTGCGCGCGCCACGCAACTGCAGCCGCAGGCCGCCGACGGCTGGAACAACCTCG
>JBBIQI010000219.1:0-5547 GCA_037442465.1 Burkholderiales bacterium
TGATTCACCGAGACAGAACGCACGCAAACGGGGGCGACCTCGTGAAATATCCGGGTTAGCGCCCTTTGCGCCGAAGACGCCGCGTGCGCCTCGCGCACGCACCGGCCGAAGCGATGGCCGCGTCGATCACTCCGCGCCGAAGTCCGAGGCGCCCGAAAACTTAGCGCAGGTCATGGTCCGCCCGGCGACGTGCGCGCGACGATGCGTGCACCGACAAGGGAGGACGACATGCGAACGGACCGTTCGACAGCGCCGGGACCGGGCGACGGTGGAGCGCTTGCGCTGCTTGCGAGCTGCGGCATGGTCGCCGCCGTGCTGCTGATCGCGGCGACATGCGAGCGCCTTGGCACGCTGGTGCCGATGGCGCGCGTCGCCGCCACGCAGACCGCGCACTAAGACACCTCGCCGCGTCGCGGCAGGTTTCCGTTCCGTTTTTTTTGGGACGCATCAAGGCCGGCGCGCGACCCGCTGCGTAACGTCCGCGCACTGCGGCCACCGGCCGTGCCGAACGAGAGCGAGATCCAAGAAGGAGCGAACCATGGAACAGAAGCCGCAAGAAGAGCAGGAGGAAAGGATCCCTGCGTTTCAATTGATGCTCGACAACCCGTTCCTGCTGCTGTTTCTCGGCATCGCGATGCCGACGGTGCTGTACATCGTCTGGGGCGTGATGGAGATCGTCGGCATCCCGATCACCGGACTGGCGAAGTGACGCATCCGTCCGTGAGCAAGATGCGAAGCATCGCAGCGACAACGCGCCGGCCGCGGCGCGTTGCGGCGCAGGCTTACCTGAGCGCAGCTCAGGTAAAGCGCAGCGGACGCTGCGCGGCCGAAGCCAACGGAAACGGATGCGTCGCCCCACGGCCGCGCTGGCAGGCGCGGCCGGCTGCGGGCGGCGCGCAGCACGCAGGTGTTGCGCGCTTATCGCCCTCCGCCCCGAGCGCGCAAAGCGCGCGAGGGATCTCATCCACTTCGATGCGCCGAGATCCCTCGCCTGCGGCTCGGGATGACAACCGCAGCATCGCAGCGAACGGAAACGGATGCGTCGCCCAACGGCCGCGCTGGCAGGCGCGGCCGGCTGCGGGCGGCGCGCAGCACGCAGGTGCTGCGCGCTTGCCGCCCTTCGACCCTCGCCTGCCGCTTGGGATGACAGGACCACCCGCGCCGTTCAGCGCACCTTGCAGTCGCTCGCACGAATCGACCACCCTCACACATCGGAACCCCAACCATGAGCGCGATTCAACCGCCTGCCCAACGCGTCTGGTGGAAGCAACCGATCCACAAGGAGGAGCTGCTGTGGATCGTCATCGCTTTCACCTGGTGCCTGGTGATGTTCTTCATGATGCCGTACTGGCACGTGTACGGTAAGCAGAACCTGTCGTCGGAAACCTACCGCGTCAAGCCGGCGCTGTTCCAGAAGGCGGCCGAGGAGATGGTCGCCAAGTACACGGTGCGGACCGAGACCGACGAGAAGACCCCGGTCGTGCACCCGCCCGCGGGCGCCGACATCTATCTGATCGCGCGGCTGTGGGCATGGTGGCCGATCCTCGAGCTGGAGCAGGGTAAGACGTACCGCCTGCACCTGACCGCGATGGATTATCAGCACGGCTTCTCGCTGCAGCCCGAGAACATCAACATCCAGGTTCTGCCGGGCTACGAGCACGTGGTGACGATCACGCCGAACCGCGCCGGCACCTACGCGATCGTCTGCAACGAGTTCTGCGGCATCGGCCACCACAAGATGGTGTCGAAGCTGTACGTGAAATAGGGGGAGAACGAACAATGGCCAACAACGCTGCGGAGTTTCGCACCTGCCCCCGCACCGGGCTGCAGTTCCACAGGTCCGCCGAGAACCTGATCAAGGCGAACGCGGTCGCCGCGGTGGTCGCGCTGCTGGTCGGCGGCATCCTCGCGCTGCTCGTGGTGCTGACGCGCTGGCAGGCAGTGCACATCATCGACGCCGAGAACTTCTACATGGTCCTGACCGCGCACGGTCTGGACATGCTGGCGTACTGGATCATCTTCTTCGAGATCGCGGTCTTGTACTTCTGCTCGTCGACGCTGCTGCGCTCGCGGCTGGCGACGCCCGGGCTCGGTTGGGCCGCGTTCTGGCTGATGCTCGCCGGCGCGGTGCTTAACAACGTCGCCGTGTTCCGCGGCGATTCCAGCGTGATGTTCACCTCGTACGTGCCGCTGCCCGCGAACCCGATGTTCTATCTGGGCCTGATCCTGTTCGCGGTCGGCGCGCTGATCGGCTGCTTCATCTTCCTCGGCACGCTGGTCGTGGCCCGCGCCGAGCGGACGTATGAAGGCTCGATCCCGCTGGTGACCTTCGGCGCGCTGACGGCCTGCATCATCGCGATCTTCACGATCGCCTCGGGCGCGATCATCCTGATCCCGACCTTCCTGTGGTCGATCGGCTACATCAGCTACATCGATCCGCTGATGTACCGGCTCGTGTGGTGGGGATTCGGCCACAGCTCGCAGCAGATCAACGTCAGCGCGCACGTGGCGGTGTGGTACGCGATCGCTGCGATCGTGTTCGGCGCCAAGCCGATGAGCGAGCGCGTCTCGCGCGTGGCCTTCACGCTGTACATCCTGTTCCTGCAACTGGCCTCGGCGCACCACCTGCTGGCCGACCCGGGCGTGTCGACCGAGTGGAAGGTCTTCAACACCTCCTACGCGATGTACCTGGCGGTGCTGGCGTCGATGATCCACGGCCTGACGGTGCCGGGCGCGATCGAAGTCGCGCAGCGCGAGAAAGGCTTCACCAAGGGCCTGTTCGAATGGATCCGCAAGGCGCCGTGGGGCGACCCGGTGTTCTCGGGCATGTTCATCTCGCTGCTCGGCTTCGGCTTTCTGGGCGGCATCTCGGGCGTGATGATGGGTACCGAGCAGTTGAACATGCTGATCCACAACACGATCTACGTGCCGGGGCACTTCCATGCCACGGTCGTGATCGGCACCACGCTGGCGTTCATGTCGATCACCTACTTCCTGATCCCGACGCTGTTCAACCGCGAGGTGATCCTGCCCGGGCTGGCCAAGTGGCAGCCGTACCTGTTCGGTCTCGGCATGGCGGTGTTCGTGCTGGCGATGATGGGCGCAGGCACCTTGGGCGTGCCGCGCCGGCACTGGGACATCACGTTCGCTGGCGCCGCGCTGCCGTACGAATTCCCGGGTACCGCGTGGCTGATGCTGGCGATCATGGGGATCTCGGGGCTGGTAGCGATCGTCGGCGGTGCGGCATACATCCTGATCACGGCCGGGTCGCTGCTGTGGGGCAAGAAGCTCGAGGCCGGGTCTTACTCGCCGAAGGGCACGGTGCTGCGCATGCCGGTGGCCACCGCGATCACCAGCCACGGCAGCGCGGGCTTCTCTGCGCCGGGCACGTTCGTCTTCGCGCTGGTGTTCCTCGCGGCTTTCGTCCTGTACTACTTCGTCAACTGGAAGTATCTGTCGACGGTGTGGGGTCTCAGTTGAGGGCTCGGGATCGAGGACCGAACTTCAAGGATTCAGGAATCGGCTGGTCGTGCCCTGCATTCATCGTCGCGGAACGGTATCGGCGAAGCCCGCCGAATCCCGAATCCTGAATCCTGAATCCGAATCCTGACCTTAAGAAGACGGCCATGAACACGACCACGATTACTGCAGGCCGCCCGCTCTGCGGGGTGCGGCTGCTGTTCGGGCTGTTCAAGCTGCGCATCGGGCTGGTGATCGCGGCCACCGCGCTGGCGGGGGTGGCGATCCAGCCCGGCGCGGGGCTTGTGCCGCTGCAGGCGCTGGCGCTGTTCTGCGCAGTGCTGCTCGCTTCGGCTGCGGCCGGCGCGTTCAACCAGTACTACGAGGTCGACCTCGACGCGCAGATGCGCCGCACGAGGGCGCGTCCGTTCGTGGCCGGCCGGCTCGTGCGTCACCGCGGCTGGCTCGCGCTGATCGCGCTGCTGGTCGCGCTCGGCGTGGCGGCGGCGTGGGCGGTCGGCAACGCGTGGTCGGCGCTGTTCACGTTCCTGGGCGCGTTTTTCTACGCGATCGTCTACACGGTCTGGCTGAAGCGCCGCACCTGGTGGAACATCGTGATCGGCGGCCTGGCGGGCAGCTTTGCGGTGCTCGCCGGCGCATCGGCGGTCGCCCCGGCGCTGTCGCCGCAGGCGCTGCTGCTTGCGCTGATCCTGTTCCTGTGGACGCCGCCGCATTTCTGGAGTCTGGCGATCGTCTGCCGCGACGACTACGCGGCCGCCGGCGTGCCGATGCTGCCGGTGGTCAAGGGCGACCGCACGGCAGCGCGCGCGATCCTCGCGCACACGGTGGTACTGGTCGCGCTGTCGCTCTTGCTCGCTCGGCTGACCGCGGGGCCGTTCACGCTCGCGCTTGCGGCAGCGGGCGGTGCCTGGTTCGTCCGTGCGGCGTGGCGGCTTGCACGCGCACCGTCGCGCGACGCTGCGCGCCGCTCGTTCCATGCGTCGCTCGCCCAGCTTTCGCTGCTGCTCGTCGGAGTCCTGCTCGATGCCGGACTCTGAGCGCACAGCGCCCATCTTGCCCCGAGGACTTGCACCAACCCGCAGAGCCTGGGTCAAACCGATTCCCTCTCGGTTGCTCTGCGCCCTCTCCGTCCTCGGGGCAGTCCTTTTCTGCGCGCCCGCCGCGGCGAACACGCCCGAGGAACTCGAGCGCGCCGTGCGCACGAGCCAGGCCGCGATCGGCCGCAGCGTCGGCGACTGGTCCTTCGTCGATCGCGCCGGCCGCCCGGTGCGCATGTCGGACTACCGCGGCAAGCCGCTGGTGGTGAGCTTCATCTACACCGGCTGCTTCCAGGTCTGCCCGGCGACGACACAGTTCCTGCGCCGCGCCGTGCAGCAGGCGCGCGCCACACTTGGCCCCGGCAGCTTCCGCGTGGTCTCGATCGGCTTCAACCAGCCGTTCGACACGCCCGAGGCGCTCGCCGCCTTCGCGCGCCAGCAGGGCATCGACTTCGCCGAGTGGGAATTCCTTGCGCCGCGCACGACCGACGTCGAGACGCTGCTCGCCGAGTTCGGACTGACGGTGAAGCAGACACCCACGGGTTTCGATCATCTGATCCAGGCGACGATCGTCGATGCCGAAGGCCGCATCTACCGCCAGGTCTACGGCGATGCCTTCGAGCTGCCGATGTTCGTCGGCCCGCTGAAGGAACTGCTGTCGGGGCAGGCCACGCGCCAGCTCACGCTCGAGAACGTCTGGACCCAGGTCAAGCTGTACTGCACGGTCTACGACCCGGCGAGCGGGCGCTATCGGCTCAACTATTCGCTGTTCTTCGAGCTGTTCGCCGGCATCACATTCCTCGGTGCCGTCGCGGTCTTCGTGCTGCGCGAGCTGCGTCGCGGGCGTCTGCGCGCGTGACCGGCATCTGTTGACACCCATCAAGGCCCCTTGCCCGCGCGCTCGCGCAAGATCGCGGGCATGACGCGATCGATCCATGCGAGTCCCGACGGCGCCGCCGCCCGCGCGCTGCGCGCGCTCGAGCGCGCCGGCGACCGCGTCTTCGGTGCCGGCGCGAACCCGCTGCGCCAG
>JBBIQI010000220.1:0-5508 GCA_037442465.1 Burkholderiales bacterium
ACCAGGTTTGCCGTGAGATCGAAATCGGCGGCATCGTCCTGTGCCATCGTGGCGCTGCGGTTCGGCCTCAGGATACGGGCATAGCCAAGCAAACGGCCGTGAATATTCGGCGTTCGATGCGCTGGCCGCCGTTGCAAACTCGTGTTCGCTTTCTCCCTGACCGCAAAGCTTGCCGCGCTTGCGCGCGTGCTGCTAGTCTGTGTCCGATGTCGTCTCGTCTCGCCGTCACCGGTCTCGCCGCGCTGCTGATCGCGGCCACGCCGCCCGCCGCCGGCACGTCCACGCTGTCGCCGGACGACGCCTTTCTGGCCGCGCGCGAGGCCGCCCGCGTTGGCGACGAAGAACGACTCGCCGCGCTCGCGGCCGTGCTCGAGTCGCACCCACTCGCCGCGTACGTCGAGTTCTGGCGCCTGCAGGCGCGCCTGCGCAGCGACGCGCCCGAGCAGGTCGACGCGGCGGTCGCGCGTTTCCTCGAACGCCATGCCGGCACTTACATCGCCGACCGGATGCGGCTCGAGTGGCTGCTCGCGCTCGCGGCGCGCGGCGATCTTGCGACGTTCGACCGCGAGTTGCCGCGGCTCGTGTGGAACGACGACGGCCAGCTGCGCTGCTACGCGATGCTCGCTCGCTACACGCGCAACGAAGGCCGCCGCATCGAGGAGCTGGCGCGCGAGGCACGCCGCGTGCTGGCGGCCAGTCGAGAGTCCGCCGGCGAAGGGTGCATGGCGCTTGGCGATGCGCTGCTCGCGTCCGGACACATCTCGCCGTGGCAGCGCCTGCGCGCGCTGGTCGAGCAAAACCAGGTCGCCACGGCCAAGCGGCTTGCTGCCGCCATGCCGGAGCTCGACGCCGCGCAGTTCGCGCAGGCGGTCGATCGCCCGGCGGCCTGGCTCGCGGCGCATGGAAAGCCGGCGACCGAAAAGCAGCGCGAACTGGCGATCGTCGCGATCGTGCGGCTCGCGCGCGACGATCCCGCACTGGCGGCGCGCTACGCGGAAGCGCTGCATGGGCACCTGTCGCCGGATCAACGCGGCATCGTGTGGGGCCGCATCGGCCACATGGGCGCGTTCAAGTTGCTCGCCGAGGCGGTCGACTGGTACCGACGCGGCGGCGACCGGGTCGGCACCGGCGACGATGCCGCGCGCGCCGACGAGGTGCTCGAGTGGCAGGTACGTGCCGCGCTGCGCGCGCCGGGCGGGCCGGATTGGGCGATGGTTCGCGGCACGATCGAACGCATGCCGGCCGAATTGCGGCGCGAGCCGGCGTGGGTGTACTGGTACGCACGCGCGCTGGCGGCGGACGGCCGCGACGCCGAAGCGCAGGCGCACTACCGGTCGATCGCCCAGCGCTTCAACTTCTACGGCAAGCTCGCGGCCGAGGAGCTGGGACTTCCGATCGCGTTGCCGGCGCGACCCGCACCGCCGACCGAACAGCAGGTCGCCGGCTTCGCGGTCAACGCCGGCTTCGACCGCGCGCTGAAGTTCTACGAACTGGGCCTGCGCGTCGAAGGTAACCGCGAGTGGTCGTGGCAGTTGCGCGGCTTCGACGATCGCAGGCTGCTCGCCGCCGCCGAATACGCGCGCAGCCGCGGCGTGTACGACCGCATGATCGCCACCTCCGAGAGAACGCGCGAAGAGCACGACTTCACCCAGCGCTTCCCGGCGCCGCACCGCGACACGCTCGCGCGCCACGCGCGGGCGGCCGGCCTCGACGACACCTGGGTCTACGGCTTGATCCGTCAGGAATCGCGCTTCATCCAGGATGCGCGCTCGTCGGCCGGCGCGCAGGGGCTGATGCAGATCATGCCGGCCACCGCGCGTTACGTCGCGCGCCGCATGGGCGTGCCCGACTTCCGGCCGACGCGACTTACCGATCTGGACATGAACCTGCAGCTCGGCACCGCGTATCTGCGCATGGTGCTCGACGACCTCGACGGCCACCCGTTGCTCGCCTCGGCCGCCTACAACGCGGGCCCGAGCCGCGCGCGCGCGTGGCGCGCCGCGCTGACGCAGCCGGTCGAGGGCGCGATCTTCGCCGAAACGATCCCGTTCAACGAAACGCGCGACTACGTCAAGCGCGTGATGTCGAACACGGTCTACTACGCCGCGCTGTTCGACAACCGCGCGCAGTCGCTGAAAGCGCGGCTCGGCGTGGTCCATCCCAAGGCCGCCGGCACGACCGCCTTGCCCTGACAAGGGGCGGGATTCCGCCGCGGCCGCGACCGTCGCATCTCGCCGACACGCAACAGGCGCAAACGCGCTGCCGCGCCGGCCCGCGGCGGCGCAGCCGCACTGAAGCGAAGGGGCTGCCGGGGAAGCCGTGCAACGACGCCCGCACGCGATGCGGCGGCGTGATTCGCGCCGCGCGGCGCTTGTCGCGTGCGGCCGCGGCCTAGAATGCGCCCGACTCCGCCAACCGCAGTTTGCACATGCGCCACACCAATGTCCTCGTCATCGGCGGCTCGGGCTTCGTCGGCCGCTATCTCGTCAACGCGCTGGTTGCGCGCGGCTGCCGGGTGCTTGCGCCGACGCGGCGGCGCGAGCGCGCCAAGCACCTAATCCTGCTGCCGACCTGCGATGTCGTCGAAGCCGACGTGCACGACGATGCCGCGCTCGAAAACCTGATCCGCGGGCAGGACGCGGTGATCAACCTGGTCGGCATCCTGCACGGCACACAAGCGCAGTTTGAGAAAGCGCATGTCGAGCTGCCGCGCCGCATCGTCGCCGCCTGCGAAAGGCTGGGCGTGCGCCGCTATCTGCACATGAGCGCGCTGGGCGCCGATCCCGAGGGGCCGTCGCTGTACCAGCGCAGCAAGGGCGCGGCCGAACAGCTCGTGCGCACATCCGCGCTCGACTGGACGATCTTCCGGCCGTCCGTGATCTTCGGCGCCGAAGACAACTTTCTGAATCTCTTCGCGCGGCTGGCGCGCTGGTTTCCGGTGCTGCCGATCGGCGGCGCAAACGTGCGCTTCCAGCCGGTGTGGGTCGAAGACGTGGCCAACGCCTTCGCCAACAGCCTGGACAACCGCGCGACGTATCGCAAGACGTACGAGCTGGCGGGGCCGAAGATCTACACGCTGCGCGAGCTGGTGCGCTATGCGGCAGCCGCCGCCGGCCATCGGCGCATCGTGATCGCGCTGCCCGATCCGATCGCACGGCTGCAGGCCTGGCTGATGGAGCACGCACCCGGCGAGCCGCTGCTGTCGCGCGACAACCTCGATTCGATGAAACGCGACAACGTCGCTTCGCAGCAGCCGTACCGGCCTGCGCCCGAGCTGGGCATCACGCCAACGCCGCTGGAGGCCGAGGCGTCGATCTATCTCGCCGGGCTGCATCCGCGCACGCGCTTCGGCGGTTTTCGCGCGCGCGCCAGGAGATGAACCGTGCCCCTGACCCTGATCATCGGCAACAAGAACTACTCGTCGTGGTCGCTGCGCGCCTGGCTGGCGCTGAAAATGGCCGGTGTGACATTCGACGAGTTGCGCATCGTGCTCGATGCGCCCGACACCAAAGCGAACATCCTGAAGCACTCGCCGAGCGGGCGCGTGCCCTGCCTGATCGACGGCGACCTGACGGTCTGGGACTCGCTCGCGATCTGCGAATACGTCAACGAGACGCAGGCGCGCGGCCGCATGTGGCCTGCGCGCGTCAGCAGCCGCGCGCAGGCACGTTCGGTCGCCGCCGAAATGCACTCGGGCTTCGCCGCGATGCGCACGCATCTGTCGATGGACATCCGCTCGCGCCATCCCGAAAAAGGCGCGGCCGCGCTCGAGCGCCCGGACGTCGCCGCCGACGTGCGGCGCGTGCAGGACATCTGGCTCGAGTGCCTCGCGCGTTCGGGCGGCCCGTTCCTGTTCGGCACCTTTTCGATCGCCGACGCGTTCTTCGCCCCGGTCGTCACGCGTTTCGTGACCTACGGCGTGACGCTGCCGCCCACGCTCGGCAACTACAGCGAGCGCGTGCTGGAGCTGGCGCCGATGCAGGAGTGGATCGCCGTGGCGCAGGCCGAGCCCGAGGTCATCGAGTCCTGAGCATCGGGACGATGACAGACACATTGAACGCCGCCGCCCCCGCGTGGCCGGGCGCGGGGCGGCCCGCAAACCGGCGGGCGCAGCGCATGCGCGGCGCGATCGCCACCGCGCGCCTTTGCCGCGGTCCCGCCGGGCGCTGGCGCGGCATTGCGCGGCAGACGCGTTGCAGGCATCTGCCGAGAGGTGGCGCGTGAAGGTTTACGCGGTCGGCGGCTGGGTGCGCGATCGGTTGCTCGGGCGCGACGACGGCGAACGCGATCGCGATTGGGTGGTTGTCGGTGCCACACCCGCGCAGATGATCGCCGCCGGCTTCCGGCCGGTCGGCAAGGACTTTCCGGTCTTTCTTCACCCGGTCACGAACGAGGAGTACGCGCTCGCGCGCACCGAGCGCAAGTCCGCGCCCGGCTACAAGGGCTTCGTCTTCCACGCCGCCCCCGACGTGACGCTGGAGCAGGACCTCGCGCGGCGCGATCTCACGATCAACGCGATCGCGATGGACGAGTCCGGCGCGCTGATCGACCCGTTCGGCGGTCGGCGCGATCTCGAAGCGAAGGTGCTGCGCCACGTCGGCCCGTCGTTCGTCGAGGACCCGGTGCGCATCCTGCGCGTGGCGCGTTTCGCTGCGCGCTTTGAGGACTTCGCGATCGCGCCGGAAACGCACGCGCTGATGCGCGCGATGGTCGACCGCGGCGAGGCCGACGCGCTCGTGCCCGAACGCGTCTGGCAGGAGCTGGCGCGCGGGTTGATGGAGGCCAAGCCGTCGCGCATGCTCGAAGCGCTCGCCGATTGCGGGCTGATCGCGCGGCTTTATCCCGAGCTGGCGGACATCGCGACCATCGCGCCGGCGCTTGACCGCGCCGCCGATCGCGGGCTCGCGCTGCCGGCGCGTTTCGCGATTCTCGCGGCCGCCTGCGCCACGCCGGAGCGGCTCGCCGAGCTGCTCGCCAAGCTGCCGGTCGACGGCGCGTCCGCGGGCCTGGCACGGCTGCTGGTCGAACTGCGACGGACCTTGCCGCAGGCGCAAGACGCGCCGGGCCAGCTCGCCGCGCTCGAACGCGCCGACGCGCTGCGTCGGCCCGAGCGATTCGAATCGCTGCTCGCGGCGGTCGAGACGCTCGACGCGGTCGACCTCGATCCGCTGCGCCGTGCGCTGCGCGCCGCATCTGCGGTCGACGCCGGCACGATCGCCGCGCGCCACGCGCCCGACGCCGCCGCGATCGCCGCCGCAGTTCGCCAGGCACGGCTCGAAGCGATCGCCGCCGCCGCCCGTTGAACGACGGTGCCCGGTTTGGGTCCGTCGATTCAATACGGAGACACGGAGAACACGGAGAAGCAATCGTTTCGTCCGTGTCTGCCTGGTGAAGTCCAGGACGTTCGAAGCACGAAGAATCGATCACCCCAAGTCCGGCAGTCCACACATGCAGTTTCGCGCAAGTGCGTTGGGCGACCGGGGTTTGCGGCTTGGACTGCGCTCACCC
>JBBIQI010000221.1:0-5502 GCA_037442465.1 Burkholderiales bacterium
GCCGCCCGGCAGTACGCCCCGCAAAAGGCCCAGGGAGCGGTGGGGCAGGGCGGGAAACTCAAGGGGCCATGAGCCCTTCGCATCGTGACGAACCGCGCAAACCGACGGATCGACAAGAGGAGCTCGAAATGAAGAAAGTACTTGCCTTGATCAGCATCTTTCTGACGATGGGCAGCGCGGCGTTGGCAGCCGAGAACATGCCCGCCGTCGATACCATTGCCGGCGGTGCCAAACTGACCAAGGCTGATGCGGCCCGTCAGTCCGGGCCGCGCGACGGCCGGCATCGCATCCTGGATGCCGCGAGCGGCGACGCCGCTGCTCAGGCACAGCCGCACGTTCCTGGCGGGACCCAGCGGGGCATCGAGAAGAAGGACATCCGCCGCGGCATGGTCATCGCGAAACCCGGCTCCATTACACCCCACTCGCGCGAGGCGGCGCCGGCGGAGACGGGGATGCCGGAGCCTGACCGCGGGGGGGCGCAAGAGCAGATCGAGCGCAAAAGACCTAGCCGCTCAATATCTTCCAACGCTCTGCCTGATCGCTGACGCGGTCTGCCGCGCCTGCGCCCACGCGGCGATCGGCACGCTCGCTCGGGTCAGGCCGCCGCGCCTGGCCGAGCACGACGCGGCCGAGGGCAGTCGAACTGCCGGCGGAAGACAGCGCGCACTTCAAAGGCGAACCGTTTCAAACCGCGGTCGCTTGCCGGATCGACTGGATGGGGCCGAGCGCCGTCCGGCGACGGTTGCGGCGCGCCGAGATCGAGCCGCCGATCGAAGTGCCGGCGACGCTGACCACGCGACCTGAGCGGGAGGGCAACACCGGGCGGCGCAGTTCGCGGGCCGCGTCGGGCCCGGTCCAAATCAATTGTCATCGTCGTTGGTGCACGCAGCGATGGAATGAACCGTCCCGCCGGCCGCGTCGCCGTGGGACGATCGCGACCGTCGCACCGCTGCCGATGGTCACGCTCGGCTATTCTCCGTGCTCCCGCCTTCGCGCAGACACGCCATGACCCTCGCCGATCTTCAGCACTTCGTCGACCGCAAATGGGATGCGGACCTTGTGCCGCGGCTCGTCGACTACGTGAAAGTGCCGGCGAAGTCGCCGGCGTTCGACGCGAGCTGGGCCGCACACGGTCATCTGCAGCGGGTAATCAAGGACGCCGAGGCGTGGTGCCGCGCGCAGTCGATCGAAGGGCTGAAGCTCGAGATCGTTGCGATCGACGGCCGCACGCCGTGCCTGTTCTTCGACGTTCCCGCCACCGGCGGGCGCGGCAACGATCGCACGGTGCTGTTCTACGGGCACCTGGACAAGCAGCCCGAGATGACCGGCTGGCGCGACGGTCTCGGTCCGTGGAAGCCGGTGATCGAAGGCGACCTGCTGTACGGGCGCGGCGCGGCCGACGACGGCTACGCGATCTATGCCGCGCTGACCGTAATCGCCGCGCTCGACGCGCAGCGCGTGCCACGCCCGCGCTGCGTCGGGATCATCGAAACCTGCGAGGAAAGCGGCAGCTTCGACCTGCCCGCGTATCTCGAACTGCTGGCACCGCGGCTCGGCGACGTCGCACTGGTTGCCGGGCTCGACTCCGGCTGCGGCAACTACGAGCAGCTGTGGGTGACGACCTCGCTGCGCGGGCTCGTCGGCGGCGTGCTGACGGTCGAGGTGCTGACCGAGGGCGTGCACTCGGGCAACGCCAGCGGCATCGTACCGTCGTCGATGCGCATCGCGCGCCAGCTGCTCAACCGCATCGACGATCCGGCGACCGGCCGCGTGCTGCCGTCGGCGTTCCATGCCGAGGTACCCGCCGAGCGCATGCAGCAGGTGCACGCGGCGGCGGCGATCCTCGGTGACCAGGTGTGGAAGCAGTTCCCCTGGGTCGGCTGCAATCACGGGCCCGACGCGCACGCGCTGCCGACGAGCACCGACCCGGTCGAGGGCATCCTGAACCGCACCTGGCGGCCCGCACTGTCGGTCACCGGCGCGGCGGGCTTTCCGAGCATCGATGCGGCCGGCAACGTGTTGCGGCCGAAGACCTCGTTCAAACTGTCGCTGCGGCTGCCGCCGACGGTCGACGGCGAACGCGCCACGCGCGTGCTCAAGCAGCTTCTGGAAAGCGAGCCGCCGTACAACGCGCGCGTGACCTTCGAGGAGGATTTCGGCGCCACCGGCTGGAACGCGCCGCCGACCGCACCGTGGCTCGCGCGCAGCGCCAACGAGGCGTCGCGCTTCGCGTTCGGACGCGACGCCGCATGGATGGGCGAGGGCGGCACCATCCCGTTCATGAACATGCTGGCGTCCAGGTTTCCGAACGCGCAGTTCCTGACGACCGGCGTGCTGGGGCCGAAGAGCAACGCGCACGGCCCGAACGAGTTCCTGCACATCGCGTACGCGAAGAAACTGACCAGCGCCGTCGCGCGCATCGTCGCGGCGGTGCCGGGGTGAGGCGCGCGCGGGCCGCAGGGCACGATGCCTGAGTCGAC
The DNA here is from genome assembly GCA_037442465.1 of Burkholderiales bacterium. Lineage (GTDB taxonomy): Bacteria > Pseudomonadota > Gammaproteobacteria > Burkholderiales > Burkholderiaceae_F > DSNY01. The sequence goes on from JBBIQI010000221.1 coordinate 2,481, forward strand.
GCTGCTCGCGCGTCTGGGCGCCTTTGCGCGCGCCCGCCCCGTCGAAGTCGCCGCCGCGTTGCTGCTGGCGGCTGCGCTCGGCGTGTGGATCTACGCCGGCGTGCGCAATGCCCTGATCGAGCTGGCGGCCGCAAACCTGCGTTCGCTCGTGGCCAGCCAGGCGACGACGACCGAAACCTGGATCGTCGAGAAGCGCCTGAACGTGCAGCGCTGGGCGTCCGATCAGCGCATCGTCGCCGCCGCGGAGGCTCTGCTCGCAGAGTCTGCACGCTCCGGCAGCGCGGCCGCCGCCTGCCGCAGCGAGCGCGGTGCGCGCCTGATCGCGATGGTCGACCTGCTGCGGCAGGAGGAACTCGCGGCCGCCGTGCACCTGATCGACCGCAACGGCCGCGTGCTGGCCGCGCGCGATACGCTCAAGTGCGGGTACGTGCTCGATGCGCAGCGCCGTGCGGTGTTCGACTCGGTGCTGGCCGGCGCCACACGCTTCACCGGTGCCCTCGACGAGGCCGAGCGCATCGGCGTGGCGAGCGGCCCGCGCCGCCAAGTGCCCAAGGTATGGATCGCCGCGCCGGTCCGCGATGCACAGGGCGCGGTAATTGCCGCGCTGGACATCGGCAAGCCGGCCAACGAGCGGTTCTCCAGGCTCTTCGAAGCGGCGCGGCTCGGCGAGACCGGCGAGATCTACGCGTTCGACGCGCGCGGGCGACTGCTGTCCGAGAGCCGCTTTCGCGCAACGCTCGAGGACATGGGGCTCGTGCGGCGCGGCGAGTCGTCGATCCTGCGCGTCGAACTGAACGATCCGCAAGCTGCCGGCGCGACGCCGCAGCCCACTCGCCTGATCGCCGCTGCGCTGGCCGCGGTGGCGCGACCCGACGGGCCGCGTGCGGGCGAACTGCTGCAACCGTACGACGACTATCTCGGCAAGGCGGTGGTCGGCGCGTGGCGCTGGCTCGACGAGTTCGGCTTCGGCATCGCGGTCGAAGTGGCCGAAGCCGAGGCCTTCGCGCCGCTCGTGCGCCTCGAGCGCGCTTTCCTGCTGCTCGGCCTGGGCATCGGCATGGCGGTGTTCGGGCTGGTGGTCGCACTGCTGCGCCTGCGCCGCATGGAGATCGAAACGCAGGAAGCCAAACGCGTCGGCAACTACGAGCTGCTCGACGAGATCGGCCAGGGCGGCATGGCGCGCGTGTACCGCGCGCGGCACCGGCTGCTGAAGCGGCCGACCGCGGTCAAGATCATCGAGCTGGCGGTGGCCAACGACGAGGCGCTCGCGCGCTTCGACCGCGAAGTGCGGCTGGCGAGCCAGTTGATGCACCCGAACACGATCGAGATCTACGACTACGGCCGCACGCCCGAAGGCCAGCCGTTCTATGCGATGGAGTTGCTCGACGGGCTGACGCTGCAACAGATCGTCGAGACGCACGGACCGCTGGACGCCGCGCGCACCGCGCATGTGCTGCGCGGCATCGCCGGTTCGCTGTCGGAGGCGCACGAGCGCGGCCTGGTCCATCGCGACATCAAGCCCGCGAACGTGATGCTGTGCCGTAGAGGCGGCGAACACGACGTCGTCAAGGTGCTCGACTTCGGACTGGTCAAGGACACGCGCAGCGAGGCGACGCGCGACCTGACGCGCGCGCTGCGCGTGCTGGGCACGCCCGCGTACATGGCGCCCGAGCGCATCGAGCGGCCCGAAGAGGCGGGGCACCGCTCCGATCTATACGCGCTCGGCGCGGTGGGCTTTTTTCTGCTCGCGGGGCGGCCGCCGTTCCAGGCCGACTCGGACTTGGCGCTCGCCTACCAGGTCGTGCATACGCCCGCGCCGCGCGCGAGCAGCGTGGCGCCGATGCCCGTTCCGCCGTCGCTCGATGCGCTGATCGCGCGCTGCCTGGAAAAGTCGCCCGAACGCCGCCCGCCGTCGGCCACCGCGGTGATCGAAGCGCTCGATGCGTTGCTCGTGCAGATGCCGTGGACCAACGTCGCGGCGCGCCGCTGGTGGGATGCGCATCGCACGGAGCCCGCCGCGACCGTCCTCACTCATTAACCGATCGGCGTGAGCGCCGCGCGCCGGATCGCCGTCGGTGCGCCCGTAGACTCGGCCGCATCTGATTCGGATCCAGCACCCAGAGAGTACCGATACGCATGAGACCCACACGATTCGTTGCAGCGACGGCGGTTGCGGCCCTGGCACTGAGCGGCTGCGCCAACATGACCGAAACGCAGAAGGGCACCGCGACCGGCGCCGGTATCGGCGCGGCGACCGGCGCAGGCATCGGTGCGGCCACGGCCGGCGGTCACCGCGGCCGCAGCGCGGCGACGGGCGCGGCGGTCGGCGCGGCGGTCGGCGCGATCGGCGGCTACGTGTGGAGCAAGAAGATGGAGGAGCAGCGCCAGAAGATGGAGCAGGCCTCGCGCGGCACCGGCATCGACGTGACGCGCACCGCCGACAACCGGCTGAAGCTGAACATCCCGGCCGACGCCGGCTTCGACGTGAACCGCGCGGAGATCAAGCCCGCGCTCGGCAGCGTGCTCGACCGCTTCGCCGCCGCGCTGAACGAGCACGCGGTGACGGCGATCCAGATCGTCGGCCACACCGATTCGACCGGAACCGATGCGGTCAACGATCCGCTGTCGGTCGCGCGCGCGCAGGCCACACGCGATCGCCTCGTCGCGCGCGGCGTCGCCGCGCAGCGCATCGCGATCGAAGGCCGCGGCGAACGCGAACCGATCGCCAGCAACGACACCGAGGCCGGTCGCGCGCAGAACCGCCGCGTCGAGATCTACATCGCCGAAGCGGCGCCGGCGCAGTAGCTCTCGCCTCCTCGTTACCGCTTGCCGGGGACAGGGCGTTCCGATCGAACCGGTGTCCGATCTGTCTCAACTGCCGCGCAGCGCAGTGAGCTCGCGATACAGCAGTTCACGCGGCAGTCCTGTCGCCTTGGCGGCGACCGCGGCGGCGCGCGCGGCCGGCAGCTCTTCGGCGAGCGCGGCGAGCCAGCGGCGCGTCGTTTCGTCGAGCGCGGCGGCG
>JBBIQI010000222.1:0-5437 GCA_037442465.1 Burkholderiales bacterium
GCACGAAGCGGTCGAGCGCCACGCGCGCGGTGCGCGCGCGGACAAGGTGGCGCTGCGCTGGCTCGCCGCCGACGGCGGCGCGATCGCCTTCACCTACGCGGACCTGTCGGCGCTATCGAACCGCTGCGCCGACGCGCTGACCCGGCTGGGGCTGGCGCGCGGCGACCGCGTGTTCCTGCTCGCGCATCCCGGCGCTGTACATCGCGGTACTCGGCGCGCTGAAGGCCGGGCTCGTGGTCTCGCCGCTGTTTTCCGCGTTCGGCCCCGAGCCGATCGCCACCCGCATCGGTCTCGGCCAGGGTGCTGCGCTCGTGACCACGCGCGCGCTGTACGAACGCAAGGTCGCGCCGATCCGCGCGCAGCTCGCATCGCTGCGCACCGTGTTGATCGCCGGCCGCGGCGACGGCGGCGCGCTGCCCGCGGACACGCTCGACTTCGACGCGTTGCTCGACACCGCGAGCGAGCGGTTCGACACGGTGGCCACGCGGCCCGACGAGCTGGCGCTGCTGCACTTCACCAGCGGCACGACAGGCAAGCCCAAGGGCGCGATGCACGTGCACGAGGCGGTCGTCACGCACTACGCAACCGGCAGGTTCGCGCTCGACCTGCACGACGACGACGTGTTCTGGTGCACCGCCGATCCAGGCTGGGTCACCGGCATGAGTTACGGCGTCATCGCGCCGCTGGTGCACGGCGTGACGATGATCGTCGACGAAGCCGAGTTCGACGCCGAACGCTGGTACCGCATCCTGCGCGACGAGCGCATCACCGTCTGGTACACGGCGCCCACCGCGGTGCGCATGCTGATGAAGGCCGGCGCCGAGCTGGCGCGGCAATTCCGCTTCGAGCGGCTGCGCTTCATCGCCAGCGTGGGCGAGCCGCTGAACCCCGAGGCCGTCTGGTGGGGTCAGGAGGTCCTCGGCCTGCCGATCCACGACAACTGGTGGCAGACCGAAACCGGCGGCATCATGATCGCCAACACGCCCGCGCTCGACATCAAGCCGGGCTCGATGGGCCAGCCGCTGCCCGGCGTCGATGCGTATGTCGTGCGCCGGATCGTCGAAGCGGAACGCACGGTCGGCGCCGAGATCATCGACGCCCCCGACCAGGAAGGGGAACTCGCGCTCGTCGCCGGCTGGCCGTCGATGTTCCGCGGCTATCTCGGCAACGAGGAGCGCTACCGCGGCTGCTTCGTCGACTCGCCGCACGGCCGCCTGTACCTGACCGAAGACCTTGTGCGGCGCGACGCCGACGGCTACTTCTGGTTCGTCGGCCGCGCCGACGACGTGATCAAGAGCGCCGGCCACCTGATCGGCCCGTTCGAGGTCGAAAGCGCGCTGCTGGAGCACCCGGCCGTGGCCGAAGCCGGCGTGATCGGCAAGCCCGATCCGGTGATCGGCGAGACAGTCAAGGCCTTCGTGTCGCTGAAGCCCGGTTTCGCCGCCAGCGAAGCGTTGCGGCTGGAGCTGCTGGGCCACGCGCGCAAGCGGCTCGGGCCCGCGGTGGCGCCGAAGGAGATCGACTTTGCAACCACACTGCCGCGCACGCGCAGCGGAAAGATCATGCGGCGGCTGCTGCGCGCGCGCGAACTGGGACTGCCCGAAGGCGACACCTCGACGCTGGAGGGCGGCGGCTGACCACGGGTCGAGCGGGCCGGCCGGTTCGAACCGACATTCAGAGGGCATCATGAGAAAGACGTTGATCGTTTATCACTCCCGCACGGGCCACACGCGGCGCATCGCGCAGGCGCTCGCACGCCGCCTCGATGCCGATGTCGACGAGATCCGGATCGTGCAGCCGATGGGCGGCGCGCTCGGCTACGCCGCCTGCGCGATCGAAGCACTCGCCGCACTCACGCCCGCGCTGCGACCGATGAAAGGACCCGGCCGCCTACGAACTCGTCGTGATCGGCACGCCGGTGTGGTTCTGGCGCCTGTCGAGCCCGGTGCGCAGTTGGCTCGCACAGCATCGCCCGCAGCGCCGCGTCGCGTTCTTCTGCACGATGGGCGGCTCGGGCGCGCAGCGCGTGTTCGCGACGATGGCCGCGCTGCTCGGCAAACCGCCGGTGGCAACGCTGGCCTTGACCGAAGCGCAGATCGCGCGCGGCTGCGACGAGCAGCTCGATGCGTACGTGCGCTCGCTCAAGAGCGGGCGCGCGCCGCAGGCGAGCAGCCGCCGCACACGCGCGGCCGCACACGCGCTGGCCGCGTAGGCCGGGCCCGCCGGCACGCATGAGAGCGACACGAATGACCCAGAAAACTGCATTTGAACCACAGAGACACAGAGAAAAGACAAACGGTGGTGCACATAGGCTCGCTCACCCACCGGGCCGGGCGGGGAGTGCGAGCAAGAACCTGATTCTTGGGCTTTCCCTGTGCCTCGGTGTCTCTGCTCTGTGGTGAGGAATCCAGGATGACCGCCAGCGAAGACCCCGCCGAGCTGCTGCGCTTCAGCACCGACGTGACGCGCTACCCGCGCGAGTTCTGCCTGGCGCGCGTGCGCGACATGCTGCGCATCCGGCGCCTGGAGGAACGCTGCGCCGAGTTGTACGGCGCCGGCAAGATCCGCGGTTTTCTGCACCTGTACATCGGCGAGGAAGCGGTCGCCGCCGGCGTGCTGCCCAACCTCGGCGCCGACGACGCAGTGGTCGCCACGTACCGTGAGCACGGCCATGCGCTGCTGCGCGGCGTGTCGATGAACGCGATCATGGCCGAGATGTACGGCAAGCGCGAAGGCTGCTCGCGCGGACGCGGCGGCTCGATGCACCTGTTCGATGCGGCCACGCGCTTCTACGGCGGCAACGCGATCGTCGGCGGCGGGCTGCCGCTGGCGGTCGGACTCGCGCTCGCCGACAAGCTCGCACATCGCACGGAGCGGACCACCGCGTGCTTCTTCGGCGAAGGGGCGGTGGCCGAAGGCGTGTTTCACGAAGCGCTGAACCTCGCTGCGCTGTGGCGGCTGCCCGTGCTGTTCCTGTGCGAGAACAACCTGTACGCGATGGGCACGGCGCTGGCGCGTTCGCACGCGCAGATCGATCTGACCCGCAAGGCGGCCGCCCACGGCCTGCGCACCGCGCACGTCAACGGCATGAACGTGCTGGCGGTGCACGAGGCGGCCAAAGCCGCGATCGACGCGGTACGCGCCGACGGTCAACCCGCGTTCGTCGAGTTCCACACCTACCGCTTCCGCGCGCACTCGATGTTCGACGCCGAGCTGTATCGCGACAAGGCCGAGGTCGAGCGCTGGAAGACGCACGGGCCGATCCACACGTTCACCGACCGGCTGAAAGCCGCCGGCATGATGACCGAGGACGAGTTCGCCGCGCTCGACCGCGCGGCACTCGCCGAGGTCGACGCGGCGGTGGCGTTCGCCGAAGCGGGGACCTGGGAGCCGGTCGAGGACCTGACGAAAGACGTTCTGACGCCGGGGTAGGCGATGAAAAAGGCGCTCGTGATCTACGGCACGACCGAAGGCCATACGCGCAAGGTCGCGACCTTCATCGCCGAACATCTGCGCGCGCAGGGTGCCGCGGTCGACCTGGTCGACAGCGCCACACCGGCCGCCGCCGCGGTGCAGCCGGTCTACGGCGCCGCCGTGATCGCCGGCTCGCTGCACGAACACCTGCACCAGCGCGCGCTCGTGCACTTCGTCAAGCGCAACGTCGCCTGGCTGAACGCGATTCCGACCGCGATGGTTTCGGTCGGGCTGGCCGCCGCGATTCCGGACGCCGAAAGCCAGGCGCAGGCACGCAACAACCTGCAGTACTTCCTGAACGAGACGGGGTTGAAGCCGACGCTGGCCAAGACCGTCGGCGGCGCGCTGTTGTACACGCAGTACGACTGGTTCAAGCGTACGATGATGCGCCTGATCGCCAAGCAGATGGGAAAGGACGTCGACGACACCCGCGATCACGAGTACACGGACTGGGACGACCTGCGCCGCTTCGTCGACGAGTTCGCCCGGCAGGCGCGGCTTGCCGACGGCCAGGTCTGAAAGCCGCCATGCCCGAGCGCACGACGACCTACCGCGAAGCGCTGCGCGCGGCGCACCGGGCAGCGCTGCTGGCAGATCCGCGCGTGTTCGTGATGGGCGAGGACGTCGGCCGCTACGGCGGCACCTACGCGGTGACCAAGGGCCTGCTCGAAGAATTCGGCGCCGAGCGCGTGCGCGACACACCGCTGTCGGAACTGGCCTTCGTCGGCGCCGGCGTCGGTGCCGCGCTCGGCGGCGCGCGGCCGATCGTCGAGGTGATGACGGTGAACTTCTCGCTGCTCGCGCTCGATCAGATCGTCAACAACGCGGCGACGATCCGTCACATGTCGGGCGGGCAGTTCTCGGTGCCGCTGGTCATCCGCATGGCCACCGGCGCGGGCCGGCAACTGGCCGCGCAACACTCGCACAGCCTCGAAGTGTGGTACGCGCACGTGCCGGGGCTGAAGGTGCTGGCGCCGGCCACGATCGAGGACGCCCGCGGCATGCTGGCGCCCGCGCTCGCCGATCCCGATCCGGTGGTGATCTTCGAGCACGCGCAGTTGTACAACCTCGAAGGCGAGCTTGCGGACCCGCCGCCCGCGGTCGACATCGCGCACGCCGCGGTGCGCCGCGCGGGAACGGACCTGTCGATCGTCACCTACGGCGGCAGCCTGCCACGCGCGCTCGCCGCCGCGGACGAACTCGCGCGCGCGGGCATCGACGCCGAAGTGGTCGACCTGCGCGTGCTGCGCCCGCTCGACTGGGACACGATCGTCGCTTCGGTGGCGAAGACGCACCGCGCGCTGATCGTCGACGAAGGCTGGAAGACGTGCAGCCTCGCCGCGGAGATCATCGCCGGGCTGAACGAGCGCGCGTTCTACGAGCTCGACGCACCGCCGGCGCGCGTGTGCACCGAGGAAGTGCCGATCCCGTACGCCAAGCACCTCGAGGACGCCGCGCTGCCGCTGCCGCCGAAGATCGTCGCCGCGGCGAAGCAGATGTGCCAGAAGGGTTGAAGTATTCACCACAGAGACACAGAGATCACAGAGACAACCCAGTGTCTTCGTTGCCGTCTTCGCTACCTATTCCAGTGATCCTGGTATCTCGCTGGATCAATCGGCCTGCTTGCCTGGAGCTGCCGTCGAGATGATCGAGTTCCGCCTCCCCTCCCTCGGCGCCGACATGGACGAGGGCAAACTGCTCGAGTGGCTGGTCAAGCCGGGCGATACCGTCAAGAAGGGGCAGGTCGTCTGCGTCGTCGATACCGCCAAGGCCGCGATCGACGTGGAGTGCTGGCACGACGGCGTCGTGCATGCGCTGCTCGTCGAACCGGGCGTGACGATCCCGGTCGGCACGCCGCTGGCGGTGCTGCGCGAGCCGGGCGAAGCCGCCGAGACGGTCGACGCCCTTCTCGACCAGCGCGCGGCCGAGAAGCGCGCACCCTCGGCGCCGCCCGCCGCCACTG
>JBBIQI010000223.1:0-5392 GCA_037442465.1 Burkholderiales bacterium
GTATCCGTCGCAGTCGATCGCGGTGCTCAACGCCACCGGCCGTGTGGTCGCCGCGCGCCGCGCATCGGTGTCGAGCAAGGCGACCGGCCGGCTCGAATGGCTTGGCGTGCAGGAAGGCCAGCGCGTCAGCGAAGGCGAGGTGATCGCGCGGCTCGAAAACCGCGATGTGGCCGCCAGCCGCGAACAGGCGGCCGCGGCGGTCGAAGCCGCGCGCGCGAATCTGCTGCAGGGCGAAGCCGAACTCGCCGACGCGAAGGCTGCGCTCAAGCGCGCGCAGGAGCTGGCGCAGAAGAACTTCGTGTCGGCCTCGGCGGTCGACGCGGCCGAGGCGCGCTACAACAAGGCGCGCGCGGCGATCGAAGCGCTGCGCGCGAACATCCGCGTGGCCGAGGCGAACCTGCGCGCCGCCAGCGTCGCGTTCGAGCAGACGCTGATCCGCGCGCCGTTCACGGGGATCGTGCTGACCAAGAGTGCCAACGTCGGCGACATCGTCACGCCGTTTTCGTCGGCTTCGGGGACGACCGGCGCGGTCGTCACGATGGCCGACATGAGCACGCTGGAGGTCGAGGCCGATGTATCCGAATCCAGCATCGCCAAGATCAAGCTGGACCAGCCGGCCGAGATCCAGCTCGACGCCTTTCCCGACCTGCGGCTCGTCGGTTCGGTGTCGCGCATCGTGCCGACGGTCGACCGCAGCAAGGCGACGCTGCTGGTGAAAGTCCGGTTCGACGAGACGGACCCGCGCGTGTTGCCCGACATGAGCACGAAGATCGCGTTTCTGTCGCGCAAACTTTCGTCCGACGAACGCAAGCCGGTGCCCGCGGTGCGGCCGGAGGCGATCGTCAAGCGCGACGGCAAGGACTTCGTGTATGTCGTCGCGGCCAGCTCCGAGCCGGCGAAGGGCAGCGAGTCCGGCAAGCAGGCGGACGAAGGTGCTGCGGTCAAGCTGACGGCGGTCGCGGTCGCCGGCAAGGTCGGCGACCTGGTGCGCGTTGCCGGGCTCGCGCCGGGCACGCGCGTGGTGATCGCGCCGCCCGCGCGGCTCGCCGACGGCCAGGCGGTCACCGCGTTGAAGAAGTGACGATGGATCAACGCGTGCAGGACGGCGCGGCCGCGGCGAGCGCGCCGGCGCGCGAGCCGCTGGTCGAGATCCGCGGCGTGGCCAAGTCCTACCTGCGCGGCGAGCAGATCGTTGCCGTGCTCACCGGCATCGACCTGGTGATCTGCCGCGGCGATTTCGTCGCGCTGATGGGTCCTTCGGGCTCGGGCAAGAGCACGCTGCTGAATCTGATCGCCGGCATCGACAAGCCCGACGAGGGTGCCATTGTCGTCGCCGGCGAGGACATTACGCGCCTGAACGAGACCGAACTGGCGGCGTGGCGCGCGGCGAGCGTCGGCTTCGTGTTCCAGTTCTACAACCTGATACCGGTGCTGACCGCGTTTGAGAACGTCGAGCTGCCGCTGCTGTTGACGAATCTGTCGCGGCGCGAGCGCAGGCAGCGCGTCGAGATGACGCTCGACCTGGTGGGGCTGGCGGACCGCATGGACCACCGCCCGAACGAGCTGTCCGGCGGCCAGCAGCAGCGGGTGGCGATCGCGCGCGCGATCGTCACCGACCCGCTGCTCGTCATCGCCGACGAGCCCACCGGCGACCTGGACCGCGCTTCGGCTGCCGAGATCCTGAAGCTGCTCGACCGGCTGAACGTCGAACTCGGCAAGACGATCGTGATGGTCACGCACGACCCGCGTGCGGCCGGCGCCGCGCATCACCTGATCTACCTCGACAAGGGGCAGTTGACCGACACCTCGCCGTTTGCGCATTGAAGGCAAGGGAAGTTCACCACGGAGACACGGAGGACACAGAGAAAAGCCTTCAGCCTACTGAGGATTACGCAACCTCGTGACGCCCCCACCTTGCGAGTTCGCTTCGCGCTCGCTGTCGCCGGTTCCGTCATCCCTAGCGCAGCGAGGGATCTCGGCATTACCCGCGGGAGAGATTCCTCGCCTGCGGCTCGGAATGACGAGGGCTCAGCCATGCGGACGCCAAGCGGTTGGCACATGTCACGAGGATAAGAAATCGTCAATAGATTCCTCACCACAGAGACACAGAGGCACATAGAAAGCCGAAAGATCAAGTCCTTGCTCGCATTCCCCGCTTGCCCCGCTGGGTGAGAGAGCCGGTTCGCACAACGATTTGTTCTTCCTCTGTGTTCTCGGTGTCTCTGTGGTTCAAATGCGGTTTCCAGGGTCAGCCGTTCTCGGTGGTCAAGCCATGTTCTTCCTGAAACTCGTTGTCCGCAACGCACTGCGCGCCAAGCTGCGCACTGCCCTGACGGTACTCGGGCTGGTGATCGCGCTGGTGGCGTTCGGGCTGCTGCAGTCGGTCGTGAAGGCGTGGTACGCGGGTGCGGAGGCGGCATCCGCGACGCGACTGGTCACGCGCAACGCGATCTCGCTGGTGTTTCCGCTGCCGATCTACTACCGCGAACGGATCCGCTCGATCGAAGGCGTGCGCGGCGTGGCGGTGTCGAACTGGTTCGGCGGCATCTGGCGCGACGAGCGCAGTTTCTTCGCGCAGTTCGCGGTCGACTCGGAGAACTTCTTCGCGATGTACCCCGAGTTTCGCTTCAAGCCCGACGAGTGGCAGGCCTATCTGCGCGACCGGCGCGCAGCGGCGATCGGGCGCCAGCTTGCCGACCTGTACGGCTTCAAGGTCGGCGACCGCCTGCCGATCCGCGGCACGATCTACCCGGGCAACTGGGAGTTCACGGTGCGCGCGATCTACGAGGGGCGCGACGAGACGACGATCACGCGCCAGATGTACTTCCACTACGACTACCTGAACGAGTTCGTCAAGCAGCGCTTTCCGCGCGGGGCCGACCGCGTCGGCGTGTTCGTCGTCGAGGTCGACGACGCGGCCCGCGCGGCCGAAGTCGCGCGCGCGATCGACGCCGAGTTCGCCAATTCGCTCGCCGAGACGCTGACCGAAACGGAAAAAGCGTTCCAGCTTTCGTTCGTCGCGATGGTCGAGACGATCATCCAGGTCATCTCGGGCGTGAGTTTCGTCGTGATCCTGATCATCCTCGCGGTCGCCGCCAACACGATGGCGATGACCGCGCGCGAGCGGCTCGCCGAATACGCGACGCTGAAGGCGCTCGGCTTTGGCCCGGCTTTCGTTGCGCGGCTGATCCTCGCCGAAAGCGTGGCGATCGCGCTCGTCGGCGGGCTGATCGCGCTCGCCGCCACGCCGGTCGTCGCCGCCGGCTTCTTCGAGTCAGTCGGCAGGAGCGTGTTCGCGCGCTTCGAAGTGCAGCCGGTCACCTTCGCCTGGCAGATCGCGGCGGCACTCGCGGTCGGCATGCTCGCGGCGCTGGTGCCGATGCTCCGCTCGGCGAACGTGCGAATCGTCGACGGGCTGCGACATGTGGGTTGAAGTCGTGAAGTCGTCGCGGGTGGCGGGAGTGATGGCAACGCCGAGACAGCGACAGCGCCACGCAAGACAGGCGCATGTTTGCGCGCTCTCGGTGTTTCGGTGCTGAGAACGGAGCATGCGACTGCCGCTCGCCTACGTCGCGCGCAACCTGTGGGTGCGGCGGCTGACGACCGTGCTGACCGCGGGCGGTATGGCGCTGGTCGTGTTCGTCTTCGCCGCGGTGCTGATGCTCGACGCGGGGCTGAAGGCGACACTGGTCGCGACCGGGTCGGACGCGAACGTGCTGTTCATCCGCAAGGGCTCGGAGACGGAGATCCAGAGCGGCATCGCGCGCGAGCAGGCGGCGCTGCTCGAAACACTGCCGCAGATCGCGCGCGACGCGGACGGGCGCCCGCTCGCGTCGAAGGAAGTCGTCGTGCTGAACTCGCTCGCCAAGGCCGACACGGGGCTGCGCAGCAACGTGCCGATCCGCGGCGTGCCGCCGGTGGGGCTGGCGCTGCGCCCGCAGGTGAGGATCGTCGCCGGCCGCATGTTCCGACCCGGATCGAACGAGATCGTCGTCGGCGCCGCCGTCGCGCGCCAATTCGCCGGTGTCGAGATCGGCCGTGCGCTCGCATTCGCGCAGCGGCAGTGGACGGTCGTCGGTGTGTTCGACGCCGGGCGCACCGCATTCGATTCCGAGATCTGGGGCGACGCCGAGCAGCTGCTGCAGGCGTTCCGCCGCTTCGGCGGTTTCTCTTCGGTGATCGCGCAGCTCGCCTCGCCCGATGCGTTCGACGCGCTGCGCGCTGCGGTCGACGCCGATCCGCGGCTCACGGTCGAGGTCAAGCGCGAGAAGAAGTTCTACGAGGACCAGTCGCGCGCGCTGTCGAACTTCATCAGCTACCTCGGCGTGACGCTGTCGGTGATTTTTTCGCTCGGCGCGATCATCGGCGCGGCGATCACGATGTACGCGTCGGTCGCCACCCGCACCGGCGAGATCGGCACGCTGCGCGCGCTCGGCTTCCGCCGCCGCTCGATCCTCGCCGCGTTCCTGCTCGAGTCGCTGCTGCTGGCGGCCGTCGGCGGCGCCGCGGGACTCGCCGCCGCGACCTTCCTGCAGGCGATCACGATCTCGACGACCAACTTCCAGTCGTTCTCGGAGCTGGCCTTCTCCTTCGCGCTGACGCCGCGCATCGTTGCGAACAGCCTGATCTTCGCGCTCGTGATGGGGCTGGTCGGCGGCGTGCTGCCGGCGGTCAAGGCGAGCCGGATGAAGATCGTCGATGCGCTGCGCGCCGACTGACTCAACCGCTCGCCGCTTCGCCTTCGTCGCGCGGCGGAAACGGCGCGAGCCAAGCGACGCCGAGAAAGACGAGGCCCGCCGCGATCAGCGCGACGATGTTGCCGAGTTCGCCGAGCGAGCCGAAGTCGACGATCACCAGCTTGACCGCGGCGGCGACCAGCAGCGAAGCGCCGGCCAGCCAGGTCGCGCGCGAGCGCACGCGCACGCTCCAGGCGGCGAGCCCGCCGCCGGCGAGCGCCCAGGTCAGCGAGACGACGGCCGGCAGCTTCATGTGGGCGAGGTCGAGCACGGTCAGCGCCTCGCGCTCGGGACCGAACAGCCGCAGCATCGTCGCCTGCGCGACGAGTGCCACACCCGCGACCAGCAGTGTGCCGAGCGTGCGCGCGTGCGGGCGTTCGCGCGCCAGCGCGCCCGCGGTGGCCGCGCCGAGCATGGCGAGCCCGCCGCCTTCGACCAGCACGGCCCACAACGTCCGTTCGATCCGCAGCAGCGTCGATGAGGCGATCGCCAGCGCGGCCAGCGCGGCGGCGACCGGCACCACGATCTCGTCCCAGTTCGCGCTGCGCGCGTTCGCCAGCCGCGCCAGCACCTGCGCGGCGAAGGTCGTTGCGATCAACCCGGCGGCGACGAAATACGCGCTGCGCGGCGCAGCCGCGGCCTCGAGCGCGATCAAC
>JBBIQI010000224.1:0-5277 GCA_037442465.1 Burkholderiales bacterium
GGCGGCGGCCGTGCGGGCCGCGCGGCCTGCGCTCTGCGCCCTCCGCGCCGGCCGCCGGCGTCACCGCCTCGTCGGACAGCGGTGCATCGTCGCCATCGGACGGTTGGGAACCGATCGGCGAATCGAGCGAGACCTGCGCTTGCGCGACGGGGTTACCGTCCGCGGGCGTAATCGGCTGATCCGTTTCGGACTGCCCTTCGACGGGTTCGGTACGCGGCCGTGCGGCGTGGTTCATGGCGGAATCGATCAGGACGGAACGTGTGTCGGTTCGGCTTCGGCCGGCGTGAGCGGAAATGAGGGCGCTTCGGACTCGGAAGGCGAAGCGTTTGCGGAGGCGAACTGCAGCTCGAACTCGGCCGGGACCGTGCCCGCCGCCTCCAGCGGCGGCAGCTCGTCGAGCGAGCGCAAGCCGAGATCGTCGAGGAAAGCGCGCGTGGTCGCGAACAGCGCCGGGCGTCCGGGCGCTTCGCGGTGACCGATCACCTCGACCCAGCCACGCTCCTCGAGCGTCTTCAGTACGTGCGGCGAGACGGTTACGCCGCGGATTTCCTCGATGTCGCCCCGCGTCACCGGCTGGCGGTAGGCGATGATCGCGAGCGTTTCGAGCACCGCGCGCGAGTACCTCGGCGGCTTTTCGGGATTCAGACGGTCCAGGTACACGCGCATCGACGGTCGGCTCTGGAAGCGCCAGCCGGAGGCAAGCGTGACGAGCTCGATGCCGCGGTCGCTCCAGTCGCGCCGCAGTTCATCGAGCAGCACCCGCAACGTATCGGCGTTTAACTCGTCGGCGAACAGTTTGCGCAGTTCGGCGATCGGCAGAGGCCGCTCCGCTGTCAGCAATGCCGTCTCAAGGACGATTTTCGCCTCTTGCGTATTCATCGGTCCGATCAAGAAAGATCGAGGTTCGTGCAATGCCGAGCGCCTCAAGCGCCTCGAGCGCCTCGGCTCAACGTCCGGGAATCACCGAACGGAAATCGAAGAACCCGAGTGCGCGACCCGCGCAAGACAGGCTGTCGTTATGAATTGCCTGCTACTCGCAGCGCGAGCGCGCCGACATCGGGACGATCCGATCAACGTTCGCCGGCGCCGCGCAGCGCAATGAATGCGCACATCAAGCGACGACCGGCTCAGCTCCGAATGGCGCCACAGTCTATCACGATGCGCGTGACCGACAAGTGCGGACGTGGGCCCCGGCGACTCCCGCCCTTCTTTCGCGGGCCGGGCAACGCGCGGCAGCGATCACGTGTCTCATCGGTTCGGCGAAGATGACCGATCTGGATCCGCACGCCGACCTGCGCCACGCTCGGGACCGGCTGCGGGCGCACCCGGGCAGGCGCGTCGCCGCGCTGCTGCCGCATCGCTGACGCCCGTCAAAGACAAAATTGGTCGCGCCGACGTCGGTCCGAGTTGGCCGGACGCATACGGTCTATCGAGGTCTATCGCGTCTTCGCAGGCGATCCCCCACGCGCGAGCCGGCCGTTCCCTCGACACGAAGCGATCGAGGAGACGCCGGCATCAAAGGCTATGAGTTGTTGTCGCGCCGAGTCTTCGGGGGCGATTTCTCTGCGGTGACGACGCTCCCGCTCGAAAGCGCAAGGTCAGTGCGCGTCCGCCGTCTGCTTCGCGGCTTGCTTCCACGGTCTGATCTTCGCGAGCGTCTTCGCAAGGCTCGCCTTGGCGACCTCGGTATCGTAGTCCGCCTGCAGGCGCAGCCACCAGCCATCGGAAAGGCCGAAAAAGCGGCACAGCCTCAGATCGGTGTCGGCGGTGATGGCGCGCTTGCCCGCGACGATCTCGCCGATGCGCTGCGCGGGCACGCCGATTTCCTTTGCCAGACGGTAGTTGCTCATGCCCAGAGGCTTCAAGAACTCCTCGGCGAGCATCTCGCCCGTCGACACTGGTTTGAGTTTCCTGGTCATCTCGTCTTGCCTCATTGATAGTCCACGATCTCGACGTCTTCGGCATCGCTGCCCGTCCAGCGAAAGCAGATGCGGAACTGATCGTTCACCCGCAGGCTCCACTGACCCGCGCGATTGCCCTTCAGCTGCTCGAGCCGGTTGGCCGGCGGCGCGCGCAGGTCATCGATGCGTCGCGCGAGGTCGAGCTGCTTAAACTTACGCAGCGCCGGGCGCTCGACGTTGGCGAAGCGCGGCACCCGACGCAAGTGAAACAGCGCTTCGGTGTCGGCACACTTGAACGTCCTGATTGCCACGCACGCAGTAGTAACGCTGCTCGTGATTAACGTAAAGCGTGACTATTGGCGACATTGCGAGTACCGAGCTGCTCTCGCTGATCGGAGGGCCGATGCGACGTATCCGTCCGGGCATCCGGTGCTGTATTGACTGTTCGTGCCTGGAGGATCGCGTCCGCGAAGGGAATAGGCGGACACGATGGCGAGCGAGAAGGGTGCAGCGCCGCCCAAGACACGGCGCGGTTACAGCGACGAGTTCAAAGCCCGGGTACTGGCCGAGTGCTAGGCGCCTGGCGCCGCTGTGGTCAAGGTGGCGATGTCGCACGGCATCCACGACAGCGTCGTGCACCTCTGGCGGCAGCCGACGCGTGAGCGGCTGGCGGCGCCGGCGCCGCTCCGAGCGGATACGACATTCGAGTCGAGGTTCGTCGCGGGGTCACGGCCATCACGGTCCGCTGGCCGCGGTCGGCCGCGGCCGAGTGCACGGCCTGGCTGCGAGAGTGGCCGAAGTGATCCGCATCGATGCCGTGTGGCTCGCGTGCGTGCCCGTGGATCTGCGCGCCCGCGTCGACACCGTGCTGGCGCCGGTGCTGGTCACCAAGTACGCCGATCACCTGCCCCTGTATCGGCAGGAGGCGATCTTTGCGCGTGCCGGGCAGCGTGCTATGGCTTGATCTCGAGTCGCGGCAGCCAGCCCGGGTTTGATCCTTCGCCCGAATACGCGCCGCGTATCGTCCAGTCGCGCGGGTTGCCGTTGAAATCGCGGTCCCATGCAGTGAAGGCGCTCATCGACGCCGTGTCGGGTGCCGAGCCACGCAGTGCTCCCGTCCTTGGAAACAGGTCGAGCTGGCCGAGGGCACCGGTCGGGTTGTTCAGAAAGCTCGCTGCGGCCGCATACGAGCCGGTCGCGTTCGCAGCCTGCATGCCGCCGCTGATCGGGGTCGCCGCGAACACCGCGTTGCCGATCACATGCTGCGTGTAGCCGGAGCCGCCGCTGACCCGGATCCCGCTGCCCGACGCGACGATCGTGTTGCCGAAGACGCGCACGTTGCGAACGGAGCCGTTGTGCGGCTGGATGTTCACCGCGCTGCCGCTGTCGTTGACCATCAGGTTGCCGTAGAAGGCGATGTTTCCCTCGCCCTGGAACAGCGCCTCGGTCGGGTTCTGGTAGAAGAAATTGCCGTAGATCTCGAAGCCGTTATCCGAGCCGGGACCGCTGGACGGCTGGTCGCCGACCAGCAGGTTCGGGCGCGGGCCGTCCGACGAAACGAAGCTGCTGCGCTTGACGAATACGTTGTTGCGAATGATGGTGGTCGTCTTGCCGGTCGGCATGCCGGCCGGCACGTTCGACCACGGCACCTGATGCTTGACTTGAATGTTGTAGCCGATCGTGTCGACGACCAGGTTGTTCTCGATGATGCCGGCGACGAACGGGCTGCCGCCCGTGGAATTGCCCAGGTACATGCCGGTCCCAGCGCCTTCGATCACGTTGCGGCGGATCACCCAGTTCCAGGTCGGCGAACCGGTCGTCGAGATGCCGACGATCTGCTGGTCGCCGCCGACGCCGCGAATGCGCAGCCCCTCGATCGTGATGTGGTGCGCGAGCCCCTGCGCGGCCACGCCGAAGCCGCCCAGGTCGCGTCCGTCCACGTCCAGGTTGCGAACGATCACGTAGCTCGCGTTCGCCAGACGAATCGTGTTGTGCGTCGACCGCCCGATCAGAACCGGGCGTGCCCCGCTGTCAGGGCCGGTGATCGTGATCGGCTGCGCAGCAGTCCCGTTCAGATCGAACAGCGGCAGCCCCGGTGGATTGCCGGGATCATCGTACGTGCCCGGCGCCAGCCTCAGGGTGTCGCCGGGCTGCAGCGCACGTAACTTGGTCAAATAGTCGCTCGGGCCTGCATCGATGATGCGGCCGCCAGCGGCGTGGGTACTGGCGGAGACCGGGGTCGACCGCGCCGACAGGTTGCCGGCCGCATCGAAGGCAGCGACTTCGTAGCGGTACGTCGTCGATGGGGTCAGGCCCGAGTCGTCGTACGTCGTCGCCGTGACTGTTGCGATCTGGCTGCCGTCACGGAAGATCCGGTAACCCGTCACGCCCACGTTGTCGCTCGCCGCGCTCCAAGTGACGCGGATCGCCACCGAAGACATCGCGGTCGCCGATACGCTCGCCGGCGCGCTGGGAGATGTCGAATCCGGCGTCGACGGCGGCGGCGCGGGCGGCGGTGTAGACGCCGGCGGCGTTGCCGCAGGCGCTTCGTTTCCTCCGCAGGAGGCAAGCCCGAGCACCCCGGCGATCGCCCACACGGCGACCGCCGACAGAACGATGTGACGTCGATGACTCATGCTCGTCATTATCTTGTGCAGCGGTCGCGGTTCCCTTCACGCCGAAGCGTTCCGTCGAACAGATGAGTTTCTGTGCGACCACCTCGCGCGGCGGCAGCCGGTTTCACTCGTGGTCGGCACCGACGCGCACAGCGGCGTCGCACTTGCAAATTCCGCGGATACTGTATAAATTGCCAGCTATCGAGAGCGCCATCGAACGAGCTGCCCATGGCCACCGAAACCCCGTCGCTCACCGCGCGCCAGGCCGAGATCCTCGACTTCATTCGACGCATGGTGACGGACAGCGGCGCGCCGCCGACACGCGAAGAAATCGCAAGCGCGTTCGGTTTCCGTTCGTTGAATGCAGCCGAGCAGCATCTGCAGGCACTGCAGAAGAAAGGGCTGATCGAGCTGGTACCCGGCACCTCGCGCGGAATCCGGTTCAAGGGGGCGGTCACGGACACCGTGCGTGCGCTGAAGGAAGCTGCACAAGAGCTGGGACTGCCGCCCGGGCTGCCGCTGATCGGCAAGGTCGCCGCCGGCAGCCCCCTCCTCGCCCAGGAAAACGTGATCAGGCGTCCGGCCGTCGATCCTCTGCTGTTCAGACCGCGCGCCGACTACCTGCTCGAAGTGCGCGGCATGAGCATGCGCGATGCCGGCATCCTGGACGGCGACTGGCTGGCCGTGCACAAGCAGGCGCAGGCGCAATCCGGCCAGATCGTGGTCGCGCGACTCGGCGACGAGGTCACCGTCAAGCGGCT
>JBBIQI010000225.1:0-5215 GCA_037442465.1 Burkholderiales bacterium
CGGCTTCGAACGACGGGAGGCTCCGGCTTGTAGCCAAGCGACGCCTCGGCCCGGGGGCGCCGCGAGCGGCCATCTGCCGGATTGGGCTCATTCGCTCTCGCGTCGCGGAGAGCACACGAGCGGCTAGCCCGGATATTTCGCGAGGTCGCCCCCGCTTGCGTGCGTTCTGTCTCGGTGAATCATCCCTTTCGCACTGCGGGCTGCCGATCCGATTCGTACCGCCGCGGCGACGCGGGTTTGCGCGGCGGCTGCGCGGTCATCTTGCGCTCAACTCCTCGCAAAGGCCGGCGGGCCTTTGCTGCGGCCGTCTCGCGCAACCTGCCGCGCGCATCCGCTCGCGCAATGGCCGCTGCGCTCGAAACATCGCCGCGCCCCGCGGCGCGGCTCGTTTTCCCGCGTCCCCCGTGAAAATATCCGGGCTAGAGAGCCTTTTTCGGCGTTCGCGGTCTGTCGGAGGCGAACACGCCTGTCGTCGGAGCGCGTGCTCCCGCCACGGCAATCACGGCGTGCGGCGAAGCGGCTTACCCGGCGTCGAGTCCGGCTGCGCCGAGCCTTACGCTTTCGGCGGCGCGGTATCGATGAAACTCGGCCGCGCGGCGAGCTTCTCGCTCAGGCGCGCGAGATTGGGGTACTGGGCGCGCCAGCCGATCTCTGGGAAGCGGAAGTCCAGGTAGCCCAGCGCGCAGCCGACCGCGATGTCCGCCAGCGTGTAGGTGTTGCCGTTGCACCAGGGCTTGTCGCCGAGCCCGCGGCTCATCGCCGCGACCGCATGCTGCACCTTGCCCATCTGACGGTCGATCCACTTCTGCGACTGCTGCTCGGGCGGGCGCTGCGTCTTTTCCAGCCGCACGAGGATCGCCGCGTCGAGCAGGCCGTCGGCGAGCGCCTCCCACACGCGCACTTCGACGCGTTCGCGCCCATTGGGCGGGATCAAGCGGCCGACCGGCGTCAGCGTATCAAGGTACTCGACGATCGCGCGCGAGTCGAACACCGCGCCGCCGTCTTCCATGATCAGGCACGGCACCTTGCCGAGCGGATTGGCGTCGTGAATCCGGGTGTCCGCGGACCAAACGTCCTCAAGCTCGAGCGCGCACTCGATCTTCTTTTCCGCCATCACGATGCGCACCTTGCGCACGTACGGGCTGGTCAGCGAGGCGATCAGGCGCAGATTCTTCTTCGACACGGTGGACGTTCCTGGCTGTTCGGCCCGTCGAATCATATCAACGGCACCGCGGCACGGCCGCGCGCGCGTGTCACCGCCGGGTGAGCGTGCGCCCACCCGGTGCTAGACTCGCCGCGGCTCGTCCGCCCGGTCTTGCCACCCGATTCCCTCGCGTCCGATGCCTCCCGCCGATGTCGCCGCGCTGACGGCCTTGTCGCCGCTGGACGGGCGCTATGCGCAGCAGGCTGCGCCGCTGCGCGAGATCTTCTCCGAGTACGCGTTCATGCGCGCGCGGCTGCGCGTCGAGGTCGAATGGCTGATCGGCCTGGCGACGCTCGGGCTGGCCGAACTGCCGCCGCTGCCGGACGACGCGGTCGCGCGGCTACGCGCGCTGGTGCGCGACTTTTCGGTCGACGATTGCGGCGAGATCAAGGCGATCGAGGCGCAGACCAATCACGACGTCAAGGCGGTCGAATACTGGATCAAGCGCCGCACCGGCGACGTGCCTGCGCTGGCGCGCGCCGCTGAGTTCGTGCACTTTGCGTGCACGTCGGAGGACATCAACAACGTCTCGCATGCGCTGATGCTTTCGCAGGGGCGCTTCGTGCTGCAGGACCGGCTGCGTGCCCTGCATGCCAAGCTGCGCGAGCTGGCGCACGCGCATGCGGACCAGCCGATGCTCGCGCGCACGCACGGCCAGCCGGCCAGCCCGACGACCGTCGGCAAGGAGTTCGCGAACTTTGCGGTGCGGCTCGCGGCCACGATCGACGCCATCGCGCGCGTGTCGCTCGCGGCCAAGATGAACGGTGCGGTCGGCAACTACAACGCGCATCTGGCCGCCTATCCGCTGATCGACTGGGAGCGCTTCGCGCGCCGCGTGGTCGAGGAGCTCGGACTGACGTTCAACACGCACACGATCCAGATCGAGCCGCACGACTACATGGCGGAGCTGTTCGACGCGGTCGCGCGCGCCAACACGGTGCTGCTCGATCTGGACCGCGACGTCTGGGGCTACGTCGCGCTCGGCTACTTCAAGCAGAAGCTGAAGGAAGGCGAGGTCGGCTCCTCGACGATGCCGCACAAGGTCAATCCGATCGACTTCGAGAACTCCGAAGGCAACCTGGGGCTGGCCAACGCGCTGCTGCGGCATCTGGCGGAAAAACTGCCGGTGTCGCGCTGGCAGCGCGATCTCACGGACTCGACGGTGCTGCGCAATCTTGGCGTCGCCTTCGGCTACTGCCTCGTCGCGTACGAGTCGTGCCTGCGCGGGCTCGGCAAACTCGAAGTCAACGTCGACCGGCTCGCCGCCGACCTCGACGACGCCTGGGAAGTGCTCGCCGAGCCGGTGCAGACGGTGATGCGCCGCTACGGCGTGCCCGAGCCGTACGAGAAACTCAAGGCGCTGACCCGCGGCCGCGGCATCACGCGCGAGGCGCTGCACGAGTTCGTCCGCGCGCTCGCCATTCCCGACGAGGCGAAAAACGCGCTGCTCGCGCTGACGCCGGCGTCCTACGTCGGCAAGGCGGGCGAGCTAGCGCGGCGTTGCTGACCGGGCGCGGCTGCGCCGTCGCACGTATGGTGTGCGCGCCGAGCCTGGGAATAATCCTGGCGCGCGCCGTGTTTGCGCGTTGCCAGGACCCGAGCGTTCTGCGCTGTTCATCAACTCGATGGGGGATCCATGAAGCTTTCGATTCACGCACTCCTGCTGGCCGCCGCCGCGGCCGTCGCCTTGCCTGCTCACGCCCAGTTCGCCAAGCCCGAGGACGCCGTCAAGTACCGCCAGTCGGCGATGGCGCTGATCGGCAACCACATGGGCCGAATCAACGCGCAACTGAAGTCCGGCACGCCGAACGTCGCTGCGATCCAGTCGAGCGCGGCGCTGATCGAAACGCTGTCGAAGCTGCCGTTCGAAGCTTTCACGCCGGGCTCCGACATGGTGGCCAATACCAAGGTCAAGCCCGAGTACTTCAAGGACACGGCCAAGGTCAAGGATCTCATCGAGAAAATGCAGGCCGAAGTGAGCAAACTCGCCGCCACCGCCAAGGGCGGCGATGTCAAGGCGATCCAGGCGCAGTTCGGCAACGTTGGCCAGGCGTGCAAGGCCTGCCACGACGACTACCGGATGAAGTGATCGTTCGCGACGCTCCGCGGCCTCGCGCCGCGGACGGCCGATGCACGCAGGGCCGCGCAAGCGGCCCTTCGTCTTGCTACAGGTTGACGATGTAGGTGACCAAACCGGCCACCAGCAGCGCCAGCAGCGCCGCGCGCGCGCGCATCAGCGCGTCGTCGCGCGCCGGCTCGGCGGCGATGCCGCGTTTGTCGCCCGTGATCATCGGCGCGACCAGGTTCTCGCGCTTGACGAAGAAGTAAAACGCGATCGCCGCGACGTGCAGCGCGACGAGTGCGTAGATGATGTTCTGGTTGAGCAGGTGGACCCGCGTCATCGCGCTGGCGGTCGCGCCGGACACGAGCTTCGCGAGCGGCCCCTCGGTGGCGATCTCGTCGTTGGCGAATAGCCCGGTGCTCGCCTGCACCAGCAGCGCGGCCAGCAGTGCCAGCACCGACCACGCGCCGAGCGGGTTGTGGCCGGCGTGCCGCTCGGCCGCGCCCGGCGCCGCACGCAGATACGCCAGCACCGCGCGCGGCCCGCGCACGAATTGCGCGAACCGTGCGTAGCGCGGACCGGCAAAACCCCACAGCAGCCGGAATGCGAGCAAGGTCAGCACTGCGTAGCCCGACCGCAGGTGCCAGTCCATCCAGTTGCCGCCGATCTTGGCCGTCGTCACCGAAAAGACGATCAGCAGCGCGAGCGCCCAGTGAAACAGGCGCGTCGGCAAGTCCCAGATGCGAACGGGTGTCATTCGGCGCGGTGCGGCTCGACGATGGGGTGGGCAGCGCCGACGGCCGCTGTGCGCGCCCTGCGCAAGCGGCGCGCAGCCGATCGGTCAGGGAACGATCTGCTGCTCCTCTTTCTTGACCGGCTTGACCAGGTCCTCGCGCTTGACGCCGAGGTACATCGCGATCGCGGCGGCGACGAACACCGACGAATAGATGCCGAACAGGATGCCGATCGTCAAGGCGAGTGCGAAGTAGTGCAGCGCGGGGCCGCCGAATGTCAGCATCGACAGCGTCATCATCAGCGTCGAGCCGTGCGTGATCATCGTGCGCGAGATCGTCGCGGTGATCGCCGAGTCGATCACCTCGGTGACGCTCGCCTTGCGCATCGTGCGGAAGTGCTCGCGCACGCGGTCGAAGATGATCACCGACTCGTTGACCGAGTAGCCGAGCACCGCGAGCACGGCCGCCAGCACCGGCAGCGAGAACTCCCAGCCGAAGATCGCGAACATGCCGACCACCAGCACCACGTCGTGCAGGTTGGCGACGATCGCCGCGACCGAAAACTTCCATTCGAAGCGGAATGCCAGGTAGGTCATGATGCCGAGGCAGACCATCAGCAGCGCGAGCGCGCCGTCGTGCGCCAGCTCCTCGCCGACCTGCGGGCCGACGAACTCCACGCGCCTGAGTTCGACCGCGGGATCCTGCGCCTTGAGCAGCGCCATCACCTGCTCGGCCTGTTGCCCCGAACTGAAGCCCTCCTTGACCGGTAGCCGGATCAGCACGTCGCGCGACGTGCCGAAGTTCTGCACCTGGCTCTCGCCCCAACCCTTGGCTTCGATCGCCGCGCGGATCTTCGGCAGATCGGCCGCCTGCGGGTAAGAGACTTCCATCACCGTGCCGCCGGTGAATTCGATCGACAGGTTCAGCCCGCGCACCGCGAGGAAGCCGACCGCCACCAGGAACGTGATCACCGAGATCGCGTTCAGGATCAGCGCGTAGCGCATGAACGGGATCGTGCGGCGGATGCGGAAGAATTCCATTCAACGCTCCTGCGCTGCGTGGCGCGTGGCCGGCGCGAAACGCCCCGCACCCGCGGGCAGCGGCCACGCCCGGAACCGGGCGACTGGCGCGAAGGTCGGACTCAGCACCATCGACACGCGCTCACTTGCCGGTGGCCGCACCCGGCTTCCACACCTGTCCGATCGATACGGCGGC
>JBBIQI010000226.1:0-5207 GCA_037442465.1 Burkholderiales bacterium
CCGACAGTGCCGTCGGCCGCGCCGAGGCTGTCATCCCGAGCGAAGCCGAGGGATCTCGGCGCAGCGAGCGGGTGAGATTCCACGCCTGCGGCTCGGAATGACGACGAGACTCGGCTCGGAATGACGAGGGACGTCGGCTCGAAACGCCCCCAGGTAGCAGAGCGAACGGATGGCAAATCGTCAACTGCCGGACTTATCGAGGAATACTCGACCTCGTGACACCGCCACCTTGCGAGTTCGCTTCGAGCTGGGTGTCGCCGGTTTCGTCATCCCGAGCGCAGCGAGGGATCTCGGCACTGCGAGCAGCGGAGATTCCTCGCCCTTGGCTCGGAATGACGAGGACCGAGGCATGCGCACGCCGAGCGGTTGGCACGTGTCCCGAGGATAAGTAATGGTCAATAGGTTCAACACGGAGAAGCGATCATTTCGTGTCGTGTCTGTCTGGCGAAGTCCACGACGTTCGATGGACGAAGAATCGATCACCGAGACATCGAGAGCACGGAAAACGAACTGAAGTCCTTTCGCCGGGCTCCCCGTGTCTCCGCGTTCAAAGCAATCGCCGCCACTCACGGCGACCCCGCCGCCAGCGCGCGCGCTTCGCGCACGAAGCCGGGCCACAGGTCAAACAGGCGCAGACCGATCGCCTCGCCCAGCTTGCGATAGCTCTCCCACTGCGCTTCGTCGAAGAACTGGTCGCCGGTGGACTGTTGCGGAAACGCCGGCTGCCGCTGGGCGTAGAGCTTGACGTCGGCCGGCGCGAAGGCGGGCACGGTGGGCTTGACCACGACCAGCAACGCCCCGCGCGCCAGCCCTTGAGCGCCCGGCGCGTAACGCACGCGCGCGACGAGCGCGCAACGGTCGCCACGGAGCGCCGGGTCGCGAAACTGCGCGATCGCTCCGAACCAATGCACGGCGTCGGCGTGGCCGAGCCGCTGCGCGAAAGCCGCCAGCTCGGTTTCGTCGAGGAAGTCGATCTCGGCGCCGAAGTCGATCCGCGCGCGCCGCACGAGGTTGTTCAGATCGCCGAAACCGTAGTCGGGGTCGGCGCCGTTGTCGGCACAGAGAACGAGGGCGGCGCGCCGACGCAGCAACTCGTACACGGCGGTGTTCTCGAAGTGGCCGCCATCCGACAGGTTCCAGCGCAAGCCACGCCGGCCATGAAAACCGCCGGTCAGCTCCTGCCACACCAGGTCGAAGGTCTTCAGGGGGCTTTCGCGCTGCTGCACGCTCATTTTCGCCGCAGGCAGCCACCAGTAGGCGAGCCGCGCGTTGACGAGCCAGGCGAGCATCGAGAAGCCCTTCGACGACAGCCGTCCCAGACCGGTGGAGACGGCGGCGCCGGAAATCGCCGCCCACGCGCCGAGCGCGAGCCGCTCGCAGCGCGTCTGGCGGTCGTAGTCGTCGCGCGCTTCGGCGCCCGCCGGCTGCGGCGGCACCGGCAGGTCCGCGAACTGCAGTCGCGAGCCGATCTCGTGCGCCGGCAGCGCCCAGCGATAGAAGCGGTCGTCGACGTTGATGCCCAACGGCCCGATCGCCAGCGCCACGCCCTTGCGGTCCGCGCGCACCAGATTCGATGTCTGCGACAAGGTCTCGTTGACGGTCGCGCACACGAGGTGCAGCGGACCGGCTGAACTGCCCGCGTAGTAGCTGCGCAGCGCGACGTCGTCGTCGACGTGCGACTCCGAGACGAACAACGCACGCGCATCCGACTGGCTCGCCAGCGGCGCGTGCAGCGCCTCGTGGAACCGGGCCAGCCGCCGGAAGTTGGCCGCGCCGAGAAAGGTGCGCACCAGGCGCGCGCAGTAGAAGCGATGGAACGTCGAGTTGTTGAGAAACCCCAGGCTCTCGCGCACCAGCGCCGCCAGCAGCGCCCAGGCGAGCGCCGTGCCGATCAACAGCGCGAAGTGCCCGCTGGCGAGCCGCGCCTGCGGCTTGACGCGCAGTTCTCCGACCCACGGGCTCCAGAGTATCCACTGCGCGAACGCGGCCAGCAGCGCGGCGATCGCGGCCAGTGCGGCCAGCGCGACGACGAGCGCGACCAGCGCCTGCATCCGCGCGAGCCGCCTCTTCCAGGCCGTCGCGTCGGCGGCGGCCGCCTCGCCGAGTTTGCGCGCGAGTGCGGCCGCGATGGCGATCGCGCCGCCGCCAGAGGCGAGCGCGGCCAGTTCGCCCGGGCGATTGCGCAGCCACGCGACGAACAGCGTCTGCCCGAACGAATCGACGAGCCCGCAGGCGGCGACGGTCGCCAGCAGCGCCAGGGTCGCGGTGAGCGCCTGCGTGAGCTTCAGTCGCGCGCGCGCCACCGCCGCCGTCTGGGTCCAGTCCTCGCCGGGCTTGAGCAGCCGCGCAATCCAGAAGCGCTGCGCCAGCAGCGTGGCGATCGCCAGATACACGCCGTAGCCGAGCAGCAACACGACCGGGTTGTCCCAGCGGTCGAAGCGCGCGAGCAGCACGCCGAAGACCAGACTCGCGACGAGCAGCCAGTAGGGCCCCAGCCTGATCGCGCGCTCCTCGGCCGACAGCTTCGCCGCGCTTTCCTGCCGGAACACGAGCCAGTAGGCGAGCACGAGCGGACCGCCGATCGCGGCGGCCACGAGCGGAACCAGCCACAACAGCGGGCTGAACCACCACGCCAGCGCATCGCCGATCACCGCGAGATCCCAGTCGAGCCCGTCGAGCCGCGGCGCGACGCCGCCGCCGATCGCCTGGCCGGCCACGTGCAGTCCGATGCGGGCCAGATACACCGCGAGCACGGCGCCGATCAGCGCCAGCGCCAGCACGTAGTGCACGCCGATCAGAGAACGCAGATAGAACGCACCCAGGAACAGCAGATCGCGGGCGCCGCTGGGCGTCAGATAGCGGCCGTTTTCGCGCAGCCAGCGCAGCGGGTGAAAGATCGTCGTGTCGGCGTCCGCCGCGCCGGCGCGGATCGACGCGGCCGTCGCATGCGGGGGATCCGTCAGCAGCCGTTCGACGCGCTCCGCGGCCGCCAGCGCGGATTCGGCGGCGACCTGCGGCGGCTCGCGCGGCAGCGGATCGGGCACAGCCAGATCGGCCGTACGCGGCAGGAAAAGGCTGCCGAGGAAGGCGCCGGTGTAGCCGCCGCCCGAAACCGTCGACAGATAGTCGATCTGCGGCAGGAGCTGCTTCGCGGCGAGCGCCTGTGCCAGCCCGAGCGAAAAGGTCGCGCTGCGGATGCCGCCGCCGGACAACGCCAGCCCCACCGGATGCTCGGGCGGCAGCGCGTCGGCACCGGGCCGGCGCGCTTCCCACAGTGCGCGCCGCGTACGGATGCGCTCGTGCTCCAGCGTCGGATCGAAGGCATCGTGGTCGTTGTGCATGTTCTCCCCCGCCGGCCTCGGCGCTCGTCCGGCGCTCGCTGCTGCGTGCGTTGCCGCTGGCCAACCTGCGCTGCCCGCCGCGCGGCCGGGCGGCGCGCACGGGCCGCCGTCCACCAGCGCAGGCGATCATGCCGCGCGCCGCAGCGGGCGTCATCCCGCCGATTCGCGAGCGTTCAGATGAGCTTGCCGACCACGAAGACGAGCAGCGTCAGCAGCAGCGTGCTGGCGAACGGCAACAGGTATTCGCGCTTGCCGATGCGAAAGCGAAAGTCGCCCGGCAGGCGGCCGATGCCGAGCTTCTGCAGCCACGGCTGCAGCGCGGTCAGCACGACCAGCGCGAGGAAGAGCGTGACGAGGAAGCGCATGACGGGGCTTTCGGCGGAGGGTCGACCGGCCGCTGGCCGCACCTCACTGCGTCTGCCCGCCGGCGGCGGCAGACCGGGTGAGCGCGAGCGAGCGCCGGCCATCGCAAACGTGCGCGCAACGCCCGCGCCGAGCGCAAAACATCCTGGCTAGAGCGCATGCACGCGATCGCCACGGGCGAAGCCCAGCAGCGGCCCATCGACGCCGCGGCCAACGGCCAGCACCTTGAACAGTTCGCCCATCTCCGCCTCCGAGAGTAAGCGATGCGCCTCGTTCGCGCGCGCAGGCGTGTGCTCGTCGCGCAGGCGGTCGAGCACACCGCAGTTGAGCAGAAAATGTGCCTGCGAGGTGTAGCCCAGCACGGCCAGCCCCGCTTCGTGCGCGGCATCGGCGATCGCGCTGAAGTCCACGTGCGCGGTCAGATCGTTCAGCCCGGGCAGCCAGAACGGATCGGCGTGCGCGCGATGCCGGTAGTGGCACATGATCGTCCCCATCAGGCGCTGCGGGTGGTAATACTCGCGGCGCGGGAAACCGTAGTCGATCGCCAGCAGCACGCCGCACGCCAACTGCCGCGCGATCGTGCGCGTCCATGCCTGCGCCACGAAGCCGATCTCCGAGGCGTAGCCATCGGGCAGCGCACCGACCTCGCGCTCGATCGCCGCCACCGCCTGCGCCAGCGGCGCGTCGGCGGGCCGCTCGGCGAACACGAACCGGCCGGCGCGCACGGTCACGCCGCGCTCCGCCACCGCCCCGCCGCGCTTGACGAACAGCCTGACCGGCATCACGTCGAGCACTTCGTTGGCGACGATGACGCCCTCGAAATCCGCCGGCGGCGCGTCGAGCCATTCAACCGGCCGCTGCGCCAGAAGCCGCGTCTGCCGCTCGCGCAGATCGGCCGACAGTTCGACGATCGCATAGCGCTCGACCGCCGCGCCGCGCGCGTGGAGTGCGTCGAGCAGATCGCGTGCGAGCGCGCCCGAGCCGGCGCCGAACTCGAGGATGCGCGGCGCGCAGCGCTCGAAAAGCTGCGCGATCTGCGCGGCGAGCGCCTGCGCGAACAGCGGCGAGATCTCGGGCGCGGTGACGAAATCCCCGCCCGCGGACGCATCGCCGAACTTGCGCGCGCCCGCCGCGTAGTAGCCGAGCCCCGGCGCATAAAGCACCGCTTCCATGTAGCGGTCGAACGGGATCCAGCCGCCGGCGGCGTCGATGCGCGCGCGGATCGACGCGGCGAGAGCGTCGCTGGCAGCGAGTGCTGCGGGCGCCGGCTGCGGCAGCTGCGGTGCGTTCATGCGGGCGATGTTACCGAGCGTGCGGCGGCGACGCCCTGTGAGCGCACGCTGGCCCCGCCGCACCGACGCCGGTTGACCGCGTCGCCGGCGGCGCGTGCTCCGCGCCCGTTCGTCGGGACGACTGCCTGCCTGCGCTACGCGATAATCCGCGCTCGATTCCGATCGACGATGCAGACGACTTCCATCAGCCGCGCCGCGCGCGGCAGGAGTT
>JBBIQI010000227.1:0-5149 GCA_037442465.1 Burkholderiales bacterium
CTTGGCCGCCGCGCTCGCCGCATGGGTCGCACGCGCGGCGCGCACGACCGGCATCACGAAGGTCGCGCTCGGCGGCGGCTGTTTCCTGAACGCGATCCTGTCGGCGCAGCTCGGGCGGCTCCTTGCGGCGCGCGGCTTGCGCGTGCTGCAGGCGCGGCAGGCGCCGCCGAACGACGGCGGCGTCGGGCTCGGCCAGGCATGGGTCGCGCTGCAACGAATGGACGGGGACTGAAATGTGCCTGGCGCTTCCGGTGCGCATCGTCGAGCTGAAGGGCGACGATGCCGCGATCGTCGATCTGGACGGCATTCGCAAGGAGATCTCGCTCGCGCTGATCGACGGCGTGGCCGTCGGCGACTACGTGATCCTGCACGTCGGCTACGCGTTGACCAGGCTCGATCCGGTCGAGGCGGAGCGGACGCTGGCGCTGTTTCGTGAGGCGGGCGTCCGCGACGCCCGCGCGAATTTCACCTCCCCCTTCAAGGGGGAGGTTGGGAGGGGGATGGGGTCAGGTGCAGACGACGGCACCCCATCCCCACCCCTTCCCCCTCCCCGTGAAGGGGAGGGGAACGGGTCGGGCGCGCTGCTGGAGCAGCGCGCATGAAGTGGATTGACGAATTCCGCGACGGCGCCATCGCCCGGCGCATCGCCGCGCAGATCGCGGCCGAAGTGCGGCCCGACCGGCGCTATCACTTCATGGAGTTCTGCGGCGGGCACACGCACGCGATCTCGCGTTACGGCGTGACCGATCTCCTGCCCGATGCGGTGAAGATGATCCACGGGCCGGGCTGCCCGGTGTGCGTGCTGCCGATCGGCCGCGTCGATCTGGCGATCGCGCTCGCGCTCGAGCACAAGGTCACGCTCGCTACCTACGGCGACGTGCTGCGCGTGCCGGCGTCCAACGGCTTGTCGCTGCTGAAGGCCAAGGCCTTATGTGGCAAAACCAGCGGCGACGTACGCATGATCTACTCGGCCGCCGATGCGCTCGAGCTGGCGCGAAAAAGACCGGAGCGCGAGGTCGTGTTCTTCGCGATCGGCTTCGAGACGACCACGCCGCCGACCGCGCTCGCGATCAAGCAGGCGGCCGCCGAGGGCCTGAAGAACTTCTCGGTCGTCTGCAACCACGTGCTCACACCGGCGGCGATCGGCAACATTCTGGAATCGCCCGAAGTGCGCAAGCTCGGCACGGTGCCGATCGACGGCTTTATCGGTCCGGCGCACGTGTCCACCGTGATCGGCAGCCAGCCGTACGAATACTTCGCCGAGGAGTACCGCAAGCCGGTCGTCATCGCCGGATTCGAGCCGCTGGACGTGATGCAGGCGATCCTGATGCTGGTGCGGCAGGTCAACGAAGGCCGCTGCGAGGTCGAAAACGAATTCACGCGCGCGGTCACGCGCGAGGGCAACGTCAAGGCGCAGAGCCTCGTCGCCGAAGTCTTCGAGCTGCGGCGCAGCTTCGAATGGCGCGGGCTCGGCGAGGTGCCGTACTCGGCGCTCGCGATCCGCGGCGACTACGCCGCGTTCGACGCCGAGAAGCGATTTGCGCTCGAAACGAAAAAGGTCGCCGACAACAAGGCCTGCGAATGCGGCGCGATCCTGCGCGGCGTCAAGCACCCGCGCGACTGCAAGCTGTTCGGCACCGTCTGCACGCCCGAGAATCCGGTCGGCTCGTGCATGGTCAGCTCCGAAGGCGCGTGCGCCGCGCATTTCACCTACGGAAGGTTCAAGGATGTTGCCGTGCGCGTTGCGGCGTAGCTGCGCTTCGGCGCGAACGGTGGCGAAGGCGCGCTGCGCCGGCCGCGGGCACGAGTTTGTCGAGGGCGGCGCGCCAGCGGAAGCGCCGGCGCCAGGCGCCATCCGTGCGGACGGTGCGGGTGAGTTCCGGTCAGAGCGGCGCCGTAGCTTGCGCGACGAGAGGCTCGCTCCGATACCTATTGACCATGACCTATCCTCGGGACACGCGCCAACCGCTTGGCGCGCGCATGCCTCGGCCCTCGTCATTCCAGCCCATGGGCGAGGAGTCTGCCCTGCTCGCCGTGCCGAGATCCCTCGCTGCGCTCGGGATGACGGAACCGGCGACACCCAGCGCGAAGCGAACTCGGAAGGTGGCGGTGTCACGAGGTTGCGTCATCCTCGATAGACACCGCGACCGCCGAAAAAGACGAAGTCCTTCGGGTTTCCTCTGTGTCCTCTGCGCCTCTGTGGTCAATGAACCCAAATCCGCTACTTGGTCATTTGTGGTCCGCTGGCCGCGCGGCCTCGGAGCATTCCGAGCCGAAGTCCATCGTCGTTCGGAGCCGAAGTTCCTTGTCATTCCGAGCCGATGGCGAGGAATCTCGGCAGCTCGCCGCGCCGGGATCCCTCGCTGCGCTCGGGATGACAGCGTCGGCGCCGCGGACGGCACCGTCGGCGCTCGGGTTCGTCGCGTCGGCGCTCGGGTTCGTCGCGTCGGCACTTGGGTTCGTCGCGTCGGCGCTTGGGTCGACGCCGGCGCGGTATTCCCGGCTTGCGCCAGCGCGAGACACCCAGGCCGATCGCGGCTTTACCCTCCGGGTAAGCGCAGTCCAAGCCGCAAACCCCGATCGCACAATGCACTTGCGGGAAACTGCACGCGCGGGCTGCCGGATTCGGGATGAATTTGTGTGGACGACGGACGGATGAACAAACCGGTGAAGTCGGGCTATGTGCGCCCGCTCGATCTGAAGCACGGGCGCGTCGATCTGACGCACGGCAGCGGCGGGCGCGCGATGGCGCAGTTGATCGAGCAGCTCTTCCACGAGGCGTTCGGCAACGAGATCCTCGCGCAGAAGAACGACATGGCGACCTTCGCGCTGCCGCCGGGGCGCGTGGTGATGGCCACCGACAGCCACGTCGTGTCGCCGCTGTTCTTCCCCGGCGGCGACATCGGCTGCCTGTCGGTGCACGGCACGGTCAACGACGTCGCGATGGCGGGCGCGCGGCCGATCTATCTGGCCGCCAGTTTCATCCTCGAGGAAGGATTTCCGCTCGCGGATCTGAAACGCATCGTCGAGTCGATGGCGCACGCCGCGCGCGCAGCCGAAGTCGCGATCGTCACCGGCGACACCAAGGTCGTCGAGCAGGGCAAGGGCGACGGCGTGTTCATCACGACGACCGGGGTCGGCGTCGTCGACGACGGGCTTGCGATCGCCGGCGACCGCGCGCGGCCGGGCGACCGCATTCTCGTGTCGGGCCATCTCGGCGACCACGGCATGGCGATCATGTCGCTGCGCGAGTCGCTCGCGTTCGCCACCGAGATCGTCTCCGACACCGCGGCGCTGCACGGGCTCGTCGCGCGCATGGTGGACGCGGTGCGTGAACCGATGCGGCGCGACGCGGCGCGCGGGCTGCACGTGCTGCGCGATCCGACGCGGGGCGGACTGGCGACGACGCTGAACGAAATCGCCGCGCAGTCGGGCGTGGGCATGCTGCTCGACGAAGCGGCGATCCCGGTGCGCCCGCAGGTGCAGGCCGCATGCGAATTCCTCGGGCTCGATCCGCTGTACGTCGCCAACGAAGGCAAGCTCGTCGCGATCGTAGCCGCCGAGGATGCCGATGCGGTGCTCGCGGCGATGCGCGCGCATCCGCTCGGTGCCGACGCGCGCGCGATCGGCGAGGTGGTGGACGATCCGCATCGCTTCGTGCAGATGCGCACGAAGTTCGGCGGCCGCCGCATCGTCGACTGGCTAAGCGGCGACCAGCTTCCGCGAATCTGCTGATGCGGCAATGCCGGTGGGGCGGCGCATCGTGACCGGACTGGTCGTCGCGCTCGGCGTCGGCGCGGCCGCCGTCGCGATCGCGGCGTGGTTCGCGCAGTCGCGCTGGGACGAAGCCACGCGCGCGCTCCAGGCACGGCTGGCGGCGCAGGCCACCGGCGCACCGCCGTACACCGAGGCGCAACTGCACGCGCTGCCGGCGCCGGTGCAGCGCTGGCTGCGCCGCACGCTGGCCGAAGGGCAGCGCGCGATCGTCCGCGCGCGTGTGCACTGGGCGGGCGAGTTCAACCTCGGCGCGCCCGGCGCCGACCGCTGGGTACCTTTCACAGCGGTGCAGGACTTCGTGCCCGGCGCCCCCGGTTTCGTCTGGGATGCACGGATGCGTATGGCGCCCGGCGTGACCGTGCGCGTGCGCGATGCGCTCGTCGACGGACGCGGCCAGATGCGCGGCGCGATCTTCGGCCTGCTGCCGGTGGTCGACAAGGCCGACACCGAAGCGCTCGCCGTCGCCTCGCTGCGCCGGTATCTCGGCGAGGCGATGTGGTTTCCGACCGCGTTGC
This sequence comes from Burkholderiales bacterium, assembly GCA_037442465.1. Lineage (GTDB taxonomy): Bacteria > Pseudomonadota > Gammaproteobacteria > Burkholderiales > Burkholderiaceae_F > DSNY01. The sequence goes on from JBBIQI010000227.1 coordinate 4,293, forward strand.
TGCCGCAGGCGGGCGTGCGTTGGACCGCGCTCGACCAGTCGCGCGCGCTTGCGACGATCGGCGCGGGCCCGCGCGAAGTCGCCGTCGAGTTCCGCTTCGGCGTCGACGGCAGGCCGACCGGGATGTATGCGGCGCGGCACACCTATGACAACGGCCGCGATCCGCCGTCGGAACATCCGTGGCAGGGCCGTTATGTCTTGTTCACGCAGGCCGACGGCATCGAGGTGCCGGCCGACGCGGTGGTCGAGTGGCTGTTCCCGCAGGGCACCTACGCGTACTGGAAGGCGCACCCGGTGCGGATCGAATACGAGTACGCCCCTTGACGATGCGCATCCTGCTGCTGACCCGCAGCTTCAACAGCCTGACCCAGCGGCTGTTCGTCGAGCTGCGCGCGCACGGGTACGAGGTGTCGGTCGAATACGACATCGCCGACAGCGTGACCGAAGAAGCGGCGGCGCTGTTCGCGCCGGATCTGATCGTGGCGCCGTTCATGAAGCGGGCGATTCCGGAGCGCGTCTGGCGCCGGTACACGTGCCTCGTCGTTCATCCCGGCATCGTCGGCGATCGCGGGCCGAGCGCGCTCGACTGGGCGATCGCAGACGGCGAGCGCGAGTGGGGTGTTACGGTGCTGCAGGCCGAGGCCGAGATGGACGCGGGCCCGGTATGGGCGAGCCGGACCTTCACGCTGCCCGCCGATGGCGCGCGTGCGCGCAAGTCGAGCGTGTACCGCAACGAGGTGACCGAAGCCGCAACCGCCGCGGTGCTCGAGGCGATCGAGCTGTACGCGTCGGGACGCCATTCGCCCCGACGGATCGAGCAAGGCGCGCCCGGCGTGCGCGGCCGCGCGCGTGCGCTGA
>JBBIQI010000228.1:0-5148 GCA_037442465.1 Burkholderiales bacterium
GGCGAAAACTGGATGGCCGAGTACGTCGCCAAGGCCAACGCGGGCGGCATCGAGCGGGTGCTGCGCACGATTACGCAAGCCCGTGACAGCGCCACCTTGCGAGTTCGCTTCGCGCTGGCTGCCGCCGGTTCCGTCATCCCGAGCGCAGCGAGGGATCCCGGCACTGCAAGCAGTCGAGATTCCTCGCCCTTGGCTCGGAATGACGAGGGCTGAGGCAGGCAGACGCCAAGCGGTCGGCACGTGTCCCGAGGATAAGTGATGGTCAGTCGTGTGAGCGCGGCCGACTGCCCGCTGTGCCGCGAAGACGGCGGCACGCTCGTGCTGCGCGACGAGCTGCTGCGCGTCGTGCTGGTCGACGAGGCCGACTACCCGGGCTTCGCGCGCGTGATCGTCAACGCGCACGTCAAGGAGATGAGCGACCTCGATCCTGCGGCGCTCGCGCGCGTGATGGCGGCGGTGTATGCGGTCGAGGACGCGCTGCGCGCGGTGATGGCGCCGGACAAGGTCAATCTGGCAAGCCTGGGCAACGTCGTGCCGCATCTGCACTGGCACGTGATCCCGCGCTTCGCGGATGACGCCCACTTTCCGCAGCCGATCTGGGGTATGCGTCAGCGCGATCCCGAGGCCGGCAAGCTCGCGGCGCGACGCGCGCTGCTGCCGAAGCTTGCCGAGGAGATCCGCATGCGGATCGGGCAACGCTGAGGGGCGAAGCGGCGCGTGATGCGCCGTGGAAATCCCCCCTGCCCAGTTTCCGAAGCGCGGCTGTGGCTTCGACCGCAATCCCCGATCCGTGCTCGGCAATCCGGGAGAATCACTGACACGCCACGAGCTTGCTCTGCGGAAACTCTTTTTGCACCGCAGCCAGTTCGCGCGCGAGCGCGGCATCCACGCCCTTGATCTGCAGCCGCGTGCCCGGCGCGGTCGATGGCTTGTCGGCCACGCGCGCGCTGGTCACGCCGCGGCGCTGCAGGTCCTTGAGGTGGCGGTTCGCCAGTTCCTGGTCCTTGAAGGAGCCGAGCGCGATGCCGAAACGCATCGGCGAGTTGTCGGCGATCACCATCATCTCCTTGACGCCGAGCTTGCGCAGCTCGGCCGCGGCGCGCTCGACTTCGGCGCGCGTCTTGTACGGCGGCACGTACACCATGTACCAGCCGGGCAGCTCGACCGCACGCGACGACAGCCGATCGCCGAGGGCGAGCGGTGCCAGGCGCGCGAGCACACGCGCGGCGTCGGCCTGCGTGAAGTCGCCGAACTCCACGCACGCCGATCCGCCGGCGATGTCGGCGCCCGCGCCGGTCGCCGCCGGCGCCTGCCGCGCTTTGTCGCGCAGCGCCTGCACTTCGCTGTCGGTCAGTACGCGGATGCGCTCGGGCGCGAGCTGCCGCGCAATGCGTCCGGGCTCGCGCCCGCTGTCGGGCAGTCGCCCTAACTTGCCCTGCTGCCCCGCTAACCCCGCGTGGTGGGCCACCAGCAACAACAGGACGGCGAGCTTCAGGCCGCCGCGCGGGGCGGCGCGGCCGCTTCGGCATGCGCGCGCAGCGCGACGCCGCGCAGCACCAGGTTGTCCTCGATCGACACCGCGGTGACGATGCGCTCGGCGAGCAGATGGCGGCCGAGCGCGGCGAACAGCGAGCGCGCCCGCCCGCCCGCCAGCAGCAGCCGCGGCGGCGGGCGTCCTTCGTCGGTCAGCTCCGCCGAGAACCCGCGCGCGACGCGCTCGATCAGTCCGAGCTGCGCGTTAATCGTGCCGGTGGCGATCGCGTCGTCCGTGTTGTCGGGATGCGCGACGATACGGCCGTCGGCCACCGGCAGCCGCGCGGTGCCGCGCGCGAGGCTCGCGACCATCAGCTCGAATCCCGGCGCGATCACGCCGCCGAGAAAGAGCGCGGCCTTGCCCGCCTCGGCGCGCACGCAGTCGACGGTCGTCGCGGTGCCGCTGCTGGCGACCACCAGCGACTCGTTCGGATACTTGGCGCAGGCGGCGATCATCGCGTGCCAGCGGTCGGCGCCGAGCTGCAACGGATCGCGATAGCCGTTGATCAGCGCCAGCCCATAGCCCGGCCCGCGCCCGGCGAAGTGCGGCTGCGCGCGCAGCCACAGCACGCCGATCGCGGCGACCTCGTCGACGGCCTTTTCGATCGCCTGCATCGTCTCGTCGTCGGCCACGCTGCACGCGAACGCCGCCGTCGGGCGCGGCAGCCGCCACGCTGAAGCGAGCCGCTCGGCAAGCGGCTGCAGGTTGCGCCGGTATTCGACGCCGGTGCCGATGAAGCGATTGCCCTGTGCATCGCTGTGCGCCCACTTGACCGCCGTGTTGCCGGCGTCGATCACCAGCCAGCTCATCTGCAGCCTCGCACGCGCCCGCCCTGTCCCTTACCCTTCCGGGGCGGGAGTGCAGATGGGAGCCACACCGACCCGCTCACGCCACACCTCGCATGCGTCAACCCGCCCGCAGGCGCAGCGACAGTTCTCCGACGCCGAAGGCGCGCGCGCCGGCTGTCGTCGCCAGCATCAGATGGCCGTCGCCATCCACGCCCTGCGCTTCACCCTGCGCGACGACCATGCCGTGCTCGACCAGCTCGATCTGTTGACCCACGTAAGCGAACAAGCGGTTGAAACGCGGCCGGAACGGCGCGAAGCCGTGCGCGACGAACTCCGGCACCGCAACGAGCAGCGCGCGGGCGAGCCGCGCGATCCACGCTTCGCGCGACTGCGCCAGATGCTCGCGCGCAAGGCACTCGTCGAGCGTGGCGACCGCGCGACCGATCGCCGCGACCGTCGCCTCGTCGAACCACAGGTTGACGCCGACGCCAACGACGAGGGTGCGCGCGCCGTGCGGATCGACGGCCAGCTCGGTCAGGATGCCCGCGAGCTTGCGACCGGCGAGCAGCACGTCGTTGGGCCACTTCAGTTGCACCGGCACGCCGGCAGCGCGCAGCACTTCGGCCACCGCCACGCCGGACACCAGCGTCACCGCCGCCGAACGCGCGCGCGCACGCGCGAGCGGCAGCGCGACCGAAAACAACAGTGCCGAGCCCGGCGCGGTCAGCCATTTTCGACCGAACCGGCCGCGGCCCGCGGTCTGCGTCAATGCGGCGCGCAGGATCGGCCGCGCCGGTGCCGCGGCGCGCGCGCGCGCGAGCAGGTCGACGTTCGTCGACCCGGTACTGACGACGGTCTCGACCAGCACGTCGGGCAAGGCCGCCTCGAGTGTGGGCGCGTGCAGCGGTGCAGCGAAGGCCGCCGGCGGGATCGCCGGCGGCGGCACGCCGGCGAGTGCGGCGGGCGGCAGGGATGCAGACATCGGTTCGAGGCGGGTGTGGGACGAGCCAGCGGGCGCGAGAAATTTACCATCGACGCGTGATCGAATCGCTGCGGCCTTGCCACGGCGCGCCCTGCCCCCGACAATCGGCTGCGCGCCGTGTATCGCGCGGCGCGCGGCCATGGCTGCGGCCACCCCGACGCGTGAACGTCGCGCGCCCGCACCCTCATCCCCGCCCCCTTCGACCGGCAGCGGGGAACCTGGAGCGCCGCGTTGCGACCTTCACGCTGATCCGCGATGTCTTTCGGCAGGTACCCAGGCTCCGGCCCCCCATTTTCGACCGTCGACGACGCGTTCTGGCGGCGGCGCGCCTCGCCGCTGGCGCGCGTCGCGTGGCTCGCGTACGCGGTACTGATCGTCTACGCGAGCCTCGCGCCGTGGTCGGGTTGGCGCGATCTGGGCGTCAGCCCCTGGGCTTTCCTGACCGCGCCGCTGCCGCGCTACATCACCGGCTTCGATGTCGCGGTCAACGTCGCCGGTTACGCGCCGTTCGGCGCGATCGGCGTGCTCGCGCTGCACCCGCGCTTGCGCGGCGTGCGCGCCGTGCTCGTCGCCGTGCTCGCGGGCGTGCTGCTGTCGGCCGGCATCGAGGCGCTGCAGACGTTTCTGCCGCAACGCATCTCCTCGAACGTCGACTTTGCGGCCAACAGCGCGGGGGCGGCGCTCGGCGCGCTGGCCGCCGCACCGTTGACCGAAGCGCTGATCGACCGCGGGCGGCTCGCTCAATTGCGCGCGCGCTGGTTCGCGCGCGACGCGGCCACGGCGCTGCTGCTGCTCGCATTCTGGCCGCTCGCGCAGATCCATGCCGGGCCGATGCTGTTCGGCCTCGGCGAAGTGCAATCCACGGCGCACGCCATCGCGCGCTCGTTCGGCTGGTCTGTGCCGCAGTTCGGTCGCACCGGCTTTGGATCCGCCGAGTTCGTGATGGCCGAAGCGATTGTGACCGCATCGTCCGTGCTCGCGGCCGGGCTGACGCTGGCGGCGGTGTCGGCGCCGCGCGCGCCGCGTACCGCGCTCGCGCTGACGCTCATGCTCGTGGCGCTGGCAACGAAGGCGCTCGCCTATGCCGCGCAGTTCGGCCCCGAGCATGCGTTCGCGTGGATCACGCCCGGAGCCGTCGGCGGGCTCGCGCTCGGCGCGCTCGCGCTCGCGGTCGCTTCGGCGGGACCCACCCGCGCCGCGCTGCGGCTGGCGCTGTTGGCGGCGGTCGTGCTGCTGGTCGCGGTCAACGCCATTCCCGACAATCCGTACCATGCGAACTGGCTGCAGGGCTGGCGGCCCGGACGGCTGGCGCACTTCAGCGCCGCGGCCGGCTGGATCGCCACGCTCTGGCCGTACGCGCTGCTCGCATGGCTGCTCGGCCGACTGCTCGGACGCGGCGCCAAGACTTCGTCCTGAGCTTCGTCCTGAGGCGTCCGACCGCGCGGGCTCGGTAAACTGCCGCTTTCGCCGACGAGCCGTCCATGGGGTACTACGAACGTCACGTCTTTTTCTGCCTGAACCGGCGCGACGACGGGCGCGCCTGCTGCGCCCGCCATGACGCCGACCGGCTGCAGGCTTACGCCAAGGATCGCGTCAAGCGGCTCGCGCTCGACGGCAAGGGCAAGGTGCGCGTCAACAAGTCTGGCTGCCTCGACCGCTGCGACGAGGGACCCTGCGTGGTCGTCTATCCCGAGGGCGTCTGGTACACGTACGTGGACGAGCACGACATCGACGAAATCGTCGAGTCGCACCTCGTGCGCGGTCAGGTCGTGGAGCGGCTGAAGATCTAGCCCGCATGCCGCGCGTGCGGACTCCTCGCCCGATTGCCCTGCCGCCTGGTTGAA
>JBBIQI010000229.1:0-5131 GCA_037442465.1 Burkholderiales bacterium
ACCCACTGGAAGACAGCGCCTTTTCACGGCGCACTGAAATATCCGGGCTAGCATCGTGCGATGTTCCACGTCGTGCTCGTCGAACCCGAAATCCCGCCGAACACGGGCAACGTGATCCGGCTGTGCGCCAACACGGGCGCGCAGCTTCACCTCGTGCGGCCGCTCGGGTTCGACCTGGACGACAAGCAGCTTCGCCGTGCCGGGCTCGACTACCACGAGTACGCGACCGTCAAGGTGCACGAGAGCTTTGACGCCCTGCTCGCTGCCGAGCGGCCCGCTGCCGCACGCATGTACGCGCTGACGACGCAGGCATCGCGGCGCTTCGGCGACGCCGCGTTCCGGCCCGGCGACTGGTTCGTGTTCGGTTCGGAGACGCGCGGCCTGGCACCGGCGCTGCGCGAGCGTCTTGCGCCCGAGCAGCGACTGCGGCTGCCGATGCGGCCCGGCAACCGCAGCCTGAACCTGTCGAACGCCGTTGCGGTCGTCGTCTACGAGGCCTGGCGCCAGTGCGGTTACGCCGGCGGCGCCTGAGCATCACGTCCGCTCCAGGCCCTCAGCCGCGCCGCGCATCGGTGCGCGTTGCGCAAGCCGCGCGAGCAGCGCCTCGGCCGAGTCGTCGACCAGCAGCAGATCCCGATGTTCTGCGCGGATGAAACCCTCGGCCGCGCCGTGTCGCAGGAACGCGAGCAGATGGTCGAAGTAGCCCTCGACGTTGAGCATGCCGACCGGCTTGGCCTGCAGGCCGAGTTGCAGCCAGGTCAACATTTCGAACATCTCCTCGAAGGTGCCGTAGCCGCCCGGCAGAACGGCGAACGCATCCGCGCGCGCGGCCATCGTGCGCTTGCGCTCGTGCATCGAGGCGACGACCAGCAGCTCGTCGAGGTTCTGGTGCGCGACCTCGGGCCGCATCAGGTGTTCCGGAATCACACCGATCACCCGCCCGCCGGCGGCGAGCGCCGCGTCCGCCAGCGCGCCCATCATGCCGACGTGGCCGCCGCCGTAAATCGTCGCGACGCCCTGTTGCGCGAGCAGCCGGCCGAGCGCGCGCGCCGCCGCGACGTACGCCGGGCGTGCACCCGGTTGCGAGCCGCAGAACACGCAGACCGCACGCAGCGCGCTCATCGAACGCCTTCGCGCTTGGGATCGCGCGCGAGCAGACGTTCGAGCGCGGCGCGCGGCGCCAGTCGCCCGTCGAGTACGGCGCAGACCGCCTGCGTCAGCGGCATCTCCACGCCTGCGTGCGCGGCGCGGGCCGCCACGGCCGGCGCCGACCACACGCCCTCGGCGACATGGCCCAGTTCGGCGAGCGCCTGCGCCAGCATAAGGCCGCGGCCGAGCATCAGGCCGACCTTGCGGTTGCGCGACAGCTCGCCGGTGCAGGTCAGGATCAGATCGCCCACCCCCGTCAGGCCCATGAACGTTTCGGCGCGCGCCCCCAGCGCGACCCCGAGCCGCGTGATCTCGGCGAGCCCGCGCGTGATCAGTGCGGCGCGCGCATTGTTGCCCAGCCCGAGCGCGTCGGCGATGCCGGTGGCGATCGCCATCACGTTCTTCACCGCGCCGCCGACCTCGACGCCGGTCACGTCGTCGGTCGAATAGATGCGCAGGGCGCCGCCATGGAAGGCACGCGTGACCGCCTCGCAGAATGCCGCGCCGCCGGCCACCGTCAACGCCGTCGGCAGCCCGCGCGCGACCTCCTCGGCGAAGCTGGGCCCGGACAGGGGACCTGCGGCATCGTGCAAGCGTTCCGCGCCCAGCTCTTCGGCGACGATCTGGTGCGCGAGCTTGCCGCTGTCGCGCTCGAAGCCCTTGCACAGCCAGACGATCGCCGCACGCGGCGCCAGCGGCGCCAGCGCGCGCAGTGTCGCGCGCAGCGCATCGGTCGGCGTCGCGATCGCGAGCAGGTCTTCGCCGGCGGCCTGCGCCGCGCGCGCCAGATCGCCTTCGATCGCGAGCGACGCGGGCAGCGCGATGCCGGGCAGATAGCGCGCGTTTGAGCGTTCGGCGCGCAGCGCCCGCACCTGCACGGGGTCACGCACCCACAGCGTCACCGCGTGGCGCGGCGCGAGCGCGCACGCGATCGCGGTGCCCCAGGCGCCTGCGCCCAGCACCGCGATGCGGGCCATCGCCTACTGCTTGGTAGTGGTGCCGGGCGGCACGATCAACCCGGCGCCCTGCTCGCGCGCGACGCGCTGCTGGTACATCGCCTCGAAGTTGATCTCGGCGAGATGGATCGGCGGCAGCCCGGTGCGGTTGATCAAGTCGGCGATGTTGGCGCGCAGGTACGGATAGACGATCCCCGGACAGACGATGCCGACGATCGCGTCGAACTGCTCGTTCGGGATGCCGCGCATCTCGAAGATGCCGCCCTGCTTGGCCTCGACCAGGAACAGGACCTTGTCCTTGATCTTCGCGGTGGTCGTCGCGCGGACGATCACCTCGTAGATACCGTCGAGGACCTTCTCGTGCGTGACTTCGAGCTGCACGTCGACTTGCGGCGCTTCCTGCTCGAGGAAGATCTGCGGTGCGTGCGGCAGCTCGAGCGAGGCGTCCTTCAGATAGACGCGCTGCAGCTGGAACACGGGCGTCTGCGCGCCGGCGGCGTTGGTGTTGTCGGCCATGGGAATCCTTCGAAGAAGCGCCGGCCGCCCGCGCGGCCGGCGGCGGTTGGGTGGTTCAGGCGGCGAGCAACGATGCGAGCCGGCCCTCGCGATCGAGCGCCGCCAGATCGTCGAAACCGCCGACGTGCGTGTCGCCGATATAGATCTGCGGCACCGTGCGGCGGCCGGTCTTCTCGATCATCTCGTCGCGACGCGCGGGATCGAGGTCGACGCGGATCTTCTCGATCGCGGTGACGCCGCGCGCCTTCAGCAGCGCTTCGGCGCGCTGGCAGTAGGGGCAGACACCGGTGCTGTACATCACTACCTTGGCGGTCATGCGGTCCTCTCGGGGCGCGCCGGCACGGCGCAAGCGTTCAGGTCCTGACGGGCAGTCCGGCCTCTTTCCACGCGGCGATGCCTCCGCCCAGCACGTAGACCTCGGCGAATCCCGCCGCTCGCAGCGCCGCCGCGGCGCGCGTCGCCGACGTTCCGGTGTTGCAGACGAGAATCACCGGCCGGTCCTTCTTCAGTTCGCCCGCGCGCTGGCCGACCGTCGCCAACGGAATGTTCTTGGCGTTCGGCAGGCTGCCCTTGCCGAATTCCTCGGGCGAGCGCGTGTCGACGACCTGCGCGTTCTTGCGGTTGATCAGTTGCGTGGCCTGCAGCGTGGTCAGCGACGCTCCGCCGGCGCGGTTGCGCACCAGCGGCCAGACGAGCATCGCGCCGCTGATGAAGGCGATCGCGATCAAGAAGAGGTTGTCGACGAAGAACTGCACGAAACGCATCCGGCGCGTCGAAAGGATGCGGATTATAAAATGCCGCGCATTGCCGCTCGTTCGAGGCGCGTTCGCCCATGCACAAGCTCGTCCTGCTGCGTCACGGAGAAAGCCAGTGGAACCTCGAGAACCGCTTCACCGGCTGGACCGATGTCGATCTGACCGACAACGGCCGGCGCGAAGCGCAAGCCGCGGGCGAGCTGCTCAGGCGCGAGGGCTATGCGTTTGACATCGCGTACACCTCCGTGCTCAAGCGCGCGATCCGCACGCTGTGGATCGCGCTCGATGCGATGGATCTGATGTGGCTGCCGGTCGTGCACAGCTGGCGGCTGAACGAGCGGCACTACGGCGCGCTGCAGGGGCTGAACAAGGCCGAGACTGCCGCGAAATTCGGCGAGCGGCAGGTGCTCCTCTGGCGGCGCGCCTACGATGTCGCGCCCGCGCCGCTCGCGCCCGACGACCCGCGCTGGGCCGGCAAGGACCCGCGCTACAGGCACCTGAAACCCGAGGAGATCCCCGCCACCGAGTGCCTGAAAGACACGGTGGCGCGCGTCGTCCCGATCTGGAAGGACTCGATCGCGCCGGCCGTTGCGCGCGGACGGCGCGTGCTGGTGGCGGCGCACGGCAATTCGCTGCGCGCGCTGGTCAAGTATCTGGACGGCATCTCCGACGACGACATCGTCGGCCTAAACATTCCGACCGCGCGGCCGCTCGTGTACGAGCTGGACGGGGCGCTGAAGCCGATCCGCAGCTACTACCTCGGCGACCCGGAAGACATCGCACGCGCCACGGCCGCGGTCGCGGCGCAGGGCAAGGCGGCGGCAGCTTCGCCGCCGGCGCAGCGGCAAGGTTAGGGCGCCCAGGCAACGGCGCCTTCCTTTGGAATTCCCCGGCGCGACGAACCTTGAAACTCCCCTTGCGGCGCGCGCTGACCGTCGGGCTTGCGGCGTTGCTGGCGGGTACAGGCTTGCACACAGCCCACGCGCAGCACCGTTCGACCGAAGCGAAGAAGCCCGCCACGTCGGCGAACAAGGCCCCGGCGCGCAAAGCCGCACCGCCGGTTGCCACACCGCAGCGCCAGCAGCGGCTGCAAGCCGAGCAGCGAGAGTTGCAGGCGCGGCTGGCGCATCTGAAGAAGCAGCTCGCGCAGGCGGAAGCGACGCGCTCCGAAGCGGCCGACGCGCTGGCCGAGTCGGAGCGGGCGATTTCCGCGGTCAATCGCCGCTTGCGCGAGCTCGCCGCCGCCCGCGAGCAGGTGCAGCGGCAGATCGCCGCACTGCAGGACCGCAGCCGCGCGGTCAACGCCCGCCAGAGCGAACAGGAGCGCCGGCTCGCGCTCGCGCTGAGAACGCAGTTTGCGCTGGCGCAGCGCAGCCCCTGGCACAGCCTGATCGATGGCGAAAACCCAAACCGCATCGTTCGCGACCTCGGCTATCTCGACTACATCGCACGCGCCAGGGCGCAACTGATCGAGCAGCTGCGCGAACGGCGCCAGGAGCTCGCGGAGCTGGAGGCAGAGTCGCGCGCCCGACACGCCGAGCTGGCCGCGATCGCCGAGGACGAACGCGCCAACCGCGCGCAACTCGTTCGTCAGCAGGCCGTACGCAAACAGGCGCTTGCCAAGCTCGCGCGCCAGATCGCCGCCCAGCGGCAGTCGATCGCAACGCTCGAACGCGACGATAAGCGCCTGGCGGGACTGATCGAAAACATCGGCAAGATCCTCGCGCAGCAGGCGCGCCGCGCGGCGGAACGAGC
>JBBIQI010000230.1:0-5083 GCA_037442465.1 Burkholderiales bacterium
GCCGCCGGTGCGTGCCGCGCGCCGGCGCCGGCCACGCTGTCGGTGCGGCCGGAGAGGATCGCGGTCGCCGCGCCCGACGACCCGGCCCACGGCGAAAACGCGCTGCCGGGCCGCGTCGAGGAGACGATCTTCCTCGGCGGCCACGTGCGCGTGCGGCTACGCGGCGAAGCGGGCGAGCTCATCGCCAACGTGCCGGTGCAGGCGGCGGGCGCGATCCCGCCGGTCGGTGCGGCGGCGGTCGCGCGCTGGCCGGCCGCGAGTACAGTGGTGTTTCCGGGGTGAAGTCCTTTCTTGGAGGGGAGACGATGAGCATCAAGACGTTGAATGCCGCCCTTGCCTTCGGTGCGGCACTAGCGGTTGGCAGCACGGCCGCGTTGGCGCAGGGGCGGCCGCTGTCGGTGATTTCGTGGGGCGGCGCCTACCAGGACGCGCAAAAGGAGGTCTACTTCAAGCCGTTCATGGAAAAGACCAAGATCAAGCTGGTCGACGAAAGCTGGGACGGCGGCATCGGCGTGCTGCGCGCGAAGCTGCAAGGGGGAGCCAACAACTGGGACGTCGTTCAGGTGGAAAGCGAAGAGCTGCTGCTCGGCTGCGAAGAGGGGCTGTTCGAGAAGCTCGACTGGGCCAAGCTCGGCGGCCGCGACCGTTTCCTTCCGGACGCCGTGCACGACTGCGGCGTCGGCGCGATCGTCTACAACTTCGTGCTCGCCTACGACGGCGACAAGATCAAGGACGGGCCGAAGAGCTGGAAGGACTTCTGGGACGTCAAGAAGTACCCCGGCAAACGCGCGCTGCGCAAGGGACCGAAGACCAACCTGGAGATCGCGCTGCTGGCCGACGGCGTGCCGCCGGCCGAGGTCTACAAGGTGCTGTCGACACCGGCCGGCGTCGAGCGCGCGTTCAACAAGCTGTCGCAACTCAAGCCGCATCTGATCTGGTGGGAAAAGGGCTCGCAGCCGCCGCAGATGCTCGCTTCCGGCGAAGCAGCGATGGTCTCGGCGTACAACGGACGCATCGCCGCCGCCAACAAGACCGACAAGAAGAACTTCAAGATGAGCTGGAACGGCAGCCTGTACACGATCGATTCGTGGGTGATCATGAAGGGTTCGCCGAACAAGGCGGCCGCCGAGCAGTTCATCGCGTTCGCGAGCGACCCGCAGAACCAGAAGAACCTGCCGCCGAAGATCCCCTACGGCATCACGCACGTCGCCGCGACTGCGCTCGTCGACAAGGCCGTGCTGCCTGATCTGCCGACCAATCCGGCGAATCTGAAGGCGTCGCTGTACCTGAACGACAAGTTCTGGCTGGAGAACCTCGACAAGCTGAACCAGCGGTTCAACGCCTGGCTCGCCAAGTAACGTGCTCGCGCGGCTATTCCGGACGCGCCGAACGCGCGCCGGAATAGCGCTCGCGTTCGAGCCGGCATCGACGGCGTCGAAGCGGCTCAACGCTCGGCCGAGCCGCAATCCATGGCTGCTTCAGCCCCGATCGGCGATCGTGCGCTCGCGGAGCAACTCGCGCGCGCCGAACGCGCACGCAAGCTCAAGGCGGCGCTGCTCGCAGCGCCGCTTCTGCTGTTCCTGCTGCTCACCTTCATCGGCCCGATCGGCGCGCTGCTGACGAAGAGCTTCGTCGACACCGAGCTCGGCGAAGCGCTGCCGAACGTCACGCGCGCGATCAAGCGCTGGGACGGTCGCGAGCTGCCCGACGAGGCGACCTTCGCCGCGCTGATCGACGACGTGCGCGCCGCGCGTGCCGCCGGCACGCTGGCGCCGGCGGCCACCCGGCTGAACTACGACGTCAGCGGCTTCCGCACGCTGCTCTTCTCCACGGCACGCGCGTTGCCCCAGCGGCTCGAAACGACGGCGCGCGCGGTGCTGATCGGCATCGATCCGAAGTGGGGCGAGATCGAAACCTGGGGCGCGATCAAGCGCGCGTCGGGGCCGACGACCTCGCTGTTCCTGCTCGCCGCGGTCGATCTGAAGCGCACGGCCGACGGCCGGCTCGCCGCTGCGCCGCGCGAGGAGGCGATCTTCGTGCAGGTGCTGGGCCGCACGTTCGCGATCGCCACCGCGGTCACCGTGCTGTGCCTTGCGCTCGGCTATCCGCTCGCGTACGTGCTCGCCACGCTGCCCGCGCGCACCGCCAACGTGCTGCTGGTGTTCGTGCTGCTGCCGTTCTGGACCTCGCTGCTGGTGCGCACGTCCGCCTGGATCGTGCTGCTGCAGCACGAAGGGGTGCTCAACTCGGCGCTGCTGCAGGCGGGATTGATCGAGGCGCCGCTCGAGATGCTGTACCGGCGCGCCGCCGTCTACACGGCGATGACGCACGTGCTGTTGCCCTTCATGGTCCTGCCGTTGTACGCGGTGATGCGCACGATTCCGCCGGTGCACGTGCGCGCAGCGCTTTCGCTCGGCGCGCGCCCGGCCACCGCCTTCTGGCGCGTGTATGCACCGCAAACGCTGCCGGGCGTGGGCGCCGGCGTGTTGATGGTCTTCATCCAGGCGCTCGGCTACTACATCACGCCGGCGCTGGTCGGCGGCCCCGACGACCAGATGTTGAGCTACTTCGTCGCCTTCTACGCGAGCAAGACGATCAACTGGGGCATGGCCGCCGCGCTTTCGCTCGCGCTGCTGGCGGCTACGGTCGCGCTGTACTACGTGTACGACCGGCTGGTCGGCATCGACAGGATACGGATGGGATGAGCGTGCCGTACGAAACCGCAGCGCAACGCATCGCGCGCTACGCGCTGCGCGGCTTCGCGGGGCTCGTGCTGGTGTTCCTGGTCGCCCCGATCGGCGTGATCGTTCCGCTGTCGTTCTCGGCCGGGTCGTTCCTGCACTTTCCGCTGCCCGGGCTGTCGCTGCGCTGGTACGAGGACTTCTTCACCTCCGAGCTGTGGCTGCCGGCGCTGAAGAACAGCCTGATCGTCGGCGCCGGGGCAACCGTCATCGCGACCACGCTCGGCACGCTGGCGGCCTTCGGCTTCTGGCGAGCGCGCTTTCCGGGCCGCCGCCTGCTGTTCGCGGTGCTGCTGTCGCCGCTCGTCGTTCCGGTGGTGATCGTCGCGGTCGGCGTGTACTTCGCATTCGCGAAAGTCGGGCTCGCCGACGGCTACCTGGGACTTGCGCTCGCGCACGCCGCGCTCGGCAGCCCGTTCGTGCTGGTCACCGTGCTGTCGACGCTGGCGGGCTTCGACCGCAACCTGCTGAACGCCGCGGCGAGCCTGGGGGCGCCGCCGTGGCTGGCGTTCCGCAAGGTCGCGCTGCCGATCATCTTCCCCGGCGTCTTTTCCGGCGCGCTGTTCGCGTTCGCGACCTCGTTCGACGAAGTCGTCGTCGCACTGCTGCTGACCGGTCCCGGCCAGCGCACGCTGCCGCGGCAGATGTTTGCCGGCATCAACGACAACATTAGCCTGACGATCACCGCGGCCGGCACCTTGCTGGTGCTGCTCGCGTGCCTGCTGCTGGTTGCGGCCGAACTGCTGCGCCGGCGCGCCGAGCGCCTGCGGCTGCGTCAGCCCGGCTGAGAAGGCGTGGAGCTTTCGTCGCGAGGGGGCTGGGCGCGCGCAGCCGCAGGGCCGACACGCATCAGGCAGACGGGCGAGGCCCGAAAAGGCGCTTGCCATTCCGCGCAGGCGGGCGGCCGCAGCCAACGCCGCAACGGCCCCAGCGGGCCGCGCAGCAGGAAGATCACGCCTTCTATCGAGGATTACGCAACCTCGTGACGCCGCCACCTTGCGAGTCTGCTTCGCGCCGGCTGGCGCGGGTTCAGTCATCCCGAGCGCAGCGAGGGATCTCGGCATGGCAAGCAGCGGAGATTCCTCGCCGTTGGCTCGGAATGACGCGGTCTAAGGCATGCAGACGCCAAGCGGTTGGCACATATCCCGAGGATAGGCAATGGTCAATCGGCGTGAGCGCCAGCGAAGCCGGTGCTCACCCGCCCGCCGCCGGTCGCGCGGCCGAAAAGAAGGGTTACAACTTCAACGCGTTTCGGCTTGAGCGCGGTACGCACATCGCGACAATGGGCGTTAGAGAGCCAGGGTCAGAAAAAGCCGCCTGGTCCATTGCAAGGACATCGCGATGAAACCGCTGAAACTTCTGACGATCGCGTTCGCTGCGCTGCTCGCGCTGCTCGCCGCCAGCGAACCGGCGCAGGCACATGGCCGCTGGCGCGGCGGCGTCGTGCTGCACTTCGGTTATCCCGGCCCGTACTACTGGGGGCCGCGTTACTGGTATCCGCCGCCCGTTTACTACTATCCGCCGCCGGTCGTGGTCGCGCCGTCCGCGCCGCCTGCGCCGCCCGTTTACGTCGAGCGTGACGACGAAGCCGCGCCGTCGCCGGCGCAGTGGTGGTACTGGTGCCCGAGCGCGAAAGGCTATTACCCGTACGTGAAGGAATGCCCGGGTGGCTGGCAGCGAGTGCCGCCGCAGCCGGTCAACTGACGCCGATGCCTGCGGAGCCGATCATGCGACAGACCTTCAAATTCGCGGTGCTCGCGGTCGCCCTCGGTCTGGCCGGCTGTGCGAGCGTGCCGACCGGGCCGTCGTTGCAGGCGCTGCCGGGACGCGCCAAGTCGTTCGAGGCGTTCCAGTACGACGACGCCGTCTGCCGCGACTATGCGCTTGCCCAGATCGGCGGGCGGTCCGCGTCCGATCGCGCCAACGAAGCGGCTACGGCCAGCGCGGTCGCGGGCACGGTGATCGGTGCGGCCGCCGGTGCGGCCATCGGCGGCAACAGCAGCGCCGCGGGGGTGGGCGCTGGCCTCGGACTGATCACCGGCTCGATGATCGGCGTCGGCGAGTCGCAGGGTTCGTACTACGCGTCGCAGCGCCGCTACGACGCGGCCTATCACCAGTGCATGTACGCGAAGGGGCACAAGGTCCCCGTGTACGGTCGCTACGCGCAGACTCCGCGCCGCGCCGCACCCCCGCCGCCGCCAGCGTATCCAGCGCCGCCAGCGTATCCAGCGCCGGTAGTCCCGCCGGCAGATCTGCCGCCATCGGCGTACCCGCCGCCAAACGCGCCGCCGCCGCGGTAGACGCTGCCGCGTCGAGCGCGCGCTCGCCGCGCGCTGCTCTCA
>JBBIQI010000231.1:0-5065 GCA_037442465.1 Burkholderiales bacterium
GACCCGGGGCGGCGCAGTGAACGGACGACAAGTGGCCAACTGCCGGATTTGGGTTCACGGCTTCCCAGATCGTGCCGCCGCGCGCGCCGCCAGCCACACGAGCACGAGCACCGGGAGGCCCAGTGCCGCGGTGCCGACGAAAAACGCCTCATAGCCGAAGCGGTCGACCGCCCAGCCGGAAAATCCGGCCAGGAATTTGGGCAGCAGCAGCATCACCGACGAGAACAGCGCGTACTGCGTGGCCGAGTACGCGACGTTGGTGAGCCCGGACAGGTACGCGACGAACGCGCTGCTGGCGATGCCCGCGCTCAGGTTGTCGGCCGACACCGCGAAGATCAGGAACGCCAGATCGTGGCCGCGCACCGCGAGCCACGCGAACAGCAGGTTGGTCGCCGCCGACAGCAGCGCGCCGGCAAACAGCGTACGCAGCACGCCGATGCGCAACGCCAGCACGCCGCCGACGAAGGCGCCGACCAGCGTCATCGCCACGCCATAGAACTTGGATACTGCGGCGACTTCGTCCTTCGTGAAGCCCATGTCGCGGTAGAACGGGTTGGCCATCACGCCCATCACGACGTCGGACACGCGGTAGGTCGCGATCAGCGCCAGCAGCAGCAGCGCATGCCAGCGGTAGCGAACGATGAAGTCGACGAAGGGGCTGACCGCCGCGCCGTGCAACCAGACGAGCAGGCGCCTGACCTGCGCCGGCAGCGCGTCGACCGACGCGAGACGCGCGGCGAACGCGCTTTCCTCGCGCGTCGGCGCGAGTGGCGCGCGCGGCTTCGGCTCGGGTGCAAACAGCACCGTGATCATGCCGACCGCCATCGACGCCGCCATCGCCAAATAGGCGATCGTCCATGGCGCGTGCTCGTAGGTCGCCTCGCTCGGATCGAAGCGCGCGGCGATCCACAGCGCGCCGGCGCCGGACCAGATCATCGCGACCCGATAGCCGGTCTGGTAGGCGGCCGCGAGTGCGGCCTGCTTGTCGATCGGCGCCGACTCGATCCGGTACGCATCGAGCGCGATGTCCTGCGTGGCCGAAGCGAACGCAGTGGCCAGCGCGAACGCGGCGAGCGTGCCGAGCTGCGCCTGCGGATCCGTCAGCGCCATGCCGACGAGCCCGGCGGCGACCGCGCACTGCGCGGCGAGCAGCCAGCTCCGCCTTCGGCCCAGGCGCCGCGTCAGCCACGGCAGCGGCAGCCGGTCGACCAGCGGCGCCCACGCCCACTTGAACGCGTACGCGAGCGCGACCCAGCTCAGGAAGCCGATTGTCTTGCGCTCGACGCCCGCTTCGCGCAGCCAGAACGACAGCGTGCCGAACACCAGCAGCAGCGGCAGCCCCGCGGAAAACCCCAGCAGCAGCATGCGCGCGACCGGGGGCTCGGCATAGACGCGCAGCGCGTCGAGCCAGGCGCGCAGCCGGCGCGGTCGCGCCGGTGCGTCGGCCCGTGAGGTCGGCGCACTCATCGGCCGGTGCGTCGCACCTTGCAAGACGGGACGGCGCTCATAAGTGCGGCCAGTCTACCGGCGGCGTTAAGCTCGGCGCCGTTGCGTGAGCAGAGAACGAGTCTGAAAACCTCATTTGAACCACAGAGACACCGAGAACACAGAGAAAAAGCGAACCGTTGTGCGAACAGGCTCTCTCACCCAGCGGGCTAGGCGGGGAACGCGAGCAAGAACTTGAGTTTTCGCCTTTCTCTGTGTCTCTTTGGTGAGGAATCTAGGATGAAACGCTGTCTGCAGATCGTCGCCGTCGCGCTCGCCGCGACGACGCTTGCGCCGGCCTCCGGCGCGCAGCCGCCGGAGGCCGGCGTGCAGGTGCGCAAGCCGCGGCTGATGCTCGTGCCCGAAAGCGTGGTCAACGCCAGCGCCGCGCAGCAGTACGCGCAGCTCAAGCAGCAGGCGGCCGCGCGCCGGCTGCTGAACACCGACGCGCCGCAGGTGCAGCGCGTGCGTGCGATCGCGCAGCGGCTGATCCCGCACGGCGCCCGCTTCAACGCGCGGGTCGCCGCGTGGTCGTGGGAGGTCAACGTGATCGACACGCCCGCGATCAACGCATTTTGCATGCCGGGCGGCAAGATCGTCGTCTTCGACGGGCTGATCGACCGGCTCGCGCTCGACGACGACGAGCTCGCGGCCGTCATCGGACACGAGATCGCGCACGCGCTGCTCGAGCACGGACGGGCGCGGATGAGCGAGGCACTGCTAAAGAGCGTCGGCATCAACCTCGCGGCGGCCTACTTCGGCCTGAGTGACGCCGGCGCGGCGATGCTCGCGCAGGCTGCGCAACTGGCGATCACGTTGCCGTATTCGCGCGGGCACGAGGTCGACGCCGATCTCGTCGGACTCGAACTCGCGGCGCGCGCCGGCTTCGATCCGCGCGCCGCCGTGCGCGTGTGGCAGAAGATGGCCAAGGCAGGCGGCGCGCAGCCGCCACAGTTCCTGTCGACGCATCCGGGGCATGCAACGCGCATCCGCGCGATCGAAGCCGCGCTGCCGCGCGTGCTGCCGCTGTACGAGGCGGCGCGGCGGCGGTAGGCCCGCTTGGCGTGTGGATGGCGAACGGCACGCGACCTGCGCGGCGCCGTTGGTCTCCCGCCCCTTTCATGCAGAGCGACCGGGCAGGACCTCGCGCCTGAACCGGCGACGCGGTGACATCGTCGGTCTGCCGTCGTTGCGGAGGTCTGCCGCGTCCTTCCCGTTCACACGCTGGCGTGCCGGCCGACGGGTGTGGCGCGCCGCGCCGGCCGCAGTCCGGCTCACAAGCGTCCCGCGTACTCGATCACCAGCGGCGCGTGGTCGCTGAAGCGCTGCTTGGTATAAATCTCGGCCTTCTTGGCCTTCGCGGCGATGCCCGGCGTGGCGATCTGGTAGTCGATCCGCCACCCGACGTTCTTGGCCCACGCCTGCCCGCGGTTGCTCCACCATGTGTACTGCTCGGGCCGCGGATCGAGCCGGCGAAACACGTCGACCCAGCCCTGGCGTTCGAACAGTTCCGTGAGCCAGGCGCGCTCCTCGGGCAGAAAGCCCGAGTTCTTCTGGTTGCTGCGCCAGTTCTTCAGGTCGATCTCCTTGTGCGCGATGTTCACGTCGCCGCACACGACGATCTCGCGTCCGCTGGCGCGCAGCTTCGTCAGGTGCGGCATGAACGCGTCGAGGAAACGGAACTTCGCCGCCTGTCGCTCGGGCGAACTCGACCCTGACGGGAAGTACACGCACACCACGGTCAGGTGCGTGAACTCCGCCTCGATGTACCGGCCTTCGTCGTCGAACTCGGCCACGCCGAAGCCAAGCTGCACGCGCGCGGGTTTCTTCCGGGCGTACAGCGCGGTGCCGGCGTAGCCCTTTTTCTTGGCGCAGTTGAACACGCTGTACAGGCTGTCGTGGTAGCGATAACGCTCGGGAATGTCCTGCTCGTGCGCCTTGACCTCCTGCAGACAGAGCACGTCCGGGTCGGCGCGCCGGACCCAGCGGAACAAGCCCTTGGTCGCCGCCGAGCGGATGCCGTTGACGTTCAGCGTGGCGATGCGGATCAAGTGGGACTCCGTGGGTCGGACGTGCGGACTCGCGCGAATCGAGCGGCCGGCGAATCATCGCATCTGCGATACTGCCGCCCTGTTCGCAGCGACGGCATCCGGTCGACGGGAGCGGATGGAGCAGACCAAACGACAGTTCATCGAATTCGCGCTCGCCAGCGGTGTGCTGCGCTTCGGCGACTTCACGATGAAGTCCGGGCGCAGATCGCCGTACTTTTTCAACGCCGGGCTGTTCAATCGCGGCTCCCTGCTCGGCGCGTTGGCGCGATTCTATGCACGGACGCTGCTGGCGGCGCACGTGGCCGGCCGCGTGCGCTTCGACATGCTGTTCGGCCCCGCCTACAAGGGCATCACGCTGGCGTCGAGCACCGCGGTGGCGCTGGCGGAACTGGGCACCGACGTGCCGTTCGCGTTCAACCGCAAGGAGGCCAAGGATCACGGCGAAGGCGGCGTCATTGTCGGCGCGCCGCTCGCCGGGCGCGTTGTCATCGTCGACGACGTGATCACGGCGGGGACTTCGGTGCGCGAATCGGTCGAGCTGATACAGGCGGCGGGCGCCACGCCGGCGGCCGTGCTGATCGCGCTCGACCGCAAGGAGCGCGCCGGCTCCGACGATGCGCTCACCGAGCGCTCGGCGGCGCAGGAGGTCGAGGCCGCCTACGGCATGCCCGTGCTGGCGATCGCTACGCTCGACGACCTGCTGGCGTTTGTCGATTCTGGTGCGGCGGCGGCAGCGGCGCTGGCGCCGTATCGCACGGCGATGCTCGAGTACCGGAGCCGCTATGGCGCATGACCGTGCCTGCGCGCCGCGCGTCGGCGCGGCCCTTGTGCTGTACGCGCTGGCCGCAACGGCGGCCGCGCAGCAGAGCATCTTCGTCTGCAGCGACGCCAAGGGGCGCACGATCAGCGGCGACCGCCCTGCGCCCGAGTGCGTCGGTCCGATCCGCGAGTTGCGCCCGGACGGGTCGGTGCGGCGCGTGATCGAACCGCCGCTGACACCGGAGCAGAAGGCGGCGCGCGCCGCCGAGGAAAAGCGCCAGCGCGAAGAGGCCGACCGGCAGCGCGCGCAGATGCGCAAGGATCTGGCGCTGCTGGAGACCTACGCGAGCGAGGAGGAGATCGAGACGGCGCGAGCGCGCGCACTCGCCACCCGGCAGGCGCTGATCGAACGGGCCACTCGGCGCATGGAGGAACACAAGCGCGAACGCCGCAAGCTCGACCTCGAGGCCGAGTTCTACGCCAAGCGCGAGATGCCGGACAAGCTCAGGCGCGCGTTCGAAGGCAACGCCGCGCTGATGCGCAGCGAGGAGCGGATCATTGCCGATGCGCGCGCCGAAATGCAGCGGATCAACGAGCGCTTCGACCTCGAGCGCAAGCGCTGGCGCGAACTCGTCAGTGCCGGCGCGATGCCGGTGCAGCGCAACCCGACCGCGCAGCCGTAGCCCTCATACGGAGGCACGGCGGTTCGCCATCGCGTGCCGATGTCGCGAACTGCCGTAACGTGAGCGATTACTAGCCCGGATATTTCA
>JBBIQI010000232.1:0-5058 GCA_037442465.1 Burkholderiales bacterium
TCGCAGATCGCCGCGCTGCCGGCCGACGGCTACTGGCAGGCGCGCGCGAAGGCCGCGCTCGGCGACGATCTAGCCGACCTGCAGCGCGCGTTCGCCGCGCAGGCGGGGAAGCTGCACGACAGCGGCGACGTCGCCGCTGCGGTCGCGGCGTGGGAGCAGACCAACGCGCACGCGCTGGCGCGCGCGCGCCGGCTCATCGAGGAGCTCGCGGAAACGCGCACGATGGATCTGGCCACCGCGTCGGTCGCGCTGCGCGAGCTGCGTAACCTCGCGTAAGCGGCGCGCTTCGGCGTCCGCGCGCGAGTTCATTCCGCGCGCCGGGCTTCGGCGCGAACGCAGATGCGCCGCGCAGACACGGTCGAGCTCGCGCGCCTGTGCGCGGGATCACGTTGCGACCTGCGCGGCATTCCGCACCGCCCCTTTTCGATCGTTCCACGCCGTCGCTGCCGGTCATGCGGCGGCGTCGCGCTCGGTCGTTTGGACACCGTCCCTTGCAGGTCGTGCCGAGCCGGCGCACTTCCTCATTCCGCGCCGACGGCGGGGAATCCGTGGTGCGCGCACAGGCCGAGAACTTGCGCGTCGTTCGGGATGACGCAGCCTAGCCCGGATATTTCACGAGGGGCGCGGGAATTGTGCGAGCGGATGCGGGATGCGGATTGGCCGAGAGGGGCGGAGGCGGACCAGTCGAAGCGCCCTGCGGCGCTTCGGCCCGCCGCAGCCGGCACGGCTTGCAAGCCGTGCCGTGGAACGCAGTCGAAGGCCCGCTCGCGGCTCCGACTCATCGCCGCTCGCCCTTCGCGAGCACTTGAGGCCAAGGCCGCGTTCCACGGTCGCGCTTGCAAGCGCGACCGGCTCCGGCGGCGCGAAGCGGTGCTTCGCGAAACCCCGCCTCCGCCCGCAGGCGCCGCGCAAGCCCGCGTAGCCCCGGCGGTACGAATTGGATCGGCAGCCCGCAGCGCGACAGGGGTGATTGACCGAGACAGAACGCACGCAAACGGGGGCGACCTCGTGAAATATCCGGGCTAGTCCGCAGCGGGAAGCGAGGTGGTGCGTCGCCCGCGTCAGCCGGTCGGGCAAGGCTCGAGCGGGCAGGCGCAGGTCGGCGTCGCGCACTCGCTGCCCGTGGCGAACGGCGACGGCGCGGTGCTCGCACCGACCGGCGAACCGGGGCCCGCCAAGTTGCGCCGCGCCCGCTTTCGCGCTGCGGCGAGGTTGGGGCGACGCTGCGGGGCCGCGTGGTTACAGGGCGGCTTTCAGTCGGCCGGCGCAAGCGGCCAAGTCAGCCGCACGCAGAAGCGGCGTTTCGGCGGCGGCTCGCAGTCGAGGTCGAGCCGGCCGCCGTGGGCGCGGGCGACGGCGGCGACAAGCGTCAGCCCCAGTCCGAGCGCGGGATCGATCGCACCGCTGCGGTCGAAGCGCGCGAGCGCCGCGCGCAGCGCCGTCAGCCGCTCGGGTGCTGTACCGGGGCCGTCGTCGATGACCTCGATGCGCTGCATGCCGTCTTCGAGGGCGGCCAGAATGCGTGCGTGCGCCGCGCCGTGCCGCGCGGCGTTGTCGACCAGGTTGGTGACGGCGACGGCCAGCAGATCCGGATCGCCATGCAGCGCGGGGGCCGTAGCCAGCGCGGCGACATCGACGTCGATCTGCCTGCCCAGCGCAACGGCGCCAAGCACGCTGGCGTCGAACCGGCGCCACTGGAGCGAGTCCGTCGCCCGCGCCATCGCCAGCAGCGCCTCGAGCACTCCGGTCAGGCGCCGGGCCGATTCGAGCGCGAGCTTCAACCGCGGCTGCGCCTCGCCGGGCGCCTGTGCGCAGGCGACCTCGAGCTGAGCGGCCAGCCCCGCCAGCGGCGTGCGCAGCGAATGCGCGGCATGCGCGGCGAACGCCTGCTCGCTGCGCAGCTTGCGCGCAAGCCGCTGCAGCAGGCGCTCGAGCGCCGCGTACACCGGCTCCAACTCGCGGCGCGGCGAACGCGGCAGCGCCGCAGCGACCGGACCGGGATTGATCGCCTCGACGTCGCGCGCGATTCGTGCGAGCGGTCGCAGCTCGACGCGGATGCGCCAGGCCACCGCGCCGGCGGCCAACAGCCCGAGCAAGATCACCGCGCTGCCAGCCTGCAGGGTGGCGGCGCGTTGCGCCCGCCGCAGTTCGGCGAGCGGCTGCGCGACCTGCAACCAGACGTTGCGGCCCGCCAGCGTGTAGACGGCGAGTCCCAGCGACTGCTGGTGCCCCTCGAACAGGGGTACCGGCCACGGCTCGGGCGGCGCATCGTGCGAGCGGGCGAGCAGCGCGCCGTCGGCGTCGCGCAACTGCCAGATCAACGTCTCGCGGTGCGGGGTTGCCGGCAGCGCTGCACCCCGTGCGAGCGACGCGACGTCCTTCTCGTGTTCCGCGAGTACGACCAGCGCCTGCGCGGTTTCCTCGAGCGCCGAATCCATCAGCGCCCTGACCACGACGCTGACCGCGAATGCAGCCGCCGCGCCGCTGACGGCCGCGCCCAGCAGCGTATACGCGAGTGCTGCGCGGATGAGCCGGGCGCGGATCGACGGCGTTGCGGACGCCCTCATTCGGCAATCCGGTAGCCCATGCCGCGAACGGTTTCGATCGCGTCGCGGCCGAGCTTGCGACGCAGGCTCGACACGTGCACCTCGATGGCGTTGCTCGCGATGTCGCCGTCGTAGCCGTACAGCAGTTGTTCCAGGTCGGCGCGCGAGACGATGCGGCCGGCGCGCCGTAACAGCGCCTCGAGCAGCGCGTACTCGCGTGCGGTCAGATCGACCGGCTGGCCATCGATCGTCACGCGCCGGGCCGCCGGGTCGAGCGCGATGCGCCCCGCAGCGAGCAGCGACTGCGACGCGCCGCCGGCGCGGCGCGCGACGGCGCGCACACGCGCGGCCAGCTCGGCCAGCTGGAACGGCTTGATCAGATAGTCATCGGCACCCGCGTCCAGCCCTTCGATGCGGTCGTCGAGTCGGTCGCGCGCGGTCAGCAGAAGCACCGGCGCGTGCTGGTTGACCGCCGGCTTCGCCCGCAGCTCGCGCAGCCATTCGACGCCCGAGCCGTCGGGCAGCTTCCAGTCGAGCAGCACCGCGTCGAAAGCCTTTCAGCGCGGCGGCGCGCGCTTCGGTGACGCGCGTCACCCAATCGACGACGTGCCCCTGCGCCTGCAGGTAGGCGCGTACGGCGTCGCCAAGAGTGAGGTCGTCTTCGACCAGCAGCAGCCGCATCGCTTCTTCAGCTTCCCATCAGCCCGTCTTCAGGGTCGCTTCAGCGTGACCGCATAGAGTGCAGCCAAGGTCGCAGGATGAGGCGACCGTCGCGAACCCCGAAGACAACCATGCGAGAACTGAACACGATATCGCGTCGAGTCGCGTTGATCGCGATCAGTGCGAGCGCGTTCGCGCTCGTCGAAGCGACCGCGCTCGCGAGCGATCCCGAGCCTGTGCTCACGCGCGAGCAGTTGCGCGCGCGCGACCGCGCCATCTACGGCTGGCAGTTGATGACGCGGCAGGAGCGAGATGAATACCGGGCGCGCTTCAACGCGTTGCGGACGTTCGAAGAGCGGGAACGCTTCGTCGCCGAACATCAGGCTGCAATGCAGGCGCGCGCCCGCGCGCGCGGTGTCGCGCTGTCCGATGCGCCGAGTTCGACAGCCGGTGTCGGCCATGGGCAAGGCGGCGGCGCCGGTGGGCCAGACGGGGCTGCCGGAAGCGGTAGCGGTGGCGCAGGCGGCGGCGGTGGCGGCGGTGGCGGCGGCGGTGGTGGTGGCGGCCGTTGACCGCTGCGTGCGGACACGCGGTGTTGGCAACAGGAAACCGGCGATG
The DNA here is from genome assembly GCA_037442465.1 of Burkholderiales bacterium. Taxonomy (GTDB): domain Bacteria; phylum Pseudomonadota; class Gammaproteobacteria; order Burkholderiales; family Burkholderiaceae_F; genus DSNY01. The sequence continues at coordinate 3,825 of JBBIQI010000232.1, forward strand.
ACGAGCGACAGGACGGGTCCTCTTGGCGGCGATCGGCAGCCTGCGGACCGTCAGCGCGGTCAGCGCAGCGGTGCCCACAACGCGGTCCGACGGGGTGCGGCCAGCGGCGCGATTGACGCGAAGACGTCCACGGCGAGTGTCCACCGGCGGCAGCGCGCAGGACGCCGCATTGCACGGATCAGACGAGGCGGCGCTCAGGCGGCCGCGAGGACAACGAAGACGGTACGCACGAAGACCGAAAACGCACGCCCGGCGGCCCGACGGCCGCATGGGTTCCGATGGACCCGATGAACCAGGAGTTAGCGATGAAACGTAGACCACTGTTGATCGCCGTGTTCGCGACCGCTTGCGCGGTCTGCACGACCGGCACGGCGCTCGCGCAGACGCCGCAGCGCGATCAGACACAAACGCAGTCCCAGGTGCGCGAACGCATCTTCGGCGCCGATCTGATGACACCGCAGGAGCGCAACGAGTATCAGCGCCGCATGCGCGAGTTGAAGACGGAGGAAGAACGCGAACAGTTCCGCCGGGAGCATCACGAAAAGATGCTGGCGCGCGCTAAGGAGCGCGGCGTGACGCTGCCCGCTGAGCCGCCGGCGCAAGGCCGCGGCATGGGGCCGCGTTACGGCGATGCACCGGGCGCGGGCATGGGCCCGCGTCCGATGCCGGGCGGCGGCGGCAAAGGCCGATGAACGTCGACGGAGAGATTCTTCGCGCTCGAAGAAGGAAGGGGCAGGTCCCGGGCATACGAACGACTCGGGCGCCCGCGTGGAGGAAGTTCTTTTCACACAGGAGTGAAGCAATGGCAACTCGTAGCAGACTTCTGACGACCTTGATCGCTTCGGTCGTCGCAACGATCGCCGCGGGCGGACTCGCCCAGGCGCAGGACCGCGACCGTGATCGCACGCGCGATCAGACGCGCGACGTCACCCGCGACGTGACGCGCGACCAAACGCGCGATCAAACGCGCGACCAGACACGCGATCAGACGCGTTACCAGACGCGCGACCGGACGCGTCAGTCGCAACCCGCTGCGGCGCCCGCGAAGACGCAGCAGCAGGCAAAAGAGCAGACGCGCACGCAGGAGCAGTCGCGCACGGCGACGCAGTCGCAGGCGGGACCCGGACCCGGCGCACCCGGAGCCGGTAGTGGGGCAGGTCCCGGCGGAAGCGGTGGCGCTGGTGCCGGTGCCGGGGGCGGCGGCGGTGCCGGGGGCGGCGGCGGTGGTGCCGGC
>JBBIQI010000233.1:0-1264 GCA_037442465.1 Burkholderiales bacterium
TGAGTCGCTACGCGCTTGTCATTCCGAGCCGAAGGCGAGGAATCTCCCCCGCCCGGGACGCCGAGATCCCTCGCTGCGCTCGGGATGACAGAGCCGGCGCCTGCGCGGAAGGCAACACCGAGATCCCCGCGCTGCGCGGGATGACAGAACCGGCCCGTGCGAAAGCGAAGCGAACCGGCGAGGCGGCGGTGTCACGAGGTTGATCGATCCTCAACAGGGATGACGGTTTCGGCACCCAGTGGGCGAGACGGCGAGCACATCGGTCGCGACGAACGAAGTGCGCGCCCGGCAGAGACCGGGCCACGTCTGCGCTTGCCCCACGCGCGGCACCGTGTCGAGGCAGCCCGCTTGCTCGGCGGGATGCATGCGCGGGCGGCAGCGCCGATGGCAGCGATAGAATCGGCGCCATGTTGCGCTCGACTTATGACCGGCTGACGCAGCGACCGCTGCGGGAGTGCGAAAGCGCTTACGGCGCGCGCCTAGTGTCGCTGGTGTTGTTCGGCTCCGTCGCGCGCGGCACGATGCGGCCAGATTGCGATATCGACTTCCTGCTCGTCGCCGAGCCGCTGCCCGCTGGGCGCATGGCGCGGATGGGCGAGTTCGAGGCCGTGGAGCAGCGGCTCGAGACCGACTTGGCGCAGGCGGCACGCAACGCGCATACATGCTTTCTTGTCGCCGGTGTTCAAGACGCCGAGCGAAGTGCAGCACGGCAGCCCGCTGCTCCTGGACATGACGGTCGAGGCGCGCATCCTGTTCGATCGCGACGGCTTCTTCGCGGCGTACCTGCGGGGGCCAAGCGAGCGCATGAAAGCGCTCGGCGGCGTGCGCAGGCGGCTCGGCCGCGGCTACTACTGGGTGCTGAAGCCGGATCGGAAAGCGGGCGACGAGATCTCGCTGTGACGGCGAACGAACTGGCCCGCAGCTACCTGACCAAGGCGTCGGTTCGCCTGGAGATGCTGCAGTTCCTGTTCGAGCGCCAAGCGTGGTCCGACGTCGTGCGAAACGCCCAGGAACCGGCCGAACTACCGTTCGGGCGATATGCAGCGCGCGATCGGCGATGCGCGTTGCGTGGCCGATGCCGCGCGGCGGCTCGCTCGTGACGATTACCCAACCTCGTGACAGCGCCAGCTTGCGAGTTCCTTTCGGCTTCGAAAGCGCCGGCTCCGTCATCCCGAGCAGCGCGAGGGATCTCGGCGTTGCGGGCGGGAGCGATTCCTCGCCTGCGGCTCGGAATGACGAGAGCGGAGGGCTGCGGGCCTCGGAA
>JBBIQI010000233.1:1364-5020 GCA_037442465.1 Burkholderiales bacterium
GACGAGAGCGGAGGGCTGCGGGCCTCGGAATGACGAGAGCGGAGGGCTGCGGGCGCCAGACGGTTGGCACGTGTCGCGAGGACTTGTGAGGCTCATCAATTGAACGATTCGCTTCGCGCCGGAGTCGCGCCGTTGATCGCTCGCCCGCAGCTCGCCGCGCGCCACATCCTCGTGGTCGGCGACGTGATGCTCGACCGCTACTGGTTCGGCGAGGTCGAGCGCATTTCGCCCGAGGCGCCGGTGCCGGTGGTGCGGATCCAGCGCATCGAAGAGCGGCTGGGCGGCGCGGCCAACGTCGCGCGTAACGTGGTGGCGCTCGGCGCGCGCGCGGGGCTGCTGACCGTGGTCGGCGACGACGAAGCGGGCCGCGCGCTGGTGCGGCTGCTCGACGCGTCGGGCATTACGCCGTACGCGCACACCGACGCTCAGATGGCCACGACCGTCAAGCTGCGCGTGGTCGGCCGCCGCCAGCAGATGCTGCGCGCGGACTTCGAGACCGCACCCGACGACGAGGTGCTGCTCGCCAAGCTCGGCGAGTACGAGGCGCTGCTGCCGGATTACGACCTGGTGATCCTGTCGGACTACGGCAAGGGTGGGCTCACGCACATCGCGCGCATGATCGAGCTGGCGCGCGCCGCCGGGAAACCGATCCTGGTCGACCCGAAGGGCGACGACTACTCGCGCTATGCCGGCGCGACGGTGATCACGCCCAACCGCGCGGAGCTGCGCGAAGTGGTCGGCCGCTGGAAGAGCGAAGCGGATCTGCAGGCGCGCGCGCAGAAACTGCGGCGCGAACTCGCCTTGCAGGCGCTGCTGGTCACGCGCAGCGAAGAAGGCATGACGCTGTTTACCGACGACGGCGCGTGGTCGGTGCCGGCGCAGGCGCGCGAAGTGTTCGACGTGAGCGGCGCCGGCGACACGGTGATCGCGGTGCTCGGCGCGATGCTCGCCGCCGGCTTGGCGCTACGCGAGGCGGTGCAACTGGCCAACCGCGCCGGCGGCATCGTGGTCGGTAAGCTGGGCACGGCGACGGTGTCGTACGAGGAGTTGTTCGGCGCCTGAGCGCGGTGGGCGCGTGACACGGCGGAGGGTCGTTGACCGTTGCGGTCGACTGTGCCAAGCGGAAGAGAACTGTGCCAACATCGCTCGCGCGGAGCATTCGGCATGAAGATCATCGTCACCGGCGCGGCCGGTTTTATCGGCGCCAACAACGTCCACGCACTGAACGAGCGCGGCGAAACCGACATCGTCGCGGTCGACAACCTGACGCGCGCGGAGAAATTCCGCAACCTCACGGACTGCGAGATCGCGGACTACCTGGACAAGGCAGAGTTCATCGAGCAGGTACGCCGGCGCGCGCTGCCCAAGCCAGACGTCGTTTTCCACCAGGGCGCGTGCTCGGACACGATGGAGTCCGACGGCCGCTACATGCTGGAGAACAACTACCGCTACTCGCTGGAACTGCTCGACTGGTGCCAGGAGCTGCGCGTGCCGTTCATCTACGCGTCGAGCGGATCGGTCTACGGGCTCGGTCCGGTGTTCACCGAAGATCGCGCGCACGAGAAGCCACTGAACGTCTACGGCTACTCGAAGTTCCTGTTCGATCAGATCGTGCGCCGGCGCATGCAGGCGCTCGCCGCGCCGGTGATCGGGCTGCGCTACTTCAACGTCTACGGCCCGCGCGAATCGCACAAGGGGCGGATGGCGTCGGTCGCCTTCCATCACTTCAACCAGTATCGCGCGGAAGGCAAGGTCAAGCTCTTCGAGGGCAGCCACGGATACGCCAACGGCGAGCAGCGGCGCGATTTCATCCACGTCGACGACGTGATCAAGGTCAACCTGCACTTCGCCGACAAGCCGGTCTCGGGCATCTACAACGTCGGCACCGGGCGCGCGCAGAGCTTCAACGACGTCGCGCTCGCGGTCGTCAACACGCTGCGCGAGGCCAGCGGCGAAGCCCCGCTCGCGCTCGCGCACGCGGTCGCGCAGGGCAAGATCGAGTACATCGCGTTTCCCGAAGCGCTGCGCGGCAAGTATCAGGCGTACACGCAAGCCGACATCGCGCGCCTGCGTGCGACCGGCTTCGACGCGCCGATGCTGTCAGCCGAGCACGGCACCGCCGCCTACGTGCGGTGGCTGCTGAAAAATGGTGTCTGACCCCAATTTCTTTGCATGACCCGCCGCGCCGCCTTTCTCGATCGCGACGGCGTGATCAACGTCGATCTCGGCTACGTCGTGCAGCAGGACGACTTTCACTTCGTGCCGGGCACGCTGGAGGCGGCGCGCTGGCTCGCGGAACGCGGGTTCGCGCTGGTGGTGGTCACCAATCAGTCGGGCATCGCGCGCGGGCTGTACACCACCGAGGACTTCGAGAAGCTGACGCGCTGGATGCGCGAGCAGTTCAGCCAGTCGGGCGCACCGCTCGCCGGCGTTTACTTCTGCCCGCACCATCCGACCGAAGGCCACGGCCGGTACCGCGTGAACTGCACGTGTCGCAAGCCGGCGCCGGGCATGCTGCTCGCGGCCGCGCACGAGCTGGGGCTCGATCTCGCAAGCTCGGTGCTGTTCGGCGACAAGCGCTCGGATCTCGAAGCCGCGCACGCAGCCGGCGTGCCGCAGCGCATCCTGCTGGGCACCGACGGCCGGCTCGATCCGCGCGATGCGGACGACGGCGGGCTGGCCACAGCGCGTTTTCGCTCTCTGGCCGATGCGGTGCGAAGCCCGCTGCTGGCGGAGCTGCTGGACGAGGCCGCCCGTGCCTGAGCGTCCGCCGCCGCCGCGCTTCGAAGAGAAGGTCGTCGCGCGCGCCGAGCTGGCGGCGCGCGTCGCACGGCTCGCCCGACCGATCGTGCTGACCAACGGCGTGTTCGACCTCCTGCATCGCGGTCACGTGACGTATCTGGCGCAGGCGCGCGCGCTAGGCGCGAGCCTCGTCGTTGCGGTGAATTCGGATGCGTCGGTACGGACACTCGGCAAGGGCTCCGATCGACCGATCAACACCGAAGCCGACCGCGCCGCCGTGCTCGCCGCGCTGGAGGCCGTGACGCTGGTGACGATCTTCGACGAGACCGTGCCGCTGCAGGTGCTCGAGATCGTGCGCCCCGACGTGTACGTCAAAGGCGGCGACTACGACATGGCGCAGATCCCCGAAGCGCAACTTGCGCGCACCTGGGGCGCACGGTGCGTGGCGATCCCGTTCGAGCACGAGCGCTCGACGACGGCCTTGCTGGCGAAAGTGCGCCAAAAGCACTGATGCTGCCGTTGCGCTGGGCCGACCTCGAAGACGCTTTCCACGACACGACGCTCGCGCGCGGGAGCCACTACGCGCGCGAACGGCGCGTGTCCGAAGTTCGCCAGCAGTCGCTCGACACGGGTGCGGTGCAGTTGCAGGCGCTCGTCCAGGGTACGGAAACCGCACCTTACCAAGTCGACATCGTCGTCGAACGCGACGGCCCACAAACGCTGATCACCGGCCGTTGCACGTGCCCGGTCGGGCATAACTGCAAGCACGCGGCCGCTGCGCTGATCGCCGCCTACGCGCTGCATGCTCCGGCGCGGAAGGCGCCCGACGAGCCCGCCGGGCCCGCGGCGTCGTGGAGCGGGCGGAAGAAGCCGCCCTCGTCGGCGTTTCCGTACACGAAGCGCGGTTCGCCGGG
>JBBIQI010000234.1:0-5001 GCA_037442465.1 Burkholderiales bacterium
CGAGGCCCCGCGCGAAACCGCGCCGCCGGCGCGGCCCGCGGCCGCCGCCGCCACGGCGACAACCACCCCGCAGGTCGCTTCGTTCATCCGCGTGCGCGCCGACGTGCTCGACCGGCTCGTCGATCAGGCCGGCGAAGTGTCGATCGCGCGTTCGAAACTGGAGAACGAGGTCGGCACGCTGAAGACCGCGCTGACCGACCTGACGGAGAACATCCAGCGGCTGCGCGCGCAGTTGCGCGAGGTCGAGATCCAGGCCGACGCGCAGATCCAGGCGCGCGCCGATCAGTTGTCGAAGGAATCGGCCGCGTTCGATCCGCTCGAGTTCGACCGCTACACGCGCCTGCAGGAGCTCACGCGCCTGCTGGCCGAGTCGGTCGAGGACGTCGCGATGGTCCAGAGCAATATGCTCAAGGGCCTGTCGATGGCCGACAGCGACCTGACCTCGCAGTCGCGGCTGACGCGCGAGCTGCAGCAGCAGTTGATGCGGGTGCGACTGGTGCCGTTTGCCAACCTGTCCGAGCGCCTGTACCGGGTCGCGCGGCAGACCGCGAAGGAACTCGACAAGCGGGTCAATCTCGAAGTGCGCGGCGGCAATGTCGAGATCGACCGCGGCGTGCTCGAGCGCATGGGCGGACCGTTCGAGCATCTCGTGCGCAACGCGATCGTGCACGGGCTGGAGTCGCCGGCCGAACGACTCGCCGCCGGCAAGCGCGAGACCGGCGAGCTCACGATCGAGGTGCGGCAGGAGGGCAACGAGATCATCGTCGTCGTCGCCGACGACGGCGCCGGCTTGAATCTCGAACGCATCCGCGCACGCGCGCTGGCCAAGGGGCTGATCGGTCCGAACCAGCACGCCAGCGATCGCGAGTTGATGGAGCTGATCTTCGCGCCGGGCTTCTCCACCGCGACCGAGGTGACCGAACTGGCCGGCCGCGGCGTCGGCATGGACGTCGTTCGTTCCGAGCTGAGTTCGTTCGGCGGCCGCGTGGCGGTTGCATCCGAACGCGGCCGCGGCACGCGCTTCACGCTGTATCTGCCGCTGACGCTGGCGGTCACGCAGGTCGTGCTGGCGACCGTCGGCGGGCGGCGCTACGCGATCCCGGCCGGCATGGTCGAGCAGGTGCGCCGCTACAAGCCCGCGCTGCTGGCGCCGGCGCTGGCCGATGGCGTCATCGACATCGCGCCGGTCGGTCAGGTCGTGCTGCGCCCGCTGGCGCAGCTTCTGGGCGCGGAAGTCACGCTGCACCACGCCAAACAGACGCCGGTCGTGCTGTTGCGCTCCGGCGATGACCGCCTCGCGGTGTCGGTCGACGACGTGTCGACCAATCAGGAGGTCGTGGTCAAGAACGTCGGCGCGCAGGTGTCGCGCCTGGCGGGCATCCTCGGTGCGACGATCCTCGGCAACGGCGAGATCGTGCTGATCGTCAACCCGGTGCAACTGATCACGCGCGCGCCGGAGCCGCCTTCGTTGTACACCGCGCCGGGCCGCGCGGCCGCCGCCGAGGAGGCGCACCGCGCCGGGCAGCGGCTCGCCGCGGCGGGCGAACCGGAGGCACCCGCGCTGGTGATGGTCGTGGACGACTCGTTGACGGTGCGCCGCGTGACGCAGCGCCTGCTCGAGCGCAACGGCTACGAGGTGCTGCTCGCCAAGGACGGCGTGGACGCGCTGCGGCAATTGCAGGACGCGCGTCCCGACATCATGCTCGTGGACATCGAGATGCCGCGGATGGACGGCTTCGATCTGACGCGCAACGTGCGCGGCAACCGCGAGACGCGCGACATCCCGATCTTCATGATCACCTCGCGCACCGCAGAAAAGCACCGTGGCATGGCGCTCGAGATCGGCGTCAACGAGTACCTCGGCAAGCCTTATCAGGAAGAGGAACTGCTGCGGCTGATCCGGCGCTACCTGGCCGAACGTGCGACGGTCTGAGCGGGCCGCCGCGCCCGTGAACGACGCCGCCGCACGTCAGCCGGCGCCGCGGCGCGGGCGCGGCGCAAGCAGCACCGTGGCCAGCGCGAACAGGATCAGCGCGAGCGCCGCGTAGTCCTGCCAGTACGGGCGCTCGCCGAGCATCCACATCCCGGAAAAGACGCCGAGCACCGGAATCATCATCACCGACAGGCCGCTGGCCGCCGGCGGCAGCGTGCGGGCCAGCCTGCTCCAGACGACGTGGCAGAACGCGATCGCGAAGACCACGTTGTAGCCGATCGCCGCCCACTCGCCGGGGGTTGGAGCGCGCCAGTCGGTGCGCTCGAACAGCAGCGAGCCGGCGATCATCACCGGCAGCGTCAGCGCGAGCATCCAGAACGTCAGCGCGAGCACCGGCATCTCGGTCAGATTTCTGCGCATCAGATGCGTGCCGTAGCCCCAGGATGCCGCCGCGACGAGCATCAGCAGCGTGCCAAGCGGGCTGCCGGCCAGCGCGGTGAACTCCGACGACAGCAGCAGCAGCGTCCCGCCGAAGGCGGCGGCCACGCCCCACCACTGGCGCGGCAGCGGCCGCTCGCGGAAAAACAGCAGTCCCGCGAGCACGGCCCACACCGGCATCGTGTAGCCGAGGATCGCCGCCCGCCCCGACGGCAGCATCTTCAGCGCGATCACGACCAGCGTGTGCCAGACGATCAGGTTGGGCAAGGCCAGCTTGACGATCCGCAGCCAGGCACCGCGCGGCACCGCCAACGGCACACCCAGCGCGCGCGCCGCCAGCGCCATCACGACCAGCCCGCCGCCGATCGAGATGGTGCGGAAGTAAAGCGGCGGCAGTCCGGTAACGCCGAACTTCATCACCGGCCAGTTCACGCCCCACAGCAGCGTGAGCAACACGAGCAGCACGAAGTCGCGGTTGGACAGGCGGGTCATCGTCGGCGGGTGGGGCCAGGCGGCGCGCGAAGGTAGCACGGCCTCGGCGCCTACAATGCCCGCATGCGATTCACCGACAAGCTCGCCGCGCGCTGGGTCGAAGCCGACACGCTGCTGTGCGTCGGCCTCGACCCCGATCCGGCGCGTTTCCCCGCGCCGCTGCGCGACCGCGATGATGCGATTTTCGCGTTCTGCCGCGCCATCGTCGATGCCACCGCCGAATTCGCGTGCGCGTTCAAGCCGCAGATCGCGTACTTCGCCTCGCATCGCGCCGAGGATCAGCTCGAACGCCTGCTCGCGCACATCCGCAGCGCGCACCCGCAGGTGCCGGTGATCCTGGATGCCAAACGCGGTGACATCGGCTCGACGGCACAGCATTACGCGCGCGAGGCGTTCGAGCGCTACGGCGCCGATGCGGTCACGCTGTCGCCCTACATGGGGCTCGATTCGATCGAACCGTTTCTCGAGTACGCGGACCGCGGCGTATTCCTGTTGTGCCGGACCAGCAATCCGGGCGGCGACGACCTGCAGATGCTCGACGTCGGCGGCACGCATCTGTACGAACACGTCGCGCAGCTCGCCGCGACGCGGTGGAACACCAACGGTCAGCTCGGCCTGGTCGTCGGCGCGACGTACCCGAACGAGCTGGCGCGCGTGCGCGCGCTCGCCGGCGGGCTGCCGCTGCTGGTGCCCGGCGTCGGCGCGCAAGGCGGCGACGTGCAGGCCGCCGTGGCCGCGGGTCAGACCGCGCGCGGCGACGGCCTGGTGCTCAACTCCTCGCGCGCGATCCTGTACGCAGGCCATGGCGAGGACTTTGCGGCGGCCGCGCGCGCGGCTGCGCGTCGCACGCGCGACGAAATCAATCGCCACCGTGCGCGCGCGTCGTGACGCCGCACGAACCCCCCATACGTCCGCAGGACTGCGTACTCGCCCGCCGACGTAAGGCATGGAGCGCCGGCGCGAGGGCCTGTAAGCTGCCGCGGCAGATCCCGACGCATGGCCATGCCGTCTTCCGCAACCTCGCTCGGCACGCCGCCGGGCCGCGCCATTCCGCGCGTGCGGCTGATCCAGTCGCGCATGCCGACGGCGGCCGAGCTGCGCACGGAACTCGCCGGCGGACTGCTGGCGCCGCGCGCCGCGATCCCGCCGAAATACTTCTACGACGAGCTGGGCTCGCATCTGTTCGCGGCGATCACCGCGCTCGACGAGTACACCCCGACCCGTACCGAAGCGCAGATCTTCGCCCACCGCCGCGGCGAGATCGCCGCGGCGGTGGGCGCCGAAACGACCTTCGTCGATCTGGGCGCGGGCAACTGCGCCAAGGCCGCGCGCCTGTTCGGCGCGCTGCGGCCGCGCCAGTACGTCGCAGTCGACATCGCGGTCGACTTCCTGCGCAACGCGCTCGAATGCCTGGCACGCGAGTATCCGGAGCTCGAGCTGCTGGGCATCGGTCAGGACTTCGCGCGCGGGCTCGCGCTACCCGACGAAGTGCACGCGCAGCGCCGGCTGTTCTTCTATCCCGGCTCGTCGATCGGCAACTTCGCGCCCGACGAGGCGATCGTCTTCCTGCACAGGCTGCGCGCCTGCGGCGGCGAAGATGCGCAGCTTCTGATCGGCGTCGACCTGATCAAGGACGAAGCGGTGTTGAACGCGGCCTACGACGACTCGCTCGGCGTGACCGCAGCGTTCAACCGCAACGTGCTGCGCCACGTCAACCGCCTGCTCGGTGCAGACTTCGACGTGACGCAGTGGAGGCACGTTGCCTTTTACGCGCCGCGCGAGGCGCGCATCGAAATGCATGTCGAGGCGCTCACCGACGTGACAGTCCGCTGGCCCGGCGCCGAACGGCGCTTCGCGCGCGGCGAGCGCATCCACACCGAAAACAGTTACAAGTACCGGCCCGAGACGTTCGCCGAACTACTGCGCGCTGCCGGCTGGAACCCCCGTCACGTCTGGCTCGACGAGCGCGCCTGGTTCGCGTTGTTGCACGCCACCGCGTGAACGTCGCCGCACGCGGCAGCGCGGCCAGCGACGCGCCCGGCCGCGCCGCTGGTTCTTCTTAACCTGAATCCGGCAGTCCGCTCATGCAGTTTCGCGCAAGTGCGTCGTGCGACCGGCGTGTGCGGCTTGGACTGCGC
>JBBIQI010000235.1:0-4990 GCA_037442465.1 Burkholderiales bacterium
CGCCCGCGTCCGCCGGCACGCCGTCGCCGGCGCGCGCCACCGTGTCGCCCTCGCGCACGGCCAGATGCAGCCGCGTGGCGATCTCGCGCAGCAGCTGGTCGCCGATCTGGTGGCCGAGCGTGTCGTTGACCTGCTTGAAGCGGTCGATGTCGATGAACAGCACGGCGACATGCGTTCCGTACGCGCGCGCGCGTTCCAGACTCGCCGCGAAGTGTTCGCGGAAATAGCGGCGGTTGGGCAGCCCGGTCAGGCTGTCGAAATTGGCGAGCTGGCGGATCTGATCCTCCGCCTGTTTGCGTTCGGTGATGTCCTGCAGCACGCCGTGGAGCGCAACGGCGCGGCCGCTGTCGTCACGATCGATCTCGGCCTCGACGTGGACCATCCGCAACTGGCCGTTGGGTCGCACGATGCGGCACTCGAAGTCCAGTTGCCCGGTGCCGGCGACCGCTTCGCGGAACAGTTCCTCGATGCGCGGGCGCTCGACGTCGAGCACGCGCGTCCAGAGGAACCAGTCCGCCAGCCCTTCCTCCTGGCGCGCGAGCCCGGCGATCGCGAAGCACTCGTCGGACAGTTTGACCCACCGGCGCGTCATGTCCCATTCCCAGCTGCCGAGCCGCGCGATGCGCTGCGCTTTGGTGAGCTTGGCCTGGCTGGCGGCGAGTTCCTCGCGCATCCGCGCGGCGCGCAGCATGTAACGCAGCCGCTGCGACAGCAGCGTCCACTGGCTCGTGCTCTTGACGAAGAAGTCGGTCGCGCCGGCCTCGTACGCGCGCGCGATCGATTCTTCGTCGTCGAGTCCCGTCAGCATCAGCACCGGAACGTGCTCGCCGCCGGGCAGTCTGCGCAACCGCTCGCAGGTCGCAAACCCGTCGATCTCCGGCATCAGCGCGTCGAGCACGACCACGTCGGGTTGATACCGCGCAAAGGCCGCGAGCGCCTGCGCGCCGCTGTCGGCCTCGATCACGTTCCAGCGGCGCTCGGCGAGCGCCGAGGCGGTCAGCAGCCGCGCGACCGCGTCGTCGTCGACCAGCAGCACGCGCTCGCCTTCGACATGCTGCCAGGCGGCGTCCTGAGCCTGCCGCAGGGCCGTCCCCCGCGCCGGTCCGGGGGCGCGCGGTGCGGGGTCTTGGAGGTCGCCGTCCATCGGTGGGCCGCTTTCTCGTCGTTCGTCGTTAATCGACCACGTGTTCGCTGCGCACCATCGCCTGCAGTGCGCGCACGACGCGCCGGTATTCGTCCAGCGCGGCCGGCCAGTCCTGGCGCGCCGCCGACACGCGCCCGGCGCGCGCCAGCGCTTCCAGCTCGGCACAGCGCCGCGCCAGCCGTGCAGCCCCCAGGTTCGCGCTCGATGACTTCAGCGTGTGCACCGCCTGCCGCAGCGCCGGCGCGTCGTCCTTGTCCAGTGCGCGCTCGGTGTCGGCCACCAGCTTCGCGGCGGTGGCCACATAGGTTTCGATCAGCCGCTCGAGCAGCCGCGCCGCGCCCCTGCGCTCCATGTCGCGGATGCGATCGAGCACGGTCACGTCGAGTGCGTCGGCATCGCCGTCCTGCGGCGGCAACTCGGCCACCACCGCCGACGACCCGGTCGCGGGCGTCGACGCGGATTCGGCGGGGGTGGCGGCCGCCGGCGCGTGCGGCTGGGGCACGTGGCGCGCGATCAACGCCGCGAGCTGCCGCTGCCGGAACGGCTTGGCCAGGTAGTCGTCGAAGCCGGCCGCGCGGCAGCGCTCCTCGTCGCCGGCCAGCGCGTTGGCGGTCAGCGCGACCACCGGCGTGGCGCGCGCGGTCGCCCAGCGGCGCGCGTCGTGCTGATCGCGGAAGCGGCGCAGCGCCTCGAAGCCGTCCATCTCCGGCATCTGACAGTCCATCAGCACCAGCGCGAACTCCTCCTGCGCCAGCGCGTCGAGCGCCTGCTGGCCATTGGCCGCCAGCCTGACCGCGCAGCCGAGATCTTCGAGCAGCACGCGCGCGACCTCTTGATTGACCGGGTTGTCCTCGACCAGCAGAACGCGCACGCCGTGCAGTGCTACCGCAGCCGGGGCGCCGGTGCCGCGCGGCTGCGCATCGAGCAGGCGCGCGAGCGCGTCGATGAGCTCCTGCTGGCGCACCGGCTTCGCCAAGTAGCCCTCGATGCCGGCCTGCTGCGCCAAGCGCGCCTCGTCGCCGCCGGCGAGCGAGGTCAGCATCAGCTGGCGCATGGCGGCGAGCTGCGGGTCGGCGCGCATCGCCCGCGCCAGCGTCAGCCCGTCCATGACCGGCATCTTCATGTCGATCACGGCGACTTCGAAAGGCGTTCCCGCGCGCGCGGCGGCGCGCATCAGCTCGAGTGCCTGCACGCCGTTTTCGGCGGTCGCGCAGTCGACCGCCAGGCGCCGCAACTGGCCTTCGAGGATGCTGCGGTTCGTCGGATTGTCCTCGACGACGATCACGCGCTTGCCGGCCAACGCGCCGGCCTCGACCGCGGTCGGCGCGGCGACTGGATCGCCGGTGCCGAGCACGACGTCGAAGCGGAACGTCGAGCCCTCGCCGACGCGGCTTTCCGCACCGATGCGACCGCCCATCAGCTCGACGAGCTGCTTGCTGATCGCCAGCCCGAGTCCCGTTCCGCCGTAACGCCGCGCCATCGTCTGGTCGGCCTGCATGAACACGGTGAAAAGCCTGGCGAGCGCCTCGGGCCGGATGCCGATGCCGGTGTCGCGCACGACGAAGTGCAAGCGATACGCCGGCGCGGCGCCGGCGAGGTCGGCCTGCGCGTCGGGCTCGGCGGTGACGTCGAGAACGACCTCGCCCTGTTCGGTGAACTTGATCGCGTTGCCGACCAGATTGGTCAGCACCTGCCGCAGCCGCAGCGGATCGCCGCGCACGGCGGCGGGCACCGACGGCGCGATGCGGCACGCCAGTTCGAGCCGCTTTTCGTGCGCGCGCGGCGCCAGCATCTCGAAGACGTCCTCGATCAGCGCGCGCGGATCGAAGTCCAGACTCTCCAGCTCCAGCTTGCCGGCCTCGATCTTCGAGAAGTCCAGGATGTCGTTGATGATCTCCAGCAACTGCTCGCCGGAGCGGTAGACCGCTTCGGCGAAGCGGCGCTGCTTGTCCGACAGCGCCGTGCCGAGCAGCAGCTCGGTCATGCCGAGCACGCCGTTCATCGGCGTGCGGATCTCGTGGCTCATGTTGGCGAGGAACTGGCTCTTGGCGCGGCTGGCGCTCTCGGCCTGCTCCTTGGCGCTGCGCAGCGCCTCCTCGCGTTCCTTCTGTTCGGTGATGTCCTCCAGCACCGTCATCAGGTGCGGCGTGCCCTGGGCGTCGCGGAAACGCACCGAATGCCCGCTGACCCAGACGATGCGACCGTCGCGCGCGATCATGCGGCGCTCGAACCGTGCGGTGACCTCGCCCTGGCCGAACCGTTCGCGCAGCACGCGCGCCTCCGCCAGGTCGTCGGGGTGCACGCGGCCGGCCAGCGCGTCGGTGCCGACGACTTCATCCTGCGCGTAGCCGAGCATGCGGACGTACGCGGCGTTGGCGCGCAGCAGGCGGTAATCGGTCGCCGACTGGATGATCGTCGGCACCGGCGACTCGTCGAACAAGGCACGAAAGTACTCGGCGCTTTCGCGCAGCGCGGCCTCGGCGCGCTTGCGCTCGGTCATGTCCAGCGACAGCAGCGCGTACTGGAAGTAGCGGCCCCGCTCGTCGTGCATCGGCTGGCCTTCGACCTCGTGGAAGCGCCGCTCGCCGGCGCGGTCGTACAGCACGATGTCGACGCGGCACGGCTGGCCCGCGACGATCGCCTCGGCCACGCGCGCGATCGCGGCCCGGTCGGTCTCCGGACCCGCCATCAGCGTGTGCGTGACCTTGCCGCGCACTTCCGACAGCGTGTAGCCACTGGCCCGCACGAAAGCGTCGTTGACCCACTCGATGCGGCCCACGGTGTCCAGGATGATCACGATGTGTTCGGTGCGCGACGCGACCATCGCCAGCCGGTGGGCTTCGCGCTCGCGCTCGACCAGTTCGCGCTCGGCGCGGTGACGCTCCGCGACGCGCGAGAGCTCGGCGCCGATCGCCTCGACCAGTTCGAGCATCTCGGCGGTCGCTTCGACGCGGTGGTCGGTGTAGAACTCGATGAACGCGGTGACGTGGCCGTGCGCGGTCACGGGGATCACCACGCCGCTCCTCAGCCCGGCCGCCAGCGCAACGTCGCGGCGATCCCATTCCGCCAGCCGCGTCAGGTCCGACACCCAGTGCGGCATGCCGCTGATGTAGGCGCGGCCGATCAGCCCGTTGACCGAGCGCCGAATCGTCGCCGACTCGGTGGCGGCGATGAACTCCTCGTACCGCGCGGCATCGCGCACGAACCACAGCGAGCGCGGCGACCGATCCTCGACGCGGCCTTCGTCCGGCAGCAGCGCCACGCGGCCGACCGGCCAGTCCAGATACTCGCCGATCTCGTGCAGCGCGCGCTCGAGCGTCTGCTCGACCGATTCGGATTCGTTGGCCGCCGCCGCCAGCCCGCGCAACAGCCGCATCAGCGCGTACTGCCGCTGCAATTCGAGCCCGTTTTGCAGTTCGTTCAAGTGGGCGCGGCGCAGCCGCTCCGAGTGCCCGAGCAGCGCAGCGGTCATCGCCTCGAACGCGGCGACCAGGCGCTCGAACTCGGCGCCGCTTCGGGCCGGCGCGCGGCCGGCATAGCGCAGCGAAAGCTCCTCGGCACGCGCGGTCAGGCGGCGGATCGGCCGGACCACGTAGTGCATCAGGAACGCACCGATCAGTCCCGCACCCACCAGCGTGATCGCCGCGACGATCGCGAAACGCGTGCGCGCCTCGTCGCGCATCGCCTCTTGCACGCCTTCGAGGGCGAAGCGATAGCCGACCGCGAGCGTCCATGCGGCGGTCACCGCCACCGCCGCCACGACCACGGCGGCGACCGACGGGCCGGCCGCCGGCGCAGCGGACTCGCCTGCTGCCACCGACAGCGGCGCGGCGGCGAGCGGCTCGG
>JBBIQI010000236.1:0-4943 GCA_037442465.1 Burkholderiales bacterium
CGCGTGTGTGCGCCGCGTGAGCACCGCCTGCCGCGCCTGCTGCCGCTGCGCGTACACGCGCTGCTTGTGCGGCGACGGCGGATGCGGCGGCAGCGGGTTCGGGCCGACGGGATCCACGCGCACTCCCGATGCGACGGCCGCAGCGCAGAGGCTCGCTAGCCGAACGGCCGCACGCCGATCCACCACGCGTGCAGCCAGAACGCGAACACGGCGTACGCCGCCAGCCCGACGGCGACCGCGGTGACGTCGCGCATCGGCGGCCCCACCGGGTACACGCGGCCGGACGCGCGATCGCGCCTGCGCGCGGCGACGTAATCGAACACGGCCCAGGCGAGGAACGCGCCGAACAGCAGCACGTCGGCCAGCATGCCGTTGGCGAGCAGATGCGCGAACGCCCAGATCTTCACGCCGGCCACCATCGGATGCCCGACCGCGCGCTTGATTCGCGTGCCCGGCACGTACGCCGCCGCCAGCAGCACGAAAGCCGGGATCGTCAGCAGGGCCGTGACGTGGCGTGTCCACGGCGGCGGCACGAACAGCACGGTCGGCGCCTCGCGCGCGAGCCCGTAACCGTAGACGAGCAGCACGAAACCCGCGATCGAGACGATCGAGTAGATCGCCTTCCAGCCGTTGACGCCGAGCCGCGCCACCTGCGCGCTGCGGAAGTCGTCGGCGACGATGCGGACCGAGTGCGTGCCGAGGAACAGCACGAGGCCGAGGATCAACAGGGTCATGGGCGTTCTCCGTGGGCGATCGACGCCGGCATCGCGGCGCAGGCGAAGTATGCGCGCCGTTCGCGGCTCGGCCGGCGGCCGGCCGGTCGCGCCAAATTCCGCCGCTCGCCCGCCGCCGGCGGGCAACCGGAGCCGCCATGAACCGAACGGACCTGCCGGTCGATATCGACCAGCGCTACTTCGAGGACTACGTGCCGGGCACGGTGCTCGAGTATGGCCCGATCGTCGTCGACGCGGACGACATCGTGGAGTTCGCGCGCCGCTACGACCCGCAGCCGATCCACGTCGACCGCGAGCGCGCTGCGCGTGGACCTTTCGGCGGCGTCATCGCCAGCGGCTAGCATACCGCAGCGTTGATGATGCGGCTGCTGGTCGATCATTTCCTGTCGAGGGTGGCGAGCCTGGCCTCGCCCGGCGTCGACGAACTGCGCTGGCTGGCGCCGGTACGACCGGGCGACCGTCTGCGCGTGCGCATCACCGTGCTCGAGGCGCGGCGCTCGACCTCGAAGCCCGACCGCGGCGTCGTTCGCTCGTCGATCGAGGTGATCAACGACCGCGAGCAGGTCGTGATGACCGTCAAGGCGATCTCGATGTTCCTGTGCCGTAATCGCGGCTCGACGACCGATCACGCGGAGAACCCCGCTCGATGAACGCATCAGCACTTCGATGGACGCGCCGGCGCGTGCTGGCGGCGTGCGGCGCGCTGGCCGCCGTGCTGGCGGGCGCCGCACCCGCGCCCGCCGCCGACTATCCCGAGCGGCCGATCAAGCTCATCGTGCCTTTCCCGCCCGGCGGCGGCGCCGACAACCTGGCGCGACTCGTGATGCCGCGCGTGGAAAAGGCGCTCGGCGGCAAGATCGTCGTCGAGAACAAGCCCGGCGCCGGCGGCAACGTCGGTGCGGAATTCGTCGCGCGCGCCGAGCCCGACGGCTACACGCTGCTGTACGGCACCAACGGCACGCACTCGATCAACGCCAGCCTGTACCGCAACCTGCGCTTCGATCCGATCAAGGACTTCGCGCCGGTGGCGCGCATGACCTCGATCGCGGCGCTGCTTATCGTCAATCCGAAGGTCCCCGCGAACACCGTCGCCGAGCTGATCGCGTACGCGAAAGCCAATCCGGGCAAGGTCAATTTCGCCTCCGCCGGCAACGGCACGACTTCGCACCTGGCCGGCGAGCTGTTCAAGACGATGGCCGGCATCGACATCGTGCACGTGCCGTATCGCGGCGGTGCGGCTGCGGTCACCGATCTGATCGGCGGCCAGGTGCAGATGATGATCGACGTGATGCCCAACGCGTATCCGCTCGCGAAGGACGGGCGCGTGCGCGGGCTCGCGGTCGCCTCGGCGCAGCGTTTTCCGGCCGCGCCCGAATACCCGACGATCGCGGAGACCGCCGTGCCGGGCTTTGAGGCGAGCGCGTGGGACGGCATCCTGGCACCCGCGGGAACCCCCGAGCCCGTGATCCGCAAGCTCAATGCCGCGATCCGCGAAGCGCTCGCAGATCCCGCGATCGTCGCCGCGCTGCTCGCGCGCGGCGCGCAACCCGTTCCGGGCACGCCCGAGGATTTCGCGCGGCACATCGCCGAGAGCTCGGCCAAGTGGGCCAAAGTCGTGCAGTCCTCCGGCGCGAAGATCGACTGAACGAATCGATGCACGTGATCCACCGCAACCCCACCCTGATGTCCGACACCGGCAGCAGGTACCCAACCCGCTCGCACCCATGAACGAACCGAAACCGCCGCCGATTCCCGAGTGGAAAAACGTCCCCGGCTTCAAGGACATCCTGTACGCGAAAGCCGACGAAGGCATCGCGAAGATCACGATCAACCGGCCCGAAGTGCGCAACGCGTTCCGGCCGGAGACCGTACAGGAGATGCAGGCGGCGTTCGCCGACGCGCGCGACGACGAAAACATCGGCGTGGTGATCCTCACCGGCGCCGGCAAGGAAGCGTTCTGCTCGGGCGGCGACCAGCGCGTGCGCGGCAAGGGCGGCTATGTCGGCGGCGACAAGATCCCGCGCCTGAACGTGCTCGACCTGCAGCGTCAGATCCGCACGCTGCCCAAGCCCGTCGTCGCGATGGTCGCCGGCTACGCGATCGGCGGCGGCCACGTGCTGCACATGATCTGCGACCTGACGATCGCTGCCGACAACGCGCGCTTCGGCCAGACCGGTCCGCGGGTGGGCAGCTTCGACGGCGGCTACGGCGCCAGCTACATGGCGCGCATCGTCGGGCAGAAGAAGGCGCGCGAGATCTGGTTCTTGTGCCGGCAGTACGACGCGCGCCAGGCACTCGACATGGGGCTGGTCAACGCCGTCGTGCCGTACGAGCGGCTCGAAGAAGAAACCGTGCAGTGGTGCCGCGAGATGCTCGCCAACAGTCCGATGGCGCTGCGCTGTCTGAAAGCCGCGCTGAACGCCGACTGCGACGGTCAGGCCGGCCTGCAGGAGCTGGCCGGCAACGCCACACTGCTGTTTTATCTCTCCGAGGAAGGGCAGGAAGGCAAGAACGCCTACCTCGAAAAGCGCAAGCCCGACTTCCGCAAGTTCCCCCGCTTCCCCTGACGCGTCATCTCTCTACACCCCCTCTCGCAAAGGGGAGGGCAGGGGAGATTTCGAAGGGGCAGCGAGCACCTGACATGCGACCCAGAGGCGCATCGTGACCGACCCCTTCTCAATCTTCGCCGCCGCCGGCGACGCACCCACGGCGATCGCGCTGCACGCCGACGGCCGCCGCTACAGCTTCGCCGAACTCGCGGCGCTGACGCACACACGCATCGACGCGCTCGCGCGCGTAGCGCGCGCGCCCTACGCACTGGTTGGCACGAACACGCTCGACACCGTCGTCACGCTGTACGCGCTGCTGGAATTGCGCGTGCCTGCGCTGCTGCTGCATCCGAAGCTGACCGAAGCCGAGCGCGCGGCAGAAGCAGACGCCGCGGCGCGCGGTGCGCATGCGCTGCCTGCGGACGCGGCCGTGGTGATGTTCACGTCGGGCACGACCGGCCAGCCGCGCGGCGCGGTGTTGACGCGCGCCGCCTTGCTCGCGTCGGCGCAGGCGAGCGCGGCCAACCTCGGCTGGCGCGACGACGACTGCTGGCTGCTGGCGATGCCGCTCGCGCGCATCGGCGGGCTGTCGATCGTCACGCGCTGTCTCGCCGCGCGGCGCGCGGTCGCACTCGCGCCGCACTTCGACGCGGTGCTGCTGCCGCGTTGGATCGAACAGGAACGCGCCACCCTCGTGTCGGTCGTGCCGACGATGCTCGCGCTGCTGTTCGACGCCTATCCGGACTGGACGCCGCCGCCGTTCCTGCGCGCGGTGCTGGTGGGCGGCGCGGCGGCGTCGGAGAAACTGCTCGCCCGGGCGGCCGCGCGCGGCCTTCCGATCATGATCACTTACGGCTGCACCGAGACGTGCTCGCAGGTCGTCGCCACGCCGTACGAGGGACGCTTCGAGGCCGCGCGCTTCGGCGCGGGCCGGCCGTTGTCGGGCGCGGAGATTCGCATCGCCGACGGCCGCATTCACGTGCGCGGGCCGATGCGCATGGCCGGTTACCTGGGCGAGTCGCCGCTGGCGGCCGACGCATGGTTTGACACCGGCGATCTCGGCGCACTCGATGCGCACGGCTGCCTGCACGTGCTCGGGCGCTCGACCGAGCTGCTCGTCAGCGGCGGCGAGAACGTCCATCCGGCAGAGGTCGAACGCGCGCTCGAGTCCTGCCCCGGCATCGAGGCGGCCGGCGCGTTCGGCGTCGCCGACGAGACCTGGGGGCAGATCGTCGCTGCCGCGCTTGTCGCCTCGGCGCCGCCGACCGACGAGGCGCTCGCCGAACACCTCGCGTCGCGTCTCGCTTCGCACAAGCGGCCGCGCCGGATCTGCATCGTGCCGCGGCTTCCGCTCACGCCCGCGGGAAAGCTCGACCGCGCCGCGCTGGCGGCGTTCGCGCCCGCGCTGCGCCCCTTGCACGTGCGCGAGTAAGCGGCGAGGCGTTGGAAGACGCGGCGTGGCATGCCACCGCCGACCCGGGCGCTGTCCTCGTCATCCCGGGCAGCACCGTTGTCATCCCGAGCGGCGCCGTTGTCATCCCGAGCAAAGTGAGGGATCTCGCCTTCGCGAACGGCCGTGATCCGTCAACTAAATCCGGCAGTCCCCACATGCAGTTTCGCGCAACCGCGTTGGGCGACCGGGGTTTGCGGCTTGGACTGC
>JBBIQI010000237.1:0-3700 GCA_037442465.1 Burkholderiales bacterium
CGCGCCCGGCAGCGAGCGCGCCGGCGGCTGCACCGGGCGGCGGCCTGCTGCGCGAGATGGCGGCGCCGCTCGCGGCGTCGCGCTTCCGCTGGCTGTTGGCGGTGTTCGTGCTCAACGGCATCGCCGCCGCGATTCCGGCCACGCTGGTGCTGTTCTTCGTCGCCGACCGCCTCGAGCTGCCGGGCTACGAAGGTCTGTTTCTCGCTTCGTACTTCATCGCCGGCGCCGCGAGCATGCCGCTGTGGGCGTCGCTCGCGCGTCGTCTGAGCCTGCACGCGGTGTGGCTGCTCGGCATGTTCGCGGCGGTGACCGCCTTCGTCTGGGCTTACTGGCTCGACGCCGGCGACCTGCTGCCTTTCGCGGCGATCTGCGTGCTGTCGGGCTTGGCGCTCGGCGCCGATCTGGCGCTGCCGCCCGCGCTGCTGGCGCGTGTCATCGACGACGGCAACGACGGCGGTCGCCGCGAAGGCGCGTATTTCGGCCTCTGGAATTTCGT
Source organism: Burkholderiales bacterium (assembly GCA_037442465.1). Lineage (GTDB taxonomy): Bacteria > Pseudomonadota > Gammaproteobacteria > Burkholderiales > Burkholderiaceae_F > DSNY01. The sequence continues at coordinate 497 of JBBIQI010000237.1, forward strand.
CAACAAGCTCAACCTGGCGCTGGCCGCCGGCGCAGCACTGCCGCTGCTGCAATGGCTGGGTTACACGCCCGGCGATCGCGGCGACGCCGCGCTCGCCGCCTTGTCGGCGAGCTACGCGCTGCTGCCCTGCGGCCTGAAGCTCGCCGCGGCCGCACTGCTGCTCGTGGTCTGGCGCCGGCGACGCTTCTGAACCTGGAGAACACGATGCACAGGATCCGGCTCGCGCTGCTGCTGTCGCTGCTGCTGGCCGGCTGCACGGCGCTCGATCCGTCCGTCTACGCCGGCGAGACGCCGGCGCTCGACCTGCGCCGCCATTTCGACGGCACGCTCGAAGGCCACGGCCTGGTGACGGATCGCGCCGGACGCGTGCAACGCCGCTTCGTCGTGACAATCCGCGCGAGCTGGACGGGCGACGTCGGCACGCTCGACGAGGACTTCGCCTGGTCCGACGGCGAACGCGAGCGACGCGTGTGGACGTTGCGGCCGGCCGGCGCCGACGGCAGCGTGCGGCGCTGGATCGGCACCGCGGCCGACGTGATCGGCGAAGCGCGCGGCACGGTCGCCGGCAATGCGCTGAACTGGCGCTACACGTTCGACCTGAAGACCCGCGAGGGCAAGCGATATGAACTCGATTTTGACGACTGGATGTACCTGATCGACGAGCGCGTGCTGCTGAACCGCGCGACCATGTCCTTGTACGGTATCCGCGTCGGCGAGGTGCTGATCGCGTTCCGGCGGCGCTGATGGCACTGAATCCGAAAGTCGCGAGTTGGGCCGATCAACGCGTCTGGGTGATCGGCGCCTCGACCGGCATCGGCGCCGCGCTCGCGCATCAACTGCTCGCCGCCGGTGCGCGCGTGGGGCTGTCGGCGCGCCGGCGTGCGCCGCTCGAGGCGATGGCGCGCGCGGCCACGCGCAACGCGCTGGTCGTGCCGCTCGACGTGACCGACCCTGCGCAGGTCGCTGCGGGCGCCCGCGCCGTGCAGGCGCAGTGGGGCAGTTTCGACCTCGTGCTGATGGTCGCCGGCACCCATGTCGCGATGCGCGCCCGCACCTGGGACCTGACGCGCGCGCGCCAGCTGCTCGAGGTCAATCTGCACGGCGTGCTGAACTGTCTGGACGCCACGCTTCCCGTGTTGCTCGCGCAGGGGCGCGGCGGCCTCGCGATCGTGTCCTCGGTAGCCGGCTACATCGGGCTGCCGCAGGCGCTCGTGTACGGGCCGAGCAAAGCAGCGCTGATCAACCTGGCCGAATCGCTGTACGGCGACCTGCATCCGCTGGGCATCGGCGTGTATCTGGTCAACCCGGGGTTCGTCGACACGCCGCTGACCCGCCGTAACGGCTTCGCGATGCCGGCGCTGATGGACGCGGAAGAGGCCGCACGACGCACGTTGGCGGGTATCGCGCGCGGCGAGTTCGAAATCCACTACCCGCGCCGCTTCACGCGCTGGCTGAAGCTCGCGCGCATCCTGCCGTATCGTTTGCAGTTCGCCGCCGTCCGCCGCGCAACCGGCACGTAAGCCATGGAACCGATCGTGCGAGTCAAACGCTACTTCGAGACGCTGACGCCCGCGGGCGTGGCTCGCATCGGCGACGTCTACGCCGACGACGCCTGGTTCAAGGACCCGTTCAACGAAGTGCACGGAGCGGCGGCGATCGGGCAGATCCTTGCGCGCATGTTCGCGCAGGTCGAAGCGCCGCGCTTTGTCGTGCACGAAGCCGTCGCCGCCGGCGCGCAGGCCTTCCTGACCTGGGATTTCGTCTTCCGCCGACGGGGGCGCAACGAGGAACTGACGATTCGCGGCGCCACGCACCTGCGCTTCGCACCCGACGGTCGCATCGCCTACCACCGCGATTACTGGGACGCCGCCGAAGAGCTGTATGAGAAACTTCCCGTCGTCGGCGCGCTCGCGCGCCTGCTCAAGCGCCGGGTCGCCCACTGAAACGGCAGGTCGCCATGACGATGCTCTATCCGGAACTGTTCAAGTCGCTCGAAGCCGTTCGCTGGAACCTCGAGAAGGACATCCCCTGGAGCGAATTCGACGCCTCCAGGCTCAACGACGAGCAGGCGCACACGATCAAGATGAACGCGATCACCGAGTGGTCGGCGCTGCCGGCCACCGAGATGTTCCTGCGCGACAACCGGCACGACTCGGACTTCTCCGCGTTCATGTCGGTCTGGTTCTTCGAAGAGCAGAAGCACGCACTGGTGCTGATGGAGTACCTGCGCCGCTTCCGCCCCGAACTGACGCCGACCGAGAGCGAACTGCACGAGGTGCGCTTCGAGTTCGACCCGGCGCCCGCGCTGGAGACGCTGACGCTTCACTTCTGCGGCGAGATCCGGCTGAATCACTGGTACCGCAGAGCCGCCGAATGGCATACAGAACCGGTGATCAAGCACATCTACCGCACCTTGTCGCAGGACGAGGCGCGCCACGGCGGCGCATATCTGCGCTACATGAAGAAGTATCTCGCCGAGTTCGGCGACACCGCGCGCGCGGCGTTTTCCAAGATCGCCGTGCTGATGAGCTCGGCCAAACGCACCGCCAAGGCGCTGCATCCGACCAACCTGCACGTCGCGCAGGCCCACTACCCGCGCGACACGGTGCAGTCGCGGCTGCCCGATCCGACCTGGCTCGAGCGCTGGCTCGACGAACAGATCAGGTTCGACGACGCCTGGGAATCCAGGGTCGTCGAGCGCATCCTGCACAACATGGGGCTGCTGTTCGGACGGACCTTCAACTCGGTGCAGGAGCTGAACCGCTATCGCAAGGAAGTCGCTGCGCGGCTGGCGACTGCCGCGGCGGCGCAGCCCGCGTGAGCGGCCACCCGAAAGCGCGATCGGCGCGTCCCCGGCGTCGTTGCGTGCGCACTCGGCGGCGGACATGACAGACGCTCGATCGCCCGTGCGCGCCGCCTTCGCCTCGCAGCGGACGAGGTGGATCGATCGCCGCCGACGGCGCGCACACCACGGGCCGCAGATTCGATAAGGCACGCGCTTGTGCAGCGCCACGCTCCGATGTCACGCCCGTCGCCGCCCCGCCACGTCCCGCTCGTCGTCGTCACGCGCGGCGGCTTTCCGGAACTGGTCCACCCCGGCTCGATCGCCGTCGTCGATCAGGCGGGCAAACTCATCGCCGGCGTCGGCGATCCGGACGGGCTGAACTTCACGCGCTCGGCGCTCAAGCCGCTGCAGGCGCTGCC
>JBBIQI010000237.1:3800-4940 GCA_037442465.1 Burkholderiales bacterium
GAAGCCGTGCAGCGCTTCGCGCCGGGCGTGACGCTGCCGCTGGGCATCGACGGCTGCAGCGCGCCGAACTACGCGCTGCCGCTCGCGCGGCTCGCGCATGCGTTCTGCCAACTTGCCGTCGGCGCCACGCCGGCGCTCGCCGCACTCGCGTTCGCGATGACGCGCCACCCGGATCTCGTCTCCGGCACCGCGCGCAGCGACCTGGCGCTGATGCAGACGGGCCGCGGCGACTGGGTCAGCAAGATCGGTGCCGACGGCGTGCAGGCGATCGGCATCAAAAGCCTCGGGATCGGTGTCGCCATCCGTGTGGCCGACGGCAACTCGCGCGCGCTGCACGTCGCGACGAGCGCGGTGCTTCAGCAGCTCGGCCTGCTCGATGCGCCGGAGACAACGCCGCTCGCGCCGTTCGCAGCGCGCACTGTGCACAACTACCGCGGCATCGTCGTCGGCGAGGTCGAGCCGCGCTTCGCGCTGCCGCGGCTACTCTGACCGCGCGCCGCGCTCAGCGCGTTTCCTGGATGTGCTTGCAGCGCCGCTCCTCGGCGACGAACTCCTCCAGATCGGGGTCGAGTGCGTTGCGCGCCGAGACGATGCCGATCGGCTTGCCGTTCTCGACGACCGGCAAGTGGCGAAAGTGATTCTCGTGCATCAGCATCATCGCCGCGCCGAAGGTCTTGTCCGGCGCAGTCGTCTTCGGATCGCGCGTCATCACGTCGGCGAGCGTCGTCGTGGCCGGGTCAAGCTTGCGCGCGATGACGCGGAACACCGCGTCGCGCTCGGTAAAGATGCCGACGAGACGTTCGTCCTCGACCACCAGCACCGCTCCGACGTGTTTCTTCGCCATCATGACCGCCGCCTGCAGCACGGTCGTCTCCGGCGGCGCGGTGAGCAGCTTGCGCTGCTCCATGATGCTTCTGACCGACTGGGTAAACACCGGCGGATCTCCTCGCTCGCCAAGGCGCTGCGACGCGCAGTCCCTTGCAGGCTGCAACCTACGGGGCCGATGAGGATCCCTCTTTGACTGCGATCAAGCTTCGCCGACGACTGCGCGCGGCCGAAAGCCGCAGCGACACCGCGCATGCCCGGTGACACGCACTGAACCGGGCCCGTGATGCGGCGCATGATCGAACGTGACGAGTC
>JBBIQI010000238.1:0-4867 GCA_037442465.1 Burkholderiales bacterium
AGCGTGGCGGCCGCCCAGTGTCGCAGCACGGGCAGTGGCGCGTCGGCGCGGGCGGCCAACGCCCCTAGGCGCTGTGCGGCCTCGCGCCAGGCGCCGAGTTTCTCGCCCAGCACGTGATTCAGCAGAAAGGCGAACGAGCCGAGACGCCCGGCAGGAAGTCCCGCCGCGTCCAGTCGGCGCAGCCGATCCGCGGCCTCCGCGGGGAAGTCGTCGTGGATGCGGTCGATTTCGTCGAGTTCCGCTGCCGCGTCCGCTCGCTTGGTTTCGTCGTTCATGTTCGCTCTCCGAAGATCGCCGTGCCCACGCGCACGATCGTCGCCCCTTCGGCGATCGCGGCTTCGAGATCCGCGGACATGCCCATCGACAGCGTGTCGACGGCCAGTCCTTCGCGCCGCAGCTGCTCGAGCAGCTCGCGCAGACGCGCAAACGGGATGCGCTGCCGGGCGGCGTCGCGCTCCGGCTCCGGAATCGCCATCAGGCCGCGCAGTCGCAGGCGCGGCAAACGCGCCACCGCGTGCGCCAGCGCGCCGACATCGGCGGGGGCGACCCCGTGCTTGGTCGCTTCGCCGCTGACGTTGACCTGGATGAGCACCGTCAGCGGTGGTCGATCCGCAGCACGCTGCGCCGACAGCCGCTGCGCGATCTTCAGGCGGTCGACCGAATGGACCCAGTCGAAGTGCTCGGCGATCGCGCGCGTCTTGTTGCTCTGGATCGGTCCGATGAAGTGCCACTCGAGCGCCAGCGCGGGCGCCAGAGCGCGCACGTGCGCGATCTTTTCGACGGCCTCCTGCACGTAGCTCTCGCCGAACCGGCGCTGTCCGGCGCGGGCCGCGGCAAGCACCGCCGTGGCGGGGAACGCCTTGCTGACCGCCAGCAGCACGATCTCGCCCGGGTCGCGGCCGGCCGCACGCGCCGCGGCGCTAATCCGTTCGTGCACGCGGGCGAGTGCGGCTTGCAGCGGTTCGTCCAAACTGGACATAATGGTTTCGAATATCCCTCTGGACGCTCGTCTTTTCCGATGTTTCGAGCGGTGGAGAAGCGCCGGACAATGCGGGTGACTCCGCCCGACGGGGTCGCCTGCTCCAGCGGGCGACGCGCCGACCGGGCGCGATGACCCGAACGATCCTCTACTAAGCTGCGCCGATGGACATCTCCGAACTGCTCGCATTTTCCGTCAAAAACAAGGCGTCCGACCTGCACCTGTCCGCAGGCCTGCCGCCGATGATCCGCGTGCACGGCGACGTACGCCGCATCAACCTGCCGCCCCTGGAGCACAAGGACGTGCACGCGATGATCTACGACATCATGAACGATGCGCAGCGCAAGATGTTCGACGAACATCTGGAGTGCGACTTCTCGTTCGACCTGCCGGGGCTGGCCCGCTTCCGCGTCAACGCCTTCAATCAGGACCGCGGTGCGGCCGCCGTGCTGCGGACGATCCCGTCGCGCGTGCTGTCGCTCGAGGAGCTGCAGTGCCCGCGCGTGTTCGCCGACTTCGCGCTCAAGCCGCGCGGCCTGGTGCTCGTTACCGGGCCGACCGGCTCGGGCAAGTCGACGACGCTGGCGGCGATGGTCGACCACGTCAACAACAACCTGTACGGCCACGTGTTGACGATCGAGGATCCGATCGAGTTCGTGCACGAGTCGCGCAAGTGCGTGATCAACCAGCGCGAAGTCGGTCCGCATACGCTGTCCTTCGCCAACGCGCTGCGCAGCGCGCTGCGGGAGGACCCGGACGTCGTGCTGGTCGGCGAGCTGCGCGACCTGGAGACGATCCGGCTTGCGCTGACCGCCGCCGAGACCGGTCACCTGGTGTTCGGCACGCTGCACACGTCGAGCGCGGCCAAGACGATCGACCGGGTGGTCGACGTGTTTCCGGCGGCCGAGAAGGAAATGGTGCGGGCGATGCTGTCCGAGTCGCTGGTGGCGGTGATCTCGCAGGCGCTGCTCAAGATCAAGGACGGCAGCGGGCGCGTGGCGGCGCACGAGATCATGGTCGGCACGCCGGCAATCCGCAACCTGATCCGCGAAAACAAGGTCGCGCAGATGTACTCGATGATCCAGACCGGCAGCCAGTTCGGCATGCAGACGCTCGACCAGTGCCTGATGGATCTGGTCCGGCGCAACATCGTCTCGGCGGCGGAGGCGCGTACCTACGCGAAGTCGCCCGAGAGTTTTGTCGGGTGAAGGCCCCGTGATTTCGGTCCTCGCCCCGGATTCCGCGCTCGCCCTTGCCGGCGCCGCCGGCTGGGGCGGCGCGAAGCGGTGCCGCGCGAACTCCCGCCCACGACCTGTCGCGCGCGCGTCGGCGCAAGCGCGGGGAATTTCGCGATCTCACGCGCCGTGCAGGCGCGCCCGATGAGGTAAAGATGGAACGCGACCAGGCCACACGATTCGTCCACGATCTGCTTCGTCTGCTGCTGACGAAGAAGGGTTCGGACCTGTTCATCACGGCCGACTTTCCGCCGGCGTTCAAGCTCGACGGCCGCGTGCTGCCGGTTTCCAACCAGCCGTTGACAGCGCAGCACACCGCGGAGCTGGTGCGCTCGATCATGAACGACCGGCAGGCGGCCGAGTTCGAAGCGACCAAGGAGTGCAACTTCGCGATCAACCCGACCGGCATCGGGCGCTTCCGCGTCTCGGCATTCGTGCAGCAGGGCAAGGTCGGCATCGTCTTCCGGACGATCGCCGACAAGATCCCGACCGTCGAGGAGCTGAACCTGCCGCCGCTGATCAACGAGCTGTCGATGGCCAAACGCGGCATCGTAATGGTGGTCGGTGCGACCGGCTCGGGCAAGTCGACGACGCTGGCGGCGATGGTCGGCTACCGCAACGAGAACAGCCAGGGCCACATCATCACGATCGAGGATCCGATCGAATACGTGCACCCGCACAAGAACTGCATCGTCACGCAGCGCGAGGTGGGCGTGGACTGCGACAGCTGGAGCGTGGCGCTGAAGAACACGCTGCGGCAGGCGCCCGACGTGATCCTGATCGGCGAGGTACGCGACCGCGAGACGATGGAGCACGCGATCGCGTTCGCCGAGACCGGTCACCTGGTCATGTGCACGCTGCACGCAAACAGCACCAACCAGGCGCTCGACCGCGTGATCAACTTCTTCCCGGAGGACAAGCGCAGCCAGCTGCTGATGGATCTTTCGCTGAACCTGCGCGCGATGATTTCGCAGCGGCTGGTCGCTTTCAAGGACCGCAAGGGCCGCATCCCCGCGGTCGAGATCATGCTGAACTCGCCGCTGATTTCGGACCTAATCTTCAAGGGCGAAGTGCACGAGATCAAGGACGTGATGAAGCGCTCGCGCGAGCAGGGCATGCAGACGTTCGACCAGGCGCTGTTCGACCTGCACGAGCGCGAGCTGATCTCCTACGAGGACGCGCTGCGCAACGCCGACTCGGTCAACGACCTGCGGCTGCAGATCAAGTTGAACTCCAAGCTGTACGGCGGCGTCGCGGGGATCCACAAGGGTATCGAGCATCTCGGGCTGGCGGGCTGAGCGACATCGCGTCGCGCCAACGCAGCGCGACGATCGCGCCTTGGGTTGGCATCGAACACGTCGCGCCGCCGCGTGCGCGCGTTGGTCGCCCAACGTGCGCAGGCACGAAAGACCGAACGACGCGCAGCGGCGGCGCCGCCCGCGGCGCGCCAAGCCCTGCGCGTACTACCATGTCGCCTCGCCGCTCTTGCAAGGAGGACACCATGACCGTTCGAACTTCTTCGGCTGAATGGACGGGCACGCTCAAGGAAGGCGCCGGCACGATGCGGCTCGGCAGCGGGGCGTACGAGGGACCGTTCACCTTCGCTTCGCGCTTCGAGTCCGGGCCGGATACCAATCCGGAGGAACTGATCGGCGCCGCCCACGCGGGCTGCTATTCGATGTTCCTGTCGGCGCTGCTGACCAAGGCCGGCTTCACCCCGAAGCGCATCCGCACGACCGCCGCGGTTCATCTCGGCGAGGGGCCGACGATCGACCTGATCGAGCTGACGACCGAAGCCGACGTGCCTGGGTTGTCGGCGGCCGACTTTCAGCAGCACGCCGAAGCCGCGAAGCAGGGCTGTCCGGTGTCGAAGGCGCTCGCCGGACCGCGTATCGTGCTCAACGCCAGGCTCGCCGGCTGACGCTGCCCCACCCCCTGCGGACGACCCGAATGACCACCGTCTACGACTTCACGGCCAGGACCATCGACGGCAAGACGAAGAAGCTTGCCGACTTCAAGGGCAAGGTGCTGCTGATCGTCAACACCGCCAGCCGTTGCGGCTTCACGCCGCAGTACAAGGGGCTCGAGGCGCTGCACCAACGGTTCGCCAAGCGCGGTTTCGCCGTGCTGGGTTTCCCGTGCAACCAGTTCGGCGAACAGGAGCCAGGCCCCGAGTCGGAGATCGCCGAGTTCTGCGAAATGAACTATGGGGTCACCTTTCCGCTCTTCGTCAAGGTCGACGTCAACGGCGACAACGCGCATCCGCTGTTCAAGTACCTGACGTCCGCCAAGCCGGGACTGCTCGGATCGGAAGCGATCAAGTGGAACTTCACCAAGTTCCTGGTCGGCAGGGACGGCAAGGTGATCGCACGCTACGCGCCGACGACCAAGCCCGAGGACATCGCCGCCGACATCGAAAAGGCGCTCGGCTGACGAGGCGTGAACACTTCTTCGCCGACGGGCTGCGCAGTAGAAGGACTCACCCTACGTGCGGCGGTTGACCAAACGTAGTCCGGTCGCTGCGCCGCCTCGGGCCGTTCCGAGCCAAGGTTCCGCGTCATTCCGAGTCGAAGTTCCTCGTCATTCGGAGCCGAGGTTCCTGGTCATTCCGAGTCGAGGTTCCCGGTCATTCCGAGACAAAGTTCCTCGTCAT
>JBBIQI010000239.1:0-4862 GCA_037442465.1 Burkholderiales bacterium
GCGCGCGAGCACTTCGCGCCACGCCGTCTCGTCGCCGGTCATGCGCGCCAGCGCGTGCCACTGCTCGAGTGCCAGCGCCGCGTTGCCGGTCCAGTCGGCGACCTGCGCGAGCCGCCGGCGCCAGGCCGCGTTGCCGGGTGCCTGACGCACGGCCGACTGCGCGACCGCGAGCGCGTCCTTGAGGTTGCGGTTGGCGAGAAAGACTTCGAAAGCGAGCGTGTAGATGCGGTCGTCGAAGGGCAGTCTTGGCTGCGGCAGCGGCTCGTCGGGCCGGGCGCCGTCGACCTGCGTGCGCACGAGCCGAGGCTCGTCGTCGATCAGCGCGAGCCATGCGCGCGGCGCCGGCGTGCGGAAGCGCGCCTGCCAGGCGGCGACGGCCGCAGGTGCCAGCGACAGCCGCAGCAGCCGCGTGGCGTAGCGCTGTGCGACGTCGGGTCGGTTGGCCGCGAGTGCGAAGCGGGTCAGGAACTCGAGCGTGGCGGTGTCGTTGGCGAGCGCGCCGAGTTCGACCTCGGCCGCGGCGAGCGCCGCGTCGTACAGCCCGGCACCCGCCAGCGTGCGCAGCGCGGCGACGAACAGCCGCCGCTTCTCGTCGCGCCGGGCTGCGGTCTGTTGCGCGCGGAAGTACAGCCGGGCGGCGAGCTGCGGCGCGCCGAGCGCGGCCATGCGGTGCGCTGCCGCCTCCCACGCGTTGGCCGACAACTGCACGCCGCGCGCGAGCAGGCTTTCGTGCCAGTAGGCCGCGGCATCGAACGCGCCGACCTGCGCGGCGCGCTCGGCGAGCTCGACCTGGATCGCGGTCGGCCAGTCGATGCGGGTCATGTCCTGCAGTTGCGCGCGCAGTTCGGCGAGCAGGCGTTCGCGTGCGGGATCCTGCGGCGGCAGCGCGAAAGCCTCGCGCATGCCGATGTCGAGCGCGGCGAGCGCGACCTGCGCGGCCACGCGCGGGTCGGCGTCGCGCGGCAGCGCTGCGAGCTCGGCGCGCGCGCCGGCGTAGTCGCCGATCACGGCGAGCTGACGCGCCAGCACGAGGCGCAGACCGTGCTCGTCGGGGCGCACCCGCAGCCACAACCGCAGGTATTCGATGCGCAGCGGGTCGACCGCGCGGGTCTCGCGCGCGATGCGGCTCTCCAGGCTGCGATACGGAAACGTCAGCGCCAGCCCCACGGCCACGAGCACGCCGAGCCCGACCGCCATCCACGGCGGGATCAGGCGCTGGCGGTCCCTAGCGGCAGCGGACGTCCACCAGGGACTGAGTCGGCGCCTGGGCGGCGTCGTGACGAGCAAGCTCATAGCGGAGCAGGCCGGCCGCGGAGCCGGACGGTTGAAGTTCGCGCCCGTCGGCGCGCACGCGGCAGCCTTGTGCGTTGGCGAGCGTGAACTCGGGGCGGTAGTAAGCCAGCAGCGTGAAGCGAATGCCGCCTGCATCGCGCGCGAACGCGTCGATCCAGCCGGCGGCATCGTGAACGTGCACGGGCGCAGCGTTGTCGGCCGCCAGGACCACGGTGGCGTCGGTGCCACTCAGGTGAACGTAGCGCCCGCCGGGGCCAAGCCGCGCGCCGGCGACGTTGCGGCTGGCGGCCAGCGCCACGGGCACGGACTCCGGCAGGCGCACGGTGCGCAGCGCGCCGGCGCCGCGCACGCGCCACGTCGGCTGCGCCGCGCGCAGATCGCGCGCGATCGCGAGCGACTCGAAGTCGAGCACCTTGCGGATGTAGTCCGACGCGTAGACGGGCACCGTCGGCTGCGCGAGCGCCCAGCGGTACACGCGCTCGAGCGCGGCGAGCGACGCCTGCTTCGACGCCGAGTAGGTGTGGTAGTAGATGTTGATGGGTTTGAACCGGCGCGGCGACTCGGTCAGCTCGAAGGTCTCGATGGCGCGCTGATAGCCGTAGTACGGGCCGGTCCACAGGTTCGTGTAGACGTTTTCGTTTTGCATCGGCGCGAACACCTGCATGCCCGTGCCGCGCCGCAGCCCAAGCCCGGCCACCCGCGTCAACGTCGGCGCGCTGCGCGTGATGATCGTGTCGCCGCCGTTCATGTTGAGCAGCCCGGCGCGGTCGGCCGCCGCGACCGCCTCGGTGGTCGGCACCGTATCCCCGGTCCACAGGAACACGCGCGTGCGCTTGCCCGGCGGCGCCAGCCGCGCGTCGATGTAGGCGGCCGAGCCCGCAATCTCGGCGTCGAGGTCGAACGTGTAGCCCGGCAGCACCAGGTTCAGCGCCCGCCCCTTGTAGCCTGCGCCGCGCGGGCCATCGGCCAGCGCCCGCCAGTAAAACGGGTGCGAATACGAATGGCTGGCGATCTCCACGTGCGGCAGCGCGAAGATGCGCCGCGCGATGTCTTCTAGCGCCGGCGCCAGCTCGCGAAACATGCCGTTGCCGGCGATCTCGCCCTGGATCACCGACACCGTGTGCGGGATGCGATGGCGCGCGAGCACCTCGCGCAGCAGCACCTCGGGTGCGAATGGCGCGCCCGGCACTTCGGCGCGCGACGCAAAACCGTCGCCGTCGATGTGCACGAGCAGCAGGCGGCGGCCCGCTTCGGTGGTGACGTCGGGCACCGGAAAGTCCGGCGCCGCCAGCGCGCGCCGCAGGAACTCGATCGGATCGATCACCCAGCGTGCGCCGGCGTCGAGCACGCCTTCGTCGAAGGTGTACGGCGCGAACGCGTAGCCGCCCCAAGGCGCCAGCCCCACCGCATCGATCGTCGTGCCGTCGGCGGCGGTCAGGCGCAGCAGCGGCGTGCCGTCGGCGCGGGCGAGCGGCGCGACGGGCGCGGCCTGTAGCGGCGGCGGCGCTTCGAACCCGATCAGCGCATCGGTGCGCGCGATCGCGAGCGGCCCGCGCGGCGGCTTGACCGCGGCAAAGCCCAGCTCGCGCAGCAGCGGTGACTGCGGGTCGAGCCCCGGGTGGTGCATCAGCACCAGCTTCAGGCCCGCGTCGAGCTGCCGCTTCAGCCAGGCGGCAAAGCGCGGATTCAGGCTTGCCACCGGCTGCGAGAACCAGGTGACGATCGCCGCGTAACGGCCGTCGGCGAGCGACGCGGGCAGCGGCCCGCGCACGTCGATCGGCTCGATCGTGTAGCCGAGGTAGGCCAGCGGGGCGGCGAGGAAGCGAAACGCCACTGCATGCATGAAGTCGGCACCCTCGGGCCGGTCGGTGACCAGCGCGACGCGGCGCGGCAGCACTTCGAAGTCGCCGACACCCAGCGCATCGTGATCGCCGACGGCCACCCACGGGATGAAGCCGGCGGCGCGGATACGCGCGGCCAGCGCACGCGCGCCGGCGCGATCCGCAAGCGGCGCGTAATCGATCACGACGACCGGCACGCGCAGCTCGTCGCGCACGCGCGTCAGTTGCGCCAGCAGCCAGGCGCGGTCGGCTTCGGGCACGTCGCGGTAGGTCTGCGTGGCGCGGTCCCAGCCTCGATACAGCGATTCGGCGGCCACCGCGGCGACCTTGCCGCGCAGCCGCGGCAGGATTTCGAAGCCGCGGTTGAACACGAGTTCGATTCCGGGAAAGCGCGCGTGCAGCCGCTCGATCAGCGCCACCAGCGCGTCCTCCTGCGCCTGCCGCGCCTGCGGCGTCTTGGCGAACAGGTGATACGAGTCCAGCGTGTCGAGAAAGAAACCGCGCCAGCCCTGCTGCCACAGCGGCGCGATCACGCGGCGCTCGAAGAATTCGGCCCAGCCGGGCGCGGTCTGGTCGATCAGCCGGCTGCCCCAGACCGGGTTGTCTCTGCGCTGCCACTCGCGCGGCACATCACGCAGCCAGCCGCGCGTGGGCGCGGCTTCGACCACGCTGACGTAGGCATACCAGCGCGCGTGCGGGGGCAGAGCGGCAGGCGCGGGCGCGTGGTCGGGTTCGAGCACGACACGGTCGAATGCCTGCAGCTCGGCCAGCGGCGGTTGCGGTCCGTAGAAAAGCGCGAAGCTCGGGGGCGGGCCGTCGGCTGCCGCGAGCGAGGTCGCGAGCGGCGCGAGCGCGATCAGCAGTGCGCAAAGGCGTTTGGCAAGCAAATCCCTGGGTCCTTGGGGCGATGCAAGCGCCCGGAAGGTGCATCGGTGACGGCTCGATGCACGCGCGCGATGCTAGCGGGTCGCCCACACCGCGGTCGGCCAAATTGCGGGACGCGGACCCCCCATGCCCGCCCCGTTCGCGGGCGCCGCCCGCAGGCGCGCGCAAACCTGCGGTTTTCGGAGGAAAAGCGGCTCAACTCGGGCGTTCCATGCGCGCCGTGTCCGTCGGCGCCTCGCCGGCGGCTAGCCCGTAAAGCGGATCGCGCCGTGCCGATTCCGGCCGGACAATCGGCACACTCCGAACGGGTTGGGCAAAGCGGACGGCGGTCTCATCGGGTCCGATCCGATCGCCGCGCGTGCGCCGTGGCCGCAGGCGACGCCGGCGTCGGCGCTTCGTCCGACCGAGGTTCGGTGCGGTCTGAGACAATCGCCGCCCGTGGTTGTGGACCGCAGCGCAGGCGCGAGATGCTCGATTACGTATTCATCGGTTCGCTGGCTCTTGTCCTGTTCTTCATCGTCGTCTGGGCGGTGCAGCGCGCGCGCCGCATCCGCGCCGAGGCGGCGACACGGGAGGAACAGGCGCTCGCGCTGATGCGGACCGGGCAGAGCCCGGACAAAGAGCGGCCGGGTGAGACCGTCTTTGCCGGCATGCCGTCGCAGATGCTGCCGCGCGCCGGCATCGAGGTCAGCGAAGTCGTGGATCTGGACGAACTGCTGGCCGGCGAACCGCTTGGCGTGGCCACGCGCGCGCGTGCGCGCCTGGAGGAGCCGACCAACATCGACGCCGGACTGGACACGCTGCCGCCGCGTCCGGCCGCGTCGCCACCGCCACCGCCGAAGC
>JBBIQI010000240.1:0-4809 GCA_037442465.1 Burkholderiales bacterium
TCTCCGTGTTCGACAAGGGTCGCGCAAAGTCGGCGCCGGTGGGCTAGGCCGACCGAGAGCGCGAGGGCCCGCGTTGGCGAACGGCTGAGATTCCTCGCCTGCGGCTCGGAATGACGAGGGCCGCTGCGGCTCGGAAAAACGAGGCAAGAAGTGGCTCAGTTTGACGAGGGCCGCGGGCGCGGGGCGGTTGGTCACAACGACTTGTAAGGCTCAATAGCGGCCCAGCCTGCCGCCGCTCACCCCCGCCCACCGTTCAACTGCTTTGCTGCGATGCGCTAAAGTGCGCGTCAGTCGCATTCCCCGGACCGAACCATGACCGTCTACAACTTCAGCGCCGGCCCCGCGGTGCTGCCAAAAGAAGTTCTGCAACGTGCCGCCGCCGAGATGCTCGACTGGCACGGCAGCGGCATGAGCGTGATGGAGATGAGCCATCGCGGCCCCGAGTTCATTTCGATCGCGGAGAAAGCCGAAGCGGATCTGCGCGCGCTGCTGGCGATCCCGGCCGATTACGAAGTGCTGTTCCTGCAGGGCGGCGCGATCGGCGAAAACGCGTTCGTGCCGATGAACCTGCTGGGCGAGAGGCGCGTGATCGACTTCGTCAACACCGGCGAGTGGTCGAAGAAGTCGATCAAGGAGGCGAAGAAGTACGCGCAGGTCAACATCGCGGCCTCGAGCGAAGACCGGAACTTCACCTACGTGCCGGCGCGCGAGTCCTGGAAGCTCTCGCCCGACGCCGCCTACGTGCACGTGTGCACCAACGAGACGATCGGCGGCGTCGAGTATCACTGGACGCCGGACGTGGGCGACGTGCCGCTGGTGGCCGACATGTCGTCGCACATCCTGTCGCGGCCGATCGACGTCGCCAAGTACGGCGTGATCTACGCCGGGGCGCAGAAAAACGCCGGCAGCGCGGGGCTGACGCTGGTGATCGTGCGCAAGGATCTGCTGGACCGCGCGCTGCCGATCACGCCCTCGGCCTTTCACTGGAAGGAGCAGGCCGAGGCCGACTCGATGCTGAACACGCCGCCCACGTACGCCATTTACATCGCCGGGCTGGTGTTCGAATGGCTGCTGGCGCAGGGCGGACTGGCGGCGATCGAAAAGAAGAACGTGGCCAAAGCGAAACTGCTGTACGACTACCTCGACTCGACGTCGTTCTACTTCAACCCGGTGCGCAGGGAAGACCGCTCGCGCATGAACGTGCCGTTCAGGCTGCGCGACGAGAAGCTCGACGGCGAGTTTCTAAAGGGTGCGCAGGCGCGCGGCCTGCTGCAACTGAAGGGGCACCGCTCGGTCGGCGGCATGCGGGCGTCGATTTATAACGCGATGCCGATCGAAGGTGTGCAGGCGCTCATCGATTACATGCGCGAGTTCGAGCGCAGGTTCGGATAGGGGGGCCGCCGCGCCGGCCGCAGTCAATCGCGCTTCGGATGCGCGGCAAAGAACTCCCAGATGATGCGCGTCGCGGCGAGACTCGCTGACGGCCGGTCGCCGCCGCGCCAGGCCGCGGCAGCTGCGCCCGGCCAGGCGTGCCCGCCGCCTTCGATCGAGTACAGCTCGACGTCGGCCCCGTTCGCGCAGCCGCGGTAGGCGACGTGCCGCACGTCGGCGAAGCGCCGCTCGACCGGCTCAACGACGCAACGGTTCTGGCGCACCCAGAATCGGACCGAGTCTTCGACCGAGGCATAGCGCACGCGCGTCAGCGACCGCGCGCCCACCCCGCCCGAATAGGGTACGTGCGCGTCTTCGGTGCCGTGCACGTGCACGAGCGCCACCGGGCCGGGCGGCGCGCATTGCTCGACGTTCTGGGTGCCGGCGACCGGCGCGATCGCGGCGATCAGATCGGCCGCCTCGCACGCAAGCCGATACGCCATGATGGCGCCGTTCGAAAGCCCGGTCGCGTAGATGCGCTTGCGGTCGATCGCGGCGACCGCGCCCACGTCGGCGACGATCGCGCGCACGAAGCCCACGTCGTCGGCCTGCGTGCGCTGGGCATACCCGCAGCAGGCGCCGCCATTCCACGTCAGCACCTTCGGCACGCGACCGCTTCCGTTCGGGTACACGACCAGAAAGCCGGCTTCATCGGCAAGCCGGTCGAATTCGGTCAGCCGCGCCGTCGACTCCGCGTTGCCGCCGCCGCCATGAAACACCAATACCAGCGCAGCGGAGCGCGTGGCATCGTGACCGCGCGGAACATGCAGCAGGTAACTGCGCTCGACGCCGCCGTGGGTCAGCGTGCGTGTCACATGGGGCTGGGCGGCCTGCCCCAGTAAGGGCGTTGCCAAGCCCAAGGCGAGCGCGGCGATCGCGGCGGCGACCGCCGCGCGCGTAATCCCCTTCGCCATCGTTGCCCTCCCCGCACGCGCGCGGCGCTATTCTCGCACCTCGACATCGCGGTGCGGCACCGTCAAAGACATCGCTTAGCAATGGTCAGGTATCAGATCCTCACGCTGAACAACATCTCGAGCCACGGACTGGCTCGCTTTCCGCACGACCGCTATGCGGTCGGCAAGCACTTCGATCACCCGGACGCGATCCTGGTGCGTTCGGCGGACCTGCACGCGATGCCGATCCCGGCGAGCGTGAAGGCGATCGGCCGCGCCGGCGCCGGCACCAACAACATCCCGGTGGCGGAGATGTCGCGCCGCGGCGTACCGGTGTTCAACGCGCCGGGTGCGAACGCCAACGCGGTCAAGGAACTGGTGCTGGCGGCGCTGCTGATCGGCGCGCGCAACCTGGTGCCGGCGCTCGCGTTCGTCGCCGACCTGCCGCCGGAAGCGAAGGACTTCGAAGCGCGCGTCGAAGAAGGAAAGAAGCAGTTCGCCGGTATCGAGCTGCCGCAGCGCACGCTGGGCGTGGTGGGGTTGGGCGCGATCGGCTCGCTGGTGGCGGAGACGGCGCTGAAGCTCGGCATGAAAGTGACGGGTTTCGATCCGGAGATCACGGTCGACGCCGCCTGGCGGCTGCACTCCGGCGTGCGCAAGGCCAACTCGATCGAAGAGCTGCTCAAGCACGCGGACTTCGTCACGCTGCACGTGCCGCTCGTGCCGGCCACGCGCCATCTGATCGACGCCAGGCGGCTGGCAGTGATGAAGTCCGGCGCGGTGCTGCTGAACTTCGCGCGCGACGCGATCGTCGACGAAGCGGCCGTCGCCGACGCGTTGCGTGCCGGCAAGTTGAAGGCTTACCTGAGCGACTTTCCGTCGCCGCGGCTGGCGAACGTGCCGAACGCGATCGCGTTTCCGCACCTGGGCG
Source organism: Burkholderiales bacterium (assembly GCA_037442465.1). Classification (GTDB taxonomy): domain Bacteria; phylum Pseudomonadota; class Gammaproteobacteria; order Burkholderiales; family Burkholderiaceae_F; genus DSNY01. Next base: position 3,256 of record JBBIQI010000240.1, read on the forward strand.
CATCGACCGCCGAAGCGGAGGAAAACTGCGCGGTGATGGTGGTCGATCAGGTGCGCGACTTCCTGGAAAACGGCAACATCGTCAACGCGGTGAACTTTCCGAACGTCGAGATGGCGCGCGAGTCCGCCTGGCGCGTCGGCGTGGCCAACGCCAACGTGCCCAACATGCTGGGCCAGATCTCCACCGCGATGGCCAAGGCGGGGCTCAACATCCACAACATGATCAACAAGAGCCGCGGCGAAATGGCGTACACGCTGGTCGACGTCGACAGCCCGGTCGAGCAGAGCGTGATCGACACCATCGCCGCCATCGACGGCGTGCTGTCGGTGCGCTCGATCCCGGCCCAACCGGAGTAAAGCGATGCGAGTGTTTCAGATCGAGGGCGACTGGGGCTTCGATCACCTGCGACTGGCCACGCGTGCCGACCCGAAACCGGGTCCGGGCCAGGTGCTGCTGAAGATGAAGGCGGCGTCGCTCAACTACCGCGATCTCGTGGTGCCCAACCGCGGTTACGGATCGTTCACCGGCAACCTGCCGCTGATCCCGATCTCCGACGGGGTGGGCGAGGTGATCGAAGTCGGCGCCGGCGTGACGCGCGTGAAGGTCGGCGACCGCGTGTGCCCGTGTTTCCATCAAGGCTGGATCGCCGGCGAGCCGGATCTTGAGCGGCTGACGCAAACGCTGGGCGGGCCGATCGACGGCACGATGGCCGATCTGATGTGTCTGTCCGAACAAGGCGTGGTCAAGGTGCCGGCGCATCTGACCGACGAAGAAGCGGCCACCCTGCCCTGCGCGGCGCTGACCGCCTGGAGCGCGCTCGTCACCTACGAGGACCTGCGCCCCGGCTCGCGCGTGCTGGTGCAGGGCACCGGCGGGGTGGCGCTGTTCGCGCTTCAGTTCGCGAAGCTGCTCGGCGCGCACGTGACGGTCATTTCCTCCAGCGACGACAAGCTCGCGCGCGCCAGGCAACTCGGCGCGGACGCCGGCATCAACTACACGACCACCCCCGAGTGGTCGAAGCCGGCGCGGGAGCTGACCGGCGGGCGCGGCTTCGACCATATCGTCGAGCTCGGCGGCGAAAAAACGCTGCCGCAATCGCTGCGCGCGATCCGCCCCGGCGGCACGATCTCGATGATCGGCGTGCTATCCGGCTCCGCGCTCGCCGCGCCGCTCGGTCACGTCGTCACAAGACAGGTGCGGCTGCAGGGCATCACGGTCGGCCATCGCGACGGCTTCGAGGCGATGATGCGCGCCATCGAGCAGCATCGCCTGCGGCCGGTGATCGACCGCGTGTTCGCTTTCGAACAGTTGAAGGACGCCCTCGCCTATCTGAAAAGCGGCGCGCATTTCGGCAAGATCTGCATCCGGCACGGCGCCTGAGACGCCCGCGCCGCGCGGCGGACGCTAGCCCGGATATTTGACGGGGGACGCGGGAAAACGAGCCGCGCCGGGGCGCGGCGATGTTTCGAGCGCAGCGGCCATTGCGCGAGCGGATGCGCGCGGCAGGTTGCGCGAGACGGCCGCAGCAAAGGCCCGCCGGCCTTTGCGAGGAGT
>JBBIQI010000241.1:0-4789 GCA_037442465.1 Burkholderiales bacterium
GCGGTGATGGGCGCGGCCGCGCGGGTGGACGCCTTGCGCACGCCAGCCGGCGGCGCCGGCGGATTCTTCGATCGCGCGATCGAAACGATGCCGCGCGAGCGGCTCGCCGCGCTTCAGCTGGAGCGGCTGCGGCGCACGCTGCGCCATGCCTGCGAGCGCGTGCCGCTGTACCGCTCGCGGCTCGCCGCCGCCGGGGTGCAACCCGACGCCGTGCGCACGCTGGACGATGTGCGCGCGGTGCCGTTCACGACGAAGGCCGATCTGCGCGAGCACTATCCGTTCGGCCTGTTCGCACGGCCGGTCGGCGAACTGGCGCGGCTGCACGCTTCGTCGGGGACGACCGGCAAGCCGACGGTGGTCGGCTACACCGCGGGCGACCTCGACACCTGGGCGCAACTGATGGCGCGATCGCTCGCCTGCGCCGGCGCGCGGCCCGGCGACATCGTCCACAACGCGCACGGCTACGGTCTGTTCACCGGCGGGCTCGGCGTGCATGCGGGTGCGGAGCGGCTCGGCGCGGTGGTCGTTCCCGCATCCGGCGGCGCGACCGAGCGGCAGATTGCGCTGCTGCTGGACTTCGGCGCGCGCGTGCTGGTGGCCACGCCGTCGTACGCGCTGGTGATCGCCGAGACCGCCGAGCGGCTTGGCGTCGATCTGCGCGCGAGCGCGCTGCGCACGGGCGTGTTCGGCGGCGAGCCGTGGAGCGAATCGACGCGACGCGCGATCGAGCGGCACTTCGGGCTGCGCGCGCACGACCTGTACGGCCTGTCCGAGATCATGGGGCCGGGGGTCGCCTGCGAATGCGACGAACAGGCCGGACTGCACGGCTGGGAGGACCACTTCCTGTTCGAGCTGCTCGACCCCGAAACGCAGCAGCCGGTGCCCGAAGGGCAGGCCGGCGAGCTGGTGATCACGACGCTGACCCGCGATGCGTTGCCGATGCTGCGCTATCGCACGCGCGACATGACGCGGATCACGACGGCGCCGTGCGATTGCGGCCGCACGCACTTGCGCATCCTGCGCATCGCCGGCCGCAGCGACGACATGCTGATCGTGCGCGGCGTCAACGTGTATCCGTCGCAGATCGAAGCGGTGCTGGTCGGCAAACCGCGGCTGGCGCCGCACTATCAGCTCGTGCTGCGCAAGAATGGGCCGCTCGACGAGGTCACGCTCGAAGTCGAAGCGTTGCCGGGCGTCGCGCAGGACGTCTTCCCCGAACTGGCGCGCGAGGTCGCGCACGTCGTCAAGGCGATGGTCGGCATCAGCACGCAGGTCAGCGTGAAAGGCCCGGGCGAAATCCCGCGCTCGGAAGGCAAGGCCGTGCGCGTGCGCGACCTGCGGCCGAAGGAGCCGGCATGACCAAGCGGCTGCTGCGCTTCACCGTCAACGGCCGCGCGCGCGAGCACGCGGTCGCCGACCACGCGCTGCTGCTCGACGTGCTGCGCGACGACCTTGGGCTGACCGGCACCAAGCGCGGCTGCGACGGCGGCGAGTGCGGCGCCTGCACGGTGCTGGTCGACGGGCAACCCCGCCTCGCGTGCATCACGCTTGCCGCGCGCTGCGAGGGCAGCGCCATCGAAACGATCGAGTCGCTTGCCGCCGGCGGCCGTCTGAGCCGGCTGCAGCAGGCGTTTCACGAGAAGCTCGGCACGCAGTGCGGCTTCTGCACGCCGGGAATGATCATGGCCGCCGAAGCGCTGCTGCGGCGCAATCCCGCGCCTAGCGAGGCGCAGATCCGCGCAGCGCTGTCGGGCAACCTGTGCCGCTGCACCGGCTACGTGAAGATCATCGAATCGGTACAGGCGGCGTCGTGCGCCGGTTCGTCCGGGAGCGGTGGATGATGAGAAGCGGTTTCAACATGCAGACACGGAGAACACGGAGAAAAGCCGCTGCATCTTCGCTCCGTGCCTGCCGCGTGCCACGTGGCGGCATCGCGGACTTCGAAGGCCGAGGGACTTACCACGGGGACACGGAGAACACAGAGAAAAGCGTTTGGGTTTCCTATTCCCTCCGTGCCCTCCGTGTGCTCCGTGGCCGAGTTCCGGAGTTCGAAGGCCGAAGAATCGAACACGGCGAGACGGGGGACACGGACAGAAGAGTTGATGCCTTCGGTTTTCCCGGTGTGCTCGGTGTCTCGGTGATGAATACGACTTCATGAACGCGCCGAAGGACCCAACGCTGCGCAGCGCCGTGCCGGCCGCGGTCGGAGTGCGGCAGCCGCTGATCGACGGCATCGAGAAGGTCACCGGCCGCGCGCTGTATACGGCGGACCTGCCGGCGCGCGAGCCGCTTGTCGGAGTGATCCTGCGCAGCCCTGTCGCGCACGCGCGCATCCGCGGCATCGACACGCGCGCGGCGCGCGGGCTGCCCGGCGTGCGCGCGGTCATTACCGGCGCCGACTGCGACGTGCCGTACGGCGTGATTCCGATCGCGTGCAACGAGTTTCCGCTCGCGCGCGAGCGCGTGCGGTATCGCGGCGAGCCGGTCGCCGCAGTCGCCGCGGTCGACGAAGCGACCGCGCGGGCGGCGCTTGCGCTGATCGCGCTCGACCTCGAACCGCTGCCCGCGGTCTTCGACGCCAAGGCGGCGCTCGCGCCCGACGCGATCCAGCTTCACGCCAACAAGCCGCGCAACGTCGAACGCGAGGTCGATCACGCGTTTGGTGACGTCGATGCGGGTTTCGCCGCCGCGGCGCTCGTGCGCGAGGCGAACTTCCATGACGCCGAAGTCACGCACGCGATGATGGAGCCGAACGCCGCGCTCGCCGAATGGGACGCCGAGCGCGAGCGGCTGACGCTGCACTCGGTCACGCAGGTGCCGTACTACGTGCACCTGGCGCTGGCGCGCTGTCTGAAGCTCGACGAGTCGCAGATCCGCGTGGTCAAGCCCTTCGTCGGCGGCGGCTTCGGGCACCGCACCGAGACGCTGAACTTCGAGATCGTTGCCGCGCTGCTCGCGCGTGCGGCGGCCGGTACGGTGAAGCTCGAGCTGTCGCGCGAGGAGACCTTCCTCACGCATCGCGGCCGGCCCGAAACCGATGTACGGCTGAAGATCGGGCTCGCCCGCGACGGCGCGATCACCGCGGTCGACTGCGAGGTGATCCAGCGCGGCGGCGCCTATGCGGGCTATGGGCTCGTGACGATCCTGTACGCGGGCGCGCTGCTGCATGCGATCTACCGCGTGCCGGCGAGCCGCTACCACGGCCTGCGCGTGTACACGAATACGCCGCCAAACGGCGCGATGCGCGGCCACGGTTCGGTCGACGTGCGGCACGCGTTCGAGGCGCTGCTCGACGAGATGAGCGCGGAGCTCGGGCTCGATCCGTTCGCGGTGCGCCGCGCGAATCTGCTGACGGTGCCGTACCGCACGATCAACGAGCTGCAGGTCAATTCCTGCGGACTGGCCGAGTGCCTCGACAAGGTCGAAGCCGCCTCCGGCTGGGGTGCGCGGCGCGGCAAGTTGCCCAAAGGCCGCGGGCTCGGTATGGCCTGCTCGCACTACGTCAGCGGATCGGCCAAGCCGGTGCACTGGACCGGCGAACCGCACGCGGTCGTGAATCTCAAGCTCGACTTCGACGGCGGCATCACCGTGCTGACCGGCGCGGCCGACATCGGGCAGGGCTCCTCGACGCTGCTCGCGCAGGCGGCCGCCGAGGTGCTGGGGCTGTCGCTCGCGCGGTTTCGCGTGGTCGCCAACGACAGCGCGGTGACGCCGAAGGACAACGGCTCGTATTCGTCGCGCGTGTCGTTCATGGTCGGCAACGCCGCGATCCGGGCGGCGCGCGCGCTGCGCGATGCGCTCGTCGCGGCGGCGGCGCGCAAGCTCGGTGCCGACGCCGGTGACATCGAGTGCCTCGGCGAGCTGTATCGCGCCGCCGGCAGCGACCGCACGCTCAGCTACAAGGAAGTCGTCGCCGCTGCGCTGGAGGACACCGGCACGCTGACGGTCAAGGGCGTCTGGTCGACCCCGCTCGAAGTGCAGGGCGGCAAGTTCAAGGGTGCGGCGGTCGGCACGGGGGCGGGCTATTCGTACGCGGCGCAGGTCGTCGAAGTCGACGTCGACGAGGACACCGGGGTCGTCAAGGTCGTGCGCGTGTGGGTCGCGCACGACTGCGGACGAGCGATCAACCCGCTTGCGGTCGAAGGGCAGGTGCAGGGCTCCGTCTGGATGGGCATGGGGCAGGCGCTGACCGAGGAGACGCAGTACCACGAGGGACTGCCCGTGCGCGCGAACTTTCTCGACTACCGCGTGCCGACGATCGTCGAGTCGCCGCCGATCGAGACCTTCATCGTCGAAGCGCCCGATCCGAACGGCCCGTTCGGCGCGAAGGAGGCGGGCGAAGGCTCATTGTCGGGCTTCCTGCCGGCACTGACCAACGCGATCGCCGACGCGACGGGATTACGGATCCATGAGCTGCCGGTCACGCCCGACCGACTGCTCGGCGCGCTGCAGGCGCGCGCACGCAGGCAGCGCGTGAAGCAGGCGATCGCCGAGCGCAGGCAAAAGGCGGAGGTCTGAAGTGAAACGGCGCGATCGTTCAGGCGAACCGAGCGCAGAAGAATGCGCGGCGAAAGCGTGCCGAGTCTTTGGATCCGCTCGGCCCCTTGCCGCCGCCACGGCGCCTGCGCGCATGCCGTTGGTCTTCGGTCTCGCGCGTCGCGCCGCGCATGCGGCGCGGCGCAGCCACTGACATGCCCACACTCGCGCCGTTCACGCTGCATCGGGCCGTGTCCGCGCCGCACGCGGCCGCGCTGCTGGCGCGGCTGCCGGGTGCGCGGATCGTCGCCGG
>JBBIQI010000242.1:0-4765 GCA_037442465.1 Burkholderiales bacterium
GCCACGCCCAGCGATTCGACGGCGGCGGCAGCCGCGGCCGCGAGCGCGCCGATGGACAGCGCGCCGAGCAGCGCGAGTCCGAGCCTGCGGCGCCGCGCTCTGCTGCGGTCTGCGCGCAGGGTGCGAGCGGGCGGCGGGCCGGGCTGCACTATGCTTCGCTCCGTTCGGGACGTGCTTCGATGCTGGCCAAGCGCATTATTCCCTGCCTCGACGTGACCGCGGGCCGCGTGGTCAAGGGGGTCAATTTCGTTTCGCTGCGCGACGCCGGCGACCCGGTCGAGATCGCGCGGCGCTACGACGGCGAAGGTGCCGACGAGATCACGTTCCTCGACATCACGGCAAGTTCGGACCAGCGCGACATCATCCTGCACGTGATCGAGGCGGTCGCCGAGGAAGTGTTCATTCCGCTGACCGTCGGCGGCGGCGTGCGCCGCGTCGATGACGTGCGCCGGCTGCTGAACGCCGGCGCCGACAAGATCTCGATCAACACCGCCGCCGTTCAGGATCCGCAACTCGTCGCCGATGCCAGCGCGCGCTTCGGCTCGCAGTGCATCGTCGTGGCGATCGACGCCCGCCGCCGCGCGCGCGACGATCCCGCCGCCGGCTGGGAGGTCTACACGCACGGCGGCCGCAACCCGACCGGGCGCGACGCCGTCGAATGGGCGCGCCGCGTGGCCGATCTCGGCGCCGGCGAGATCCTGCTGACCAGCATGGATCGCGACGGCACGAAGAGCGGATTCGATCTCGAACTGACGCGCGCGGTGGCCGACGCCGTGCCCGTGCCTGTGATCGCCTCCGGCGGCGTGGGCAACCTGCAGCATCTGGCCGACGGCATCCTGCACGGCCGGGCCGACGCGGTGCTGGCGGCGTCGATTTTCCACTACGGCGAGTACACGGTGCGCCAAGCCAAGGAATTCATGGCGGCGCGGGGCATCACGATGCGGCTGGACTGACCGTGCAACCGAGCGAGCGCATGGACGCAAACGGCGCGCCGGCGCGCAGCGAAAGCGTGCGCGGCCGCATGCGCCCGGGCGCGCGCGTGTTCGCGCTCCGGCCGTCGCTGCGTTCGCGCATCCGCGTGCCGCGGACGGGTGGTCGGCACACGCGCGCGCGGCGGAGCGATTAACATGGGCTGGCTGGATGACGTTGCCTTCGACGAGCGCGGGCTGGTGCCGGTGATCGCGCAAGACGCCACGACGCAGCGCGTGCTGATGGTCGCGTGGGCCAACCGGGACGCGCTCGCCGAAACCGCCGCCAGCGGCCAGGCGGTGTACTACTCGCGCTCGCGCGGCAAACTGTGGCGCAAGGGAGAAGAGTCGGGCCATCGGCAGGCCGTACGCGAGATCCGGCTCGACTGCGACGGCGACGTGGTGCTGTATGTTGTCGAGCCGGCCGGCGGCATCGCTTGCCATACCGGGCGGGCGAGTTGCTTTTTCCGCCGGCTGGAGGGTCAAGCGTGGGCCACCGTCGATCCGGTGCTGCAGGATCCCGAGCTGATCTACCGAAGATGAACGACGTCCTCAGGCAGTTGGCGGAGGTGATCGAGTCGCGCAAGGGCGGCGATCCGCAGACCTCGTACGTCGCGCGGCTGCTGGCGCACGCGCCCGACGCGATCCTGAAGAAAATCGGCGAGGAAGCGACCGAAACGGTGATGGCGGCCAAGGACGGCGCGCCCGACCGCATCGTCGGCGAGACCGCTGACCTGTGGTTCCACTGCCTGGTGATGCTCGCGCACTACGGGTTGCGGCCCGAGGACGTGCTCGCCGAACTGGAAAAGCGCGCCGGCACCTCCGGCATCGAAGAAAAGGCGCTGCGCAAGGCGCGCGCGCGCGAGTGAACGGATGCGCGCGCGGTTTCGGCAACCAGCAACTCAGAATCCATCGGACTTCATCCGGCCGTCGCCCCGCTTGATGCCACCGGCGGCCCCGACCACGTGCCAGCGACCCCTCCCATGACCGACACCCACTGCATCTTCTGCCGTATCGTGCGCGGCGAACTGCCGACCAAGCGGATCTACGAGGACGACGAGATCCTCGTCTTCCCGGACATCAACCCGGCCGCACCGGTGCACCTGCTGATGGTGCCCAAGACGCATGTGGCCACGCTCGATGCGGCCGGCGCCGAGCATGAGCGGCTGTTGGGTAAAATGCTGTTGCTTGCGCCCCGGCTGGCACGAGAACAAGGTGCCACGAACGGCTTCCGTATCGTGATCAATAACGGCCCGGACGGTGGACAAGAGGTCTATCACCTGCACGTGCACGTGCTGGGCGGTCCGCGCCCGTGGAAGCGGCTGTAGGGCCGTCGATAGAGTCCGACATCGTTCAGGAGTTCATCATGGGTTCGTTTTCGATCTGGCATTGGCTGATCGTTCTGCTGGTCATCATCCTGGTGTTCGGCACCGGCAAGCTGAAGAATCTCGGCAAGGATCTGGGCGGCGCGATCAAGGGCTTCAAGGAAGGCATGAAGGAGGGCAGCGAGTCGGCCGACACCGCCGCGGCCAAGAAGGTCGAGGAGTCCAAGCAGGTCGCCGGCTCGACGATCGACGTGCAGGCCAAAGAGAAGTCCTGAGCAGCGGTCCGACGCACGGGCACCGTCGACCTGAGTGAGTCGACAGTGCGTTCGTGTTCGGCGCGCGCGCCGGCAGGCGATTCGCGATGTTCGATTTCAGTTTCGGCGAACTGGCGCTGATCGGTACGGTCGCGCTCGTCGTGCTCGGACCCGAGCGGCTGCCCAAGGTCGCACGTACGGTCGGCGACTGGCTCGGCAAGGCTCAGCGCTACGTCAGCCAGGTCAAGGCGGACATCAACCGCGAGATGGAGCTCGCCGAGCTGAAGAAGCTGCAGGAGGAGGCGCGCGCGGCCGCGCAATCCGTGCAGTCCGCGGTTCAGGGCTTCGAGTCCGATGTCCGCAAGGCCGCGTCCGAACTGGGCACGGCGGTCGGCCCGCCGGGCGAAGCGACGGCCGAAGGGGCCGCCGAAGCGACGCCGATCGGCGACTACAGTTGGGAGGGCGCGGACGGGTCGTGGCGTTCGCAGCGCTTCGAACGGCGCTACAAGCCGGGTCCTTCGGTCGACGAGTTGGCCGAAGAGATCGCGCGACTCAAGCGCCAGCTCGCGCTGCCTGACGCGTACGCCGCATCCCGGCGCAAGTACGCGCCGCGCGCGCGTGTGAATCGGCCCAGGATCCGCCGGTGAGCACGACACCCGAACCCGAGCAGGAACAGAGCTTCCTGTCGCATCTGATCGAGCTGCGCCAGCGCATCGTGCGCGCGGCGCTGTCGGTGCTGATCGTGTTCCTCGCGCTGACGCCGTTCATGCGCGAGATCTTCGACGTGCTGTCGCAGCCGCTGCTGGTGGCGCTGCCGGCGGGTACCAAGCTGCTGGCCACCGGCGTGGTCACGCCGTTCATGGTGCCGCTGAAGGTCACGCTGTTCGTCGCGTTCCTGATCGCGCTGCCGTTCGTGCTGTACCAGGCGTGGGCGTTCGTCGCACCGGGACTGTATCAACACGAGAAGAAGCTCGCCGGTCCGATGATCTTCTCGGCCGTGTTGATGTTCTTCCTCGGCATGGCGTACTGCTATTTCGTCGTGTTCGGTTTCGTCTTCAAGTTCATCGCGGGCTTCGCGCCGACCACCGTCAACGTCGCGCCCGACATCGAGGCGTACTTCGGCTTCGTGCTCGGCATGTTCCTCGCGTTCGGGCTGACCTTCGAGGTGCCGATCGTCGTCGTGCTGCTGGCGCGCTTCGGCATCGCCGATGCCGAGCGGCTGAAGGTCGCGCGGCCGTACGTGATCGTCGGTGCCTTCATCGTCGCCGCGATCTTTACCCCGCCCGACGTGCTGTCGCAACTGCTGCTGGCGATCCCGCTTTGCCTGCTCTATGAGTTGGGCATTTTTCTCGCGCGCTTCGTCGGTCGACGCAAACCGGACGAGGCGCCTGCCGCCGGCGACGCCTCCTGAGCGCGTTGAGCGCGACCCAGCCACGGCGCATACTGCGCGCATATGTCCTTGCCGCCCGTCCGACTGTTCGCCGCGCTGTTCGCGCTGCTGCTCGTCGCGGGCGCTGCCGCGGCGGCGAACCGGCTGCAGATCGCGCCCGACGACGACGTCGATCTCGCCAACGGCTGGGCCGCCTACCAGGCGATGGATTACGCGAAGGCGCTCGCGCTGTATCGCAAGGCCGCCCAACGCGAGCAGCGGGTTGCACAGTTCAACCTCGCGGTGATGCTGATCAGCGGCGAGGGCGCGCCGCCCGACCCGCAGCAGGGCATCGCGTGGCTGCACAAGTCGGCCGACAACGGGCTGGCACGCGCGCAGTATGCGCTCGGCGTGTTCTACGAGCGCGGCCAACACGTGCCGCGGTCGCTGACCGAAGCGACCGCCTGGTTCCTGAAGGCCGCAGAGCAGGGCTGGCGCGACGCGCAGGTCAGTGTGGCCACTCAGTACTTCCTCGGGCGCGGCACGCCGCAGGACTACGCGCTGGCGGCCAAGTGGTACGAACGCGCGGCCGAGCAGGGCGACCAGGGCGCCTGCTACATCATCGCCTCGATGTACGAACACGGCGACGGCGTAACGCGCGATCTCGCGCGCGCCTTCCACTGGTACTCGCAGGCGGCCGCACTGGGCGACCCCGCCGCGCGCATCAAGGCGCGCGAACTCGCCGAGCGGCTGCGTTCGAGTTAGCCGAAACTTGGCAGTTAGCCACTTATCGTCGGTTCACTGCGCCGCCCCGCGTCACTGCGAGCCGAAATTCCGCGTCATTCCGAG
>JBBIQI010000243.1:0-4703 GCA_037442465.1 Burkholderiales bacterium
CGCGTCGAGTTTGCCGATGGTACGGTGTGGCGCGTGCACGCGGACGGATCGATCGAAGTCGTTTCGACCTCGGCGACGCTTGACGGTACCGACGGCGACGATGCGCTCTATGCACCCGGCGGCGGTCCGTCGGTGATGAACGGCCTCGGCGGTAACGACCTGCTGGTCGGCGCCGAGGGGGATGACGTAATCGACGGCGGGACCGGCAACGACACGCTCTACGGAAACGCCGGTAGCGACACGCTGCTTGGCGGAGACGGCGACGATGCGCTGTACGGCTGGGGGGACGACGACACGCTTCAGGGCGGGGCAGGCGCGGACCGCTTGTTCGGCGACCAGGGCAACGACGCGCTCGTCGGCGGCAGCGGCGATGACACCCTCTATGGATGGACAGGCAACGACGCACTGATCGGCGGCGACGGCGATGACGGCTTGCACGGCGACGACGGCGATGATTCGCTCGATGGCGGGGCGGGTTCCGACGCGCTGTTCGGCTGGACCGGCAACGATGTTGTCCGCGGCGGTGCCGGTTGGGACTACATGGAAGGCGGAGACGGCAACGACGTGCTGGTCGGCGGCACCGAAGGCGACACCTTGATCGCTGCAGCCGGCGACGATGTCATTGCTGGGGGAACGGGCGACGACGTGATCGCTCTGGGTGCGGGGAGCGACACGGTCATCTTCAACCTCGGCGATGGCCGCGATACGGTCCAAGCGGCCTCGATCGGCGGAGGATCAGGCGAGATCGGCGATCGCTTGGCCCTTGGTGCCATTCCAGGCGACAGCATTCGGCTGGCACGCGAGGGCAACGATCTCGTGCTGAAGGTCACAGGGACGGAGGATGCGATCCGGTTTGCGGAGTGGTACGCCTCATCGCAGAACCAGACCGTGGGCACGCTGCTGCTGAACGCTGCCGCGCCGTTCGATGCGGAGAGCTTCGCGGATACCGGATCGCTGGCAGTTGACTTCAGGGGGATCGTGGCGGCGTTCGATGCCGCCTACGCGAGCGATCCGGCAATCGGCGACTGGGCCGTTCCACCGGCACTCCTGCCGCCCCTCTCCGCGCCTCCCGGAGGCGGACTGCCACCGATCGAGCCGTTGGGAGCGTCGATGGACGGCGTCGCCGTCGAGTCGAGCGCGCTGCAAGTCACGGTGCCCGAGACTGGGCGCACGGCGTTTATCCCCACCGAGGGCGATCTCCGCGCGGGCGACCCAACGGCTCTGGGGGCTTCGATCGTAGGCGGTCGCTCGATCTGGTGGCGACTGTGGGACAGACTGAGCTTGCTGAACACGCCCTTCCAATCGGCCGGCGAAAGGGCGAAGCGCGCCACGCCCTGGCTCGAACCGAACGATCTGTCGATTCAAACCGGGGTCATGAGTCGGTCCGGCGCTTTGGCGGAGGCTTCGCTTCCCGATACCCAGTATCGGAGCGCTGCAGGCAAGCTGCCGGGATCTGTGTTCGGTGATGGGGTGACGGGCGCGCCTTTGCTTACGCGATCGCTGATCGACCAAGCGCTTGCGTCGCGCAACGCGACCAAGTCCGCCACCGCCAGCACCGGGGGAGTCGTGCGCGCCGCTCCGGTCGAACGCTCCGTTGTCGCCGGCGAATCTGCGCCCGCACTCGATGAAGCCGCGTTGGACTTCACCGCCGTCGTCTCATTTGCCAGAGGGGAGAAGGAGGGTCTGTACAGGCGCTGGCAACAAATCGAGCAGGCCTTTGCCGACACGGGCGAGGTCGAAGCGACGCCATTGCTTGGCGGCGAGCACGCGGTGCTTCCAGGTGGCGCAAGCGCATCGGATCCGCCCGAGGCGCTTGCTGCGATTCGCGGGCCGCGACATGGGGTCGAGGCGCTCCGGCGATCGGCCATGGTGTAGCGCCGATGCTCGGCAACACGGTGTAGTCGCCGCGACGGCGCACCGTGTTCAGTCGCGATGCGTTGCACCGCACACCGCGCACCCCGGGTCGCGCGGCACGCGCACGGTGCGGAACTGCATGTCGCGCGCGTCGAGCATCAGCAGTTTGCCGTTCAGCGATTCGCCGATGCCGGCGGCGAGCTTCAGCGCCTCGGCGGCCTGCAGCGTGCCGATGATGCCGGTCAGCGGCGCAAACACGCCCATGATCGCGCACAGCTCGTCTTCGCCTTCGCCCTCGGGAAACAGACACGCGTAGCACGGTGCATCGGCGCGGCGCAGGTCGAACACCGCCAGCTGACCGTCGAAGCGGATCGCCGCGCCCGAGACGAGCGGTTTGCGGTGCCTGACGCAGGCGCGGTTGACCGCGTGCCGTGTGGCGAAGTTGTCCGAGCAGTCGAGCACGACGGTCGCGTCGCGCGCGAGCGCGTCGAGCGCGTCGGCGTCGACGCGGCGCGCGACCGCAACGACCTCGACGTCCGGATTGATCGCCGAGAGCGTGGCGCGGCCCGATTCGGCCTTCGGCGTGCCGATGCGCTCGGTCGTGTGCAGGATCTGCCGCTGCAGATTCGTGAGGTCCACGTCGTCGCCGTCGACCAGCGTGATCCTGGCCACCCCGGCGGACGCAAGGTAGTACGCAGCCGGCGAGCCGAGGCCGCCGGCGCCAATCACCAGCATCGAGGCCGCACGAAGGCGTTCCTGGCCCTCGACGCCGATCTCGTCGAGCAGGATGTGGCGCGAGTAGCGCAGGAGCTGGCGGTCGTCCATCGGGCACCAAAAAGGATCGGGCCGCATTATGCGGCCCGATCGCGGCGATCGCGGCTGAAGCGCGCCTACTTCTTCGCTGCGGCATCCTTCGCGGTCGCCACGCTTTCGCGCGTCTTGGCGACCTCGACCGGCAGGCCCTTCAAGTGGTTCATCGCCTGCTTGAGTTGGAAGTCGTCGGCACTGCCGAACTCGTAGCGGCGTGTGGGCGCGGGCGCCTCGCTCGGTGCGCCGTGCGGCGCCGTCGACGCGCCGTGGGCAGGTTGTGCCGGCTGCGCGCCTTGCTGCCCACCCTTGTCTTCGAGATGCCGCACCAGGTCGGCTTCGCGCACCGCAAAACCGGCGAAGTTGCCCTCCGGCGTGTCCTCGACCAGCAGGTCGGGCACGATCCCCTTGGCCTGGATCGACCGCCCGCTCGGCGTGTAGTAACGCGCGGTCGTGAGCTTGATCGCGGCCGGATTGTCGCCGTCCATGCGGATGGGGATGATCGTCTGCACCGAACCCTTGCCGAAGGTCTGCGTGCCGATCACGGTGGCGCGCTTGTGATCCTGCAGCGCGCCGGCGACGATCTCGGAGGCCGACGCGCTCGCGTTGTTGACCAGCACGACCATCGGCACGTTCTTGATCTCGCGCGGCAGCTTGGCGATCGCGTCGTCGCCGCGGCTGCGCACGTAATCCTCGGGCGAGGCGATGAAGCGGCGGCGCGCGTCTTCGGTGCGGCCGTCGGTGGACACGACGAGCGCCTTGGGCGGCAGGAAAGCGGCGGACACGCCGACCGCGGCGTGCAGCAGTCCGCCCGGATCGTTGCGCAGGTCGAGCACGAGCCCCTTCAGCGGCCCCTGCTTGTACAGGTCGTTGACGTGCTTGACCAGATCCTCGACGGTGCGTTCCTGGAACTGCGAGATGCGGATGAAGCCGTAGCCGGGCTCGATGACGCGCGACTTGACCGACTGCACGCGGATCACGTCGCGCACGAGCCTGAACTCGAGCGGCTTGGTCTCACCCTTGCGCGCGATCGTCAGCACGATCGGCGTGCCCTTCTTGCCGCGCATCAGCTTGACCGCTTCGGGCAGCGTCATGCCGCGCGTGAGCTTGTCGTCGATCTTGATGATCAGATCGCCGCTCTTGATACCCGCGCGCGCCGCCGGCGTGTCGTCGATCGGCGCGATCACGCGCACGGCGCCGTCTTCGGTACCGACTTCGATGCCCAGCCCGCCGAATTCGCCCTGCGTGCCGACCTGCAGGTCCTTGAACGCCTCGGCGTCCAGGAACGCGGAATGCGGGTCCAGCCCCGTGAGCATGCCGGCGATCGCTTCCTGGATCAGTTTCTTGTCGTCGACCGGCTCGACGTAGTTGGCCTTGATCGCGCCAAACACGTCGGTGAACTGGCGGATCTCTTCCAGCGGGATCGGACCGCGCGTGTCGCGGAACGCGTAGGCGGAAATCGCCAAGCTGATGGCGACCCCGGCGATCGCGCCGACGCCGATCAGACCAAAGTTGCGCAAGCGTCCGCTCATGCGGCCTCCGGATGCAGGGGGTGCGGCAGATTGACAGGTCAAAGACTAGCGCGCCGCAGCCCATTTGAGGGGGTCGACTGGACGACCCTCCAGACGTATTTCGAAGTATAGGCCGGGGTCCGCGCTGCCGCCCGTATTGCCGACCTGGGCTATGACCGCATCGGCGGCGACCCGTTCGCCCACGCTCGCCAGCAGCGTCTCGTTGTTGCCATACACCGTGAGCGCGCCCTCTCCGTGCTCGAGGATCAGCAGATTGCCGAAGCCGCGCAGCCAGTCGGCAAAAACCACCCGACCGGCGGCGGCCGCATGCACGTCGGTGCCCTCGGCTGCGCGGATGAACACGCCCTTCCAGGTCGGCCCGTCGACACCTGCTTCAGTGCGCCGCGGGCTGCCGAAGCGCGCGGCGATCTCGCCCTTGACCGGCAGCAGCAGCTTGCCGCGCAAGCGGGCGAAGTCCGCTGCGGGCGGCGACTCCGACGCGCCGGTGCGCGCCGCGCCGCGCGGCGCGGC
>JBBIQI010000244.1:0-4618 GCA_037442465.1 Burkholderiales bacterium
ATGACGAGGGTGGTCGGCTCGAAATGACACCGACTCCTCGCGATTTCGCGTCGCCCTCGCTCTCGCCCGTTCCGTCATCCCGAGCGCAGCGAGGGATCTCGGCGTTGCGAGCGGCGGAGATTCCTCGCCTTCGGCTCGGAATGACGAGAGGTGATCGGCTCGGAATGACGAGGCGGTGGTTGGCTCGGAATGACGAGGCGGTGGTCGGCCCGGAATGACGAGCGTGGTCGGCTCATGAGTGACGACGCCTGAGGGAAGCATTAACCGGGCGGTGACCGATGTGAGGATGAGTAGCGCTCGATGACGCTACGCCCCTGCCAGTGCCCGCGGTGAGGCCGAAACCCGTGCAGGTTGGGCCCAGCAGCAGCGCCTCGACGCGCAGCGTCGCTTCTGGGTTGGCGTCGGCCGGCCCGGCGGGGCGCCGATCGAAGCGCGGTCGCAACAAGGTGGACCGGCGCACAGGCCGGCGGCGCCGCGCGCGCGGCCGGCGCGCCCACCCGCCAGACCGCGCGATCATGGCAAGATCGGCGCGTGCACCAGCGAACGAGCCACGCATGCGCATCCTGATCGCGATCGACGGCAGCGAGTATTCGCGCAAGGCGATCGACTACCTGCTCGCCCATCGCGAACTGCTCGGCGAGCAGCCGCAACTCGCGTGCGCGTACGTGGAGTCGCCGCCGCCGCTGCGCATGGTCGGCGTGCTGGGCGCCGACCCGGGAATGCCGCCGCTGGCGCCGGTCGATCCGCAGGCGATCGCGCAGCCGCTGCTCGGCGCGCTGGCGCAGGCGGGGTTGACGGCGGAGCTGATCGTGCGCGAAGGCGATCCAGGGCTGGAGATCGCGCAGGTCGCGTGCGAGTGGAAGGCCGACCTCATCGTCATGGGTTCGCACGGCCGCGGGCTGTTCCGGCGCACGGTGCTCGGCTCGGTCGCGAACAAGGTGCTCTCGTCGTGCAACGTGGCGGTGCTGATCGTGCGCTGAGCGAATCGCACCGGCGATGAAGATCCTGCTGCCCGTCCACGTCGGCGAACACAGCCTCGAGGCGGCGGCCTTCGTCGCTTCGCGCTGCGCGCTGGTCGGCGCGAATCCGGAGATCGTGCTGCTGAACGTGCAGCAACCCGCGTTCGCCGGGCTGCCCACGCCGGCAGCGCGCGCACGTCTGCAGGCGTTCTACGCGAAGGAATCGGCCAAGGCGCTCGAACCCGCGCAGGCGATCCTCGCCGCCGCCGGACTCAAGGCACAGGCGATGCACGTCAGCGGCCAGCCCGGCCCGCGCATCGCCCACACGGCAAAGATGATCGCGGCCGATCTGATCGTGCTCGCCGGCGCGCGCCCGCCCCCCCCCCCCCGCGCCTTTCGAGGCTAGGGGGCGCGCGCAGTGCGCGCGCGCTGCCGCACGCCGGTGTTGCTGCTGCGTGGCACCGAGCATCCGCCCGACCGCGGTATGCGCGTCGGCATCGCGGTCGACGGTTCGCCCTACGGCAACGCGGCGGTCAAGTACGCGCTGCGCCATCTGCCGCTGTTCGGCACCGAGCCCCGGTTCACGCTGATCCACGCCGTCCGCGAGGGCGCGCTGCAGTTGCAGGCGCTGCTCGCCAACCTGTCGGGAGCCGGCATCTCGTTCGAGGCGATGCGTGCGCTGCGGCAGCAAGCGGTGGCGCATGCGCTGCGCACGCCGCTGCGCCTGATGGCGCGGGCGCACCAGCACGCGCGCACGGTGGAGCTCGACGGTTCACCGGGCGAAGCGATCGCCCCCTACGCCGATGCGCAGCTCGACCTGCTGGTCATGGGATCGCACGGCCATGGCCTGCTCTTGTCGGCCGTGCTCGGCTCGACCGCGCTGCGGGTGGCCTCGCACTGCCGCGTTCCGGTGCTGCTGATCCGGCGGCCGTAAGCGGCGCGCCACATGCGCACGAGCTGGTGGAGCCGCCACGGCTTGAACTCGCCAAGCGCGACGGCAGCCGTCACCGCGCGCGGCGCTACTGCCCCGGCGGCGGCTGCCACAGCTCGACCTTGTTGCCCTCCGGATCGATGACCCAGGCGAACGTGCCGTACTCCGACTCGTCGATGCGGTCGAGCACGTTGCAGCCTTCTGCCTTGAGAACCTCGACCAGCGCGTGCAGGTCGTCGACTCGGTAGTTGATCATGAACGGCGCTCGGCTCGGGGCAAAGTAGTCGCCCTCGGCAGGACCGATCGACCAGATCGTCGTGCCGCCGACGGGGCTGCCTTCGGCGTCAACCCAGCGAAAGGCCGTGCCGCCCCAGTCCTGCACGTCGATGCCCAGGTGCCGCTTGTACCAGGCCTGCAGTGCAGGAGCATCGTTCGCCTTGAAGAAGATGCCGCCGATGCCGGTCACGCGCTTCATCGATCGCTCCTCTGGAAGCCGGGCATCCATCGTCGGCCACTGGACCCGGCCGCGCCATCCCGTGCATCGGTGGATCGGTCGGCGCCGAAACGGACGCCCGCCGCGGACGGCGCGGCCGCCCGCTGCACCGACCGACGCCGACCGCGTTGCCGGCGCCACGGCCTCCCTTCCTCCCACGCCAACGACGAATGGTCCGCGCGCTCCATGTCGGCACGGACGACAACGAGCGCAGGCGAGCCGCCGGATCGACGACCGCCGAGCCGCTGTTCGCGCCGCAGCGATCGGGCGGGCGCTTGCAGTCCGTCGCGAATCCGCCGGCGAGTATTTTGGTGGCGCCGGCCGCGGCACGCGGCGGCGGCTGCTCGAGGAGGGCAGCGAGCCTGAACGCTACGACAGGCAGGCACACGGCTGCGATCGTGAGGACGGCAGCCAGCGATTGAATGATCACGCCCCGCGTGCGAGCACGGCGCCCCTCGACGATCGGCGTGTCGCGAATGACCGCAACGCCCGGAGGCGGGAATCGCTGCGCGGCGACGACGCTGCGCCCAAACGAAAAAGTCTTGAGCGCGAAAGCGACGATCGTCGCAGCGGCGACAACGGATCCCCAGCGGATCGCCGAGGCAACCGCGTGGCGCGCCTCCGCGGGCGGGCGAGCCCTTACGTCGGCAAACCACTGGTCGGCGGCAAAGTACGCCGCGACGGCAAACAAGCCCGCAACGACGCAGACGATGACTGCGCGGCGCCGCGCCTTTGGGTCAGCAGACTGGATCACTGCGCGTGTGCGGATTCACGTGCGAGTTAGGCGGGCGACAGCGGCATGGCGCTGCGCTTGCAGAGGGGTTGGGCCGCACTCTCCCTCTCACCTACCCGAGAAGCCGCGGATTGGCACGCCACAGCGCCCATGTGAGCGCGGAGGCGAATGTGACCCAGGCAAGGTACGGCGCCAACAGCAATGCGGCTGGTCGACTGATGCGCCAGAACCTCAGCGCGGTTGCCAGAATGAGTACCCAAAGCAGCAGAACTTCGGCAAATGCCGCTGCACCATGCCGCCAGGCAAAGAAAAGCCAACTCCACAGGGCATTGGTTACCAGTTGTGCGGCGAAGAGACCTAACGCCCACCTTGCTGCTTGAAAGCCTGCCGAGCGCCAAACCAGCCACGCCGCAATGGCCATCAGTGCGTACAGAGCCGACCAGACCGGCCCAAAGAGCCAACCAGGTGGAGCCTACTGCGGCCTGATCAGCTCCGCGTAGAACGACCGAGCTTGAACCGACGCCAGCGCACCCACAGCCGCCGCTGCATACGTGAACCCGAATGCAACGAACAGCGCGATGGCTTGGGCAACGATTGGCGGACGGTGCGAGGACATGTGCCCGCGCGGGCTAACACCTTGAGTTAAGCCGCGCCACGAAGTGGCGTCGGCTTGGACGAATTGTTAGCGCTCATTCGAAGATCTTCTCCGCGCGGTCTGCATCTTGACCCGGATGGTAGGCGTTCGGGAGCTCCTGAACCTTCTTGGACCCTTTCCATAGCTCGGTATCCAGCGTGACGATGTTCATACGGCTCTTGGGTATGGCGTAGAAGTCCATCAGGTACTTGGCAGTAGCCAGTATGAGGAGATCTACAACACTGAGGTCGTGGCCGTGCTTGTGAAAGAGCTCGTTGAAGCGGTCCACTGAAATGATCAAGTCACGCGATGTGGAGACGTCGTGGACCTTGATCTTGCGCTTTGCAGCGCGCATCACGCTAGCGGGAGTTAGCAGGAACTTCGACAGCTCATTTCGAGCGTTCTTGTGGTCAATCGATCGCTTGAAATACTTTTGCTTGTAGTACTTCTTAGCCAGCACCTTGAACGACTCTGCTATGCAGATATCAGGTAGGTAGACGACCGCATGACCAGCCGTCAACTGAGCGTCGATTTCTTCCCACCATTCGAGCGACTTTTCGATAGCGGCCTTTTCGGTTGCATCCCTGACCAAGCGCGGCGGGATGAACTTGTTGACCAAGAAGTTCGCATCTATGACGTACGCGATCTTGTCCTTCGGCTTCCGCTGGATCTTTCTGACGCGAGCCATAGCTGCGTCCTAATGAGCGCTAACTCAATTTAGGCCGCGCCGGCGCGACGGATAACCTGGCGGCGCGACGGACAACCTGGCGCGCCATCGCGCGGGAAGCCGCGCGGGCCCTTGCTTTCCGCCGACATACTGTATGTAAGTACGGTACCAACCGAACCGATGAAACCCGGCACCCGCCCC
>JBBIQI010000245.1:0-4591 GCA_037442465.1 Burkholderiales bacterium
CGTAATCGCTGGTCGAGTCGAAGAACGACGGGTGCTGCAGGTTGACGGCATCGCGCAGGTGCAGGTCGTACACGCGCACGCCGCCGGCGAGCCGCGCCATCGTCTCGCGCAGGTGTTCGGGATCGGCGGCGCACTCCTCGTGTGTGACGTCGAGCCACACGAAACCGGTGTCACACGGCGACTCCGGAACCGCCTCCAGACTTAGCGCCTGGTCGGGCAGGACGTGGATCGCCTCCATCCGTGGCTTACCCGCCGTTCGGCAAGTGGCCCTCGACCACTTGCTGCGATTCGCACCTGTCTTGCCTCCGGACGGAGGGGCGCGGGTGAGGGGGCCGAGCGCTCATCCAGCGATTCGCGGCGGCAATGTTCAGTTGCCGCTCTGCCGCAGCGTGCGCGCGACTTGCAGCGCAAAGTAGCTGAGCACGCCGTCGGCGCCGGCGCGTTTGAACGCCAGCAGCGACTCGGCCACCACCTTGCCTTCGTCGAGCCAGCCGTTGGCGGCGGCGGCTTTCAGCATCGCGTACTCGCCGCTGACCTGGTAAGCGAAAGTCGGCACCTTGAACGTGTCCTTCACGCGGCGCACGATGTCCAGATAAGGCATGCCGGGCTTGACCATCACCATGTCGGCACCCTCGGCGAGATCGAGGCCGACCTCCCACAGCGCCTCGTCGGTGTTGGCGGGGTCCATCTGGTAGACGGCCTTGCTGCCCTTGCCGAGATTCGCCTGCGAGCCGACCGCGTCGCGGAAAGGGCCGTAGAACGCGCTCGCGTACTTGGCGCTGTACGCCATGATCCGCGTGTGGATGTGGCCGGCGCTTTCGAGCGCGGCGCGGATCGCGCCGATGCGGCCGTCCATCATGTCGCTCGGCGCGACGATGTCCACACCGGCCTGCGCCTGCACCAGCGCCTGCCGCTTCAGCACCTCAACCGTCTCGTCGTTCAGCACGTAGCCGCTGGCGTCGATCAGCCCGTCCTGCCCGTGGGTCGTGTACGGATCGAGCGCCACATCGGTCAGCAGACCGAGCGCGGGGAAACGCGCCTTGAGTTCGCGCACCGCGCGCGGCACCAGCCCCTCGGGATTGGTCGCTTCGCGACCGTCGGCCGTCTTGCGCGACTGCTCGATGACCGGAAACAGCGCCATCACCGGAATGCCCAACTGCGCGCACTCTTCCGCGACCGGCAGCAGCAGATCGAGCGACAGGCGCTCGACGCCGGGCATCGAGGCGACGGCCTCGCGCCGGCGCTGGCCGTCGAGCACGAACACGGGGTAGATCAGGTCGTCGACGCTCAGTCGGTGCTCGCGCATCAGCCGGCGCGAAAAATCGTCGCGCCGCATGCGGCGCATACGTACGGACGGGAAGCTGCCAAGAATTTGCATACGGGAAATTCCCAGTCGGCGCGGCGAAGTGCGTTCGATAAATTTGCCCTCAGGCGATGGTGATTCCGTCGTCTCCCGCTTCTCCTCCCTGAGCGGGTGCCTGTCAGACAAGGCTTTCCGCCCCGGCGTTGTCGGGGCTTTTTTTACCTGCTCAATGATACGCGCCGGGGTCGCGCATCAACGCGAGAGCATCTCCTCGATCGCGGCGTGCAGCTCTTCGATGCCGGTGCGCTTGAGTGCGGAAAAAAGCTGCACCGACACCGGCATCGGCAGATCGACCGCGCGCTGCTCGACGCGCGCGAGCGCGGCACCACGCTGCGCGCTGCGCAACTGATCGGCCTTGTTCAGCAGCACGTGCACACGCAGCGAATGCGCGTCCGCGCGGGCGGCGAGCCAGCCGAGCAGCGCCTCGTCCGCGGGTTTGAGTGGATGGCGCGCGTCCATCACGAGCACCACGCCGCGCAGCATCCGGCGCATCTGCAGATAGCCGCCGACCAGCCGGTCCCAGCGCGCGCGCGTATCCGCGTCCACTTTCGCGAAGCCGTAGCCGGGCAAATCGACGAGATAGCCGCGGATCGACTCGCGCCCGCCGCCGTCGTGCGCGATCAGCGCGAAGAAGTTCAGCAGTTGCGTGCGACCCGGCGTCTTGGCGGCAAAGGCGAGCCGGCGCCGCCGCGTCAGCGCGTTGATCGTGCTGGATTTTCCCGAGTTGGAGCGGCCGACGAACGCAACCTCGGGCACCATCGCCAAGGGCGCGGCGTTCAGTTCTGCGAGGTCGGCGACGGACGTCGCGAAGCGCGCGGAGTCGAAGCGGCGGATGGTCAAGGTCGGGCGGGGCGGCGATACGGATCGCCGCGCGGCGGATCCGGCGGGCGAGTTGGGTAGAATACGCGCCCGGCGCAGGTCGGCCCGCGCGCGCGCGGAATGCCTCGCACGGATCGCGAAGCGCAGCGCGGGGGCTGCAGCGGCGGTCCGAAACTCCAACAAGACGACGAAGGCGTTTCCATGATTTCGACGACGGCTCGCCGCTTCGTGGTGATGGCGGTGTCGGTGCTGACGCTGGCAGCGGAGGGGTACGCGCAGGACAAGACGGCCGCGAAACCGGATTCGGCCAAAGGGCAGCAGATCGTGAGCCAGGTGTGCGCCGCCTGCCACGGTGCCGACGGCAACTCGACGATCGGCGCCAATCCGAAGCTTGCCGGTCAGCACGCCGACTACCTGATCAAGCAGCTCGTCGACTACACGGCGAAACCGGGAGCGCCCAAGGCGGCGCGCGAGAACAGCATCATGGCCGGTTTCGCGGCCACGCTGTCCGATGCCGACCGGCGCAACGTGGCGGCGTTTCTTGCCGCGCAGAAGCCGCAGGCCGGCGTGGCGCGCAATCGCGACACGCTTGCGCTGGGCCAGCAGATCTACCGCACCGGCATCGCCGAGAAGGCCGTGCCTGCCTGCGCCGGCTGCCACAGCCCGAACGGCGCCGGCATCCCGGCCCAGTATCCGCGGCTCGCGGGCCAGCACGCCGAGTACACCGAGACGCAGTTGAAAGCGTTCCGCGACGGCGTCCGTCGCAACAACGCGCCGATGATGCAGATCGCCGCGCGACTGTCCGACGCCGAGATCAAGGCGGTCGCCGACTACATCGCCGGCCTGCGCTAGCTGCGCACCCCGCGCTCACAAGGCGCGAGTCTTTCTGCTGGGCGGCCCGCTGGCGTCGTCGCGGTGTCGGCTTCGGCCGCCCGCCTGCGGCGAAGGGCGAGCGACTTATCGGGCCTTGCCGATCTACCCGATGTGTCTCGGTCGTCCCGCGGCTGCGTGCGCCTAGCCAGCGGCCCGCGCGCGACGAAGTCATCACACGTTCTCAGTCGCGGCCGAACAATTCGTTGACCTGCTGCGTTACGCGCACGAACGTCGTGCGCTTGCTAAGTTCCTTGAGCCGCCGCGCGCCGACGTAGGTGCACGCCGAGCGCACGCCGCCCAGGATCTCCTGAACGGTGCCGGCGACCTCGCCGCGATACGGCACCAGCACTTCTTTGCCTTCGGCCGCGCGGTATTCGGCGACCCCGCCGGCGTAGCGCTCCATCGCGGCCTTGCTGCTCATGCCGTAGAAGCGCTTGAACCGCTCGCCGCCGCGTTCGATCAGATCGCCGCCGGACTCGACATGGCCGGCGAACATGCCGCCGAGCATCACGAAGTCGGCGCCGCCGCCGAAGGCCTTGGCGACATCGCCCGGTGTCGAGCAGCCGCCGTCGGCGCAGATCAGTCCGCCGAGCCCGTGCGCGGCGTCGGCGCATTCGATCACCGCGGAAAGCTGCGGATAACCCACACCGGTCATCTTGCGCGTCGTGCAGACCGAGCCCGGTCCGATGCCGACCTTGACGATGTCGGCGCCCGACAGGATCAGCTCCTCGGTCATCTCGCCGGTGACGACGTTGCCCGCCATGATCACGAGCTGCGGCCAGGCGGCGCGGATGCGCTGCACGAAGGTCGCGAACGCCTCGTGGTAGCCGTTGGCCACGTCGATGCAGACGTACTGGATCACGTCCGGACCGGCGGTCTGCATCACGCGTTCGAACTTTTCTTCGTCGGCCCGCGTGATGCCGATGGAATAAAACGCCGCGGACTTGCGTTCGAGCGTGCGGAAGAACTCGACGTACTGCTCGACCGCGTAATGCTTGTGCAGAGCCGTCGACAGGCCGAAGCGATCGAGCGCGCGCGCCATCTCGAACGTGCCGGTCGTGTCCATGTTGGCCGCAACGATCGGAATGCCGTGGTACTTCACGGGCGCGTGGCGGAAGGCGAACTGGCGTGTGATGTCGACGTCCGAGCGCGAGGTCAGCGTCGAGCGTTTCGGACGGATCAGCACGTCCTTGTAGTCGAGCTTGACTTCGTATTCGATGTGCATGGCGACACCTCCTGTCCGGCGCGGACGCAAAAAAACGCCGGCCCCAAGGTGGGGTCCGGCGTTGCCGCATTGTAGTCCCGCGCCGCGGGAACGCCGACGGTGCGCCAACGGTCAGACGTAAGCTTTGCGCCCTGCTGCGACGACCGAGTCCCGAACGAACAACACAGCCGATCCTCCGACGACCCCGATGCCGACGACCCGTTATCCCTGGAGTGCCCCGCGCGATATCGCGCCGTCCGAAATCACGCCGCGCACCGTTTGGATGCGCCGGCGCGAGCTGCTGCGGGCCTCTGCGGCCGCCGGGCTGGCGC
>JBBIQI010000246.1:0-4590 GCA_037442465.1 Burkholderiales bacterium
GCTGGCGTCCGCGGGCGGCGCCGCGACCGGAACCAGGTTTGCACGCTCGCGCGGTGCCGCCTCGTGCGGTCGGGCCTCGGCCCCCGGCGCGCCTTCGACACCGGCCGGCAGCGAGCGCGGCACTTCGAAGGCCATGCCCTGGCCGTTTTCGCGCGCGTAGATCGCGATCACGCGCGCGATCGGCACGAACACGTCGCGCGGCACGCCGCCGAAGCGCGCCTGGAAGGCGATCGCGTCGTTGTCGATGCGCAGGCGATTGGTCGCGAGTGCGGAGATGTTCAGCACGATCTCGCCGTTCTTGACGAACTCGGCCGGAACGCGCACCGACTCGTCGACCGCCACGGCCACATAGGGCGTAAAGCCCGCGTCCGTGCACCAGTCGTAGATCGCGCGGATCAGGTAGGGCTTGGTCGATGGCTCGGGCATGCGGCGGCAGTCAGAGACGACGGCGGTCGAAGCGTAACCGGTTCAGCGCGATCCGCAAGCCGGGCTCTAGCGCCGCATCACCTTCTCGGACGGCGTCAGCGCCTCGATGTAGGCGGGGCGGCTGAAGATGCGCTCGGCGTACTTCATCAGCGGCGCCGCACTCTTCGGCAGGTCGATGCCGTAGTGGTCCAGCCGCCACAGCAGCGGGGCGATCGCGACGTCGAGCATCGAGAAGTCCTCGCCAAGCATGTACTTGTTCTTCAGCAGAATCGGCGCGAGCTGGGTCAGGCGGTCGCGGATGATCGCTCTGGCCTTGTCGATCGCCGGCTGCTTGGTGCTGTTCTCCAGCGTCTGCACGTGCACGAACAGCTCGCGTTCGAAGTTGAACAGGAACAGTCGCGTGCGCGCGCGCATCACCGGATCCGCCGGCATCAGCTGCGGATGGGGGAATCGCTCGTCGATGTACTCGTTGATGATGTTCGACTCGTACAGGATCAGATCGCGTTCGACCAGGATCGGCACCTGCCCGTACGGATTCATCACGTTGATGTCTTCGGGCTTGTTGAAGAGATCGACGTCCTTGATCTCGAAGTCCATGCCCTTTTCGAACAGCACGAAGCGGCAACGTTGCGAAAACGGGCAAGTGGTGCCGGAATAAAGAACCATCATCGTCGCGTACCTCTGAAAATCGACGAGGGCGAGCCGCGCCCGCCCTCGCAAACGAACGACCGCGCCGGTCGGCGCGCTCGCGCGCTTACTTCACGTCCTTCCAGTACACCGCGTTCAGTCGCCACGCGACGACCGTGAACAACGCGAGAAAAAGCAGCACCCACACACCGATGCGGACACGGTCGGCGCGCACCGGCTCGGTCATGAACACGAGAAAGGCGACCAGGTCGGCGATATCGGAGTCGTACTGCCGTGCCAGTTGCGGCGCCAGCGGTTTGAACGAAGCGGACGTGCCTTCGGCCGCCGCCGCGGCCAGCGGCGTTGCGGTCGATGTGGCGATGCCGTCAGTGCCGAAGGTCGTCACCGTGCGCACATAGCCTTTGTCAGCATGTGTCACGCGCTCGATCGTCACCTCGCGCGGACCTTGCCGCTCCCACAACACGTGCGGCATGCCGATGCTGGGAAACACGACGTTGTTCCAGCCGGTCGGCGAAGCGGCGTCGCGGTAGTAGCTGCGCAGCAACGTATACAGATAGTCGGCGCCAGCGTAGTCGAACGAGGTGCGCGCGCGCGCGATCACCGACAGATCCGGCGGCGTCTTGCCGAACCAGACCTTTGCGTCTTTCGGGCTCATCGCGATC
The DNA here is from genome assembly GCA_037442465.1 of Burkholderiales bacterium. Taxonomy (GTDB): domain Bacteria; phylum Pseudomonadota; class Gammaproteobacteria; order Burkholderiales; family Burkholderiaceae_F; genus DSNY01. The sequence goes on from JBBIQI010000246.1 coordinate 1,737, forward strand.
GACATCGTGTCGCCGACTTTCTGGTTGCCGAAGATCAGGAAGTCCTTGATCTGCCGGTCGTCGAGCGCGATGTCGTTGAGCCGGTTCCAGCGCATCAGGTTCGCGCTGTGACAGCCGAGGCAATAGTTGGCGAAGAGCCGCGCGCCGTTTTGCAGCGCGGCGAGGTCCTTGGAGCGGTCCGGCCACTTGTCCAGGTGCAGCGCCGCACCGGCGCCGAAGGCGCTGCCGGCGGCGACAAGGAGCGCAAACGCGGCGACGAGTCTTTTCATTGTTGTTCTCCTCAGTGCGCCGCGAAGGTCACCCGCTCGGGCACCGGCTTGAACTCGCCGATGCGGCTCCACCAGGGCATCAGGAAGAAGAAAGCGAAATACAGCAGCGTCCCCGCCTGGGCGATCAACGTGAGCGTCGGCTCCGGCGGCTGCGTGCCGAGATAGCCCAACACCAGGAACACGACCACGAACCCCATCAGAAGCCAGAAGTGCCAGGCCGGCCGGTAGCGCATCGACTTCACCGGCGACTGGTCGATCCACGGCAGCGCGAAGAAGATCAGCACCGACACGCCCATCAGCACCACACCCCAGAACTTCGGGTCGAGCGCGAACGGGCTCTTCGGCAGCATCAGCACCGCGAGCACCAGCGTCACGGCGAGCGTGGAATAACGCGCCAGACCGCGCGGCAGTGCGAAGTACAGCAGCGCCGCGTAGCCGACGATGCCGGCGACCAGCGCCCACATGAAGTCGCTGGTGGTTGCGCGCAGGATCGAATAAAAGGGCGTGAAATACCACACGGGCGCGATGTGCGGCGGCGTCACCAGCGGGTCGGCCGGGATGAAGTTGTTCCACTCGAGGAAGTAGCCACCCATCTCCGGCGCCAGGAACACGATCGCGAAGAAAGCCATCAGGAAGATCGCCAGCCCGAAAACATCGTGCACCGTGTAGTACGGGTGGAAAGGAATGCCGTCGAGCGGCTTGCCGTCGGGGCCCTTGTGGTCCTTGATCTCGATGCCGTCGGGATTGTTCGACCCGACGTCGTGCAACGCGAGGATGTGCGCGACGACCAGCCCCAGCAGCACCAGCGGGATCGCGATCACGTGAAACGAGAAGAAGCGGTTCAGCGTCGCGTCGGACACGACGTAGTCGCCGCGGATCCACACCGACAGGTCGGGGCCGATCAGCGGGATCGCCGAGAACAGATTGACGATCACCTGCGCGCCCCAGTAGCTCATCTGCCCCCACGGCAGCAGGTAGCCGAAGAACGCCTCGCCCATCAGGCACAAAAAGATCAGGCAGCCGAAGATCCAGACCAGTTCGCGCGGCTTGCGGTAGCTGCCGTACAGCAGCCCGCGGAACATGTGCAGATACACGACGATGAAGAAGAACGACGCGCCGGTCGAGTGCATGTAGCGGATGAACCAGCCGCCCGGTACGTCGCGCATGATGTATTCGACCGACTCGAACGCGAGTCGCGCATCCGGCTTGTAGTGCATCACCAGGAAGATGCCGGTGACGATCTGGATCACCAGCACCACCAGCGCGAAGCTGCCGAAGAAGTACCAGAAGTCGAAGTTCTTGGGCGCGTAGTACTCCGACATGTGCTTCTTGTATTCCGACATCAACGTCGGCATACGCGCGTCGATCCAGCCGAGCAGGCCTTTGTATTCGGTCTTGTGCAGAGCCATGGTTCGTCCCGGCGCGCTATCAGGCTTTGGAATCGTCGCCGATCAGGACGACGGTGTCGGACAGATACTTGTGCGGCGGCACTTCGAGGTTGTCCGGCGCGGGCTTGTTCTTGAAAACGCGGCCGGCCAGGTCGAACGTGGAGCCATGGCAGGGGCACAGGAAGCCCGCGTCCGCCCCCAGCGCCGGATCGGCGTTTGGCGCGATCGGCCCGACCGGCGAGCAGCCCAGATGCGTGCAGATGCCAACCGCGATGAAGAACTCGGGCTTGATCGAGCGCAAAGCGTTCTTCGCGTAAGGCGGCGTCGGGTAAGCCGTTCGCTGCGAGTTCGGATCGGCCACCTTGTCCTCGGTCTTCTTGATCGCTTCGATCATCTGCGGCGTGCGACGCAGGATCCAGACCGGCTTGCCGCGCCACTCGACCGTCTTCATCTCGCCCGGCACGATTGACGACAGGTCGACTTCGACCGGGGCGCCGGCGGCCTTCGCACGCTCCGAAGGCGCGAACGAGCTCACGAAGGGAACGACTGCGGCGGCGGCGCCGGCGCCGCCGACAACGCAGGTCGCGATCAGCGCCGTGCGGCGTTCGCCGTCCGCCGCTTCGGCGGCTGCTGAGGGGGTGGACATGGCGGGAACTCCCTGAGGGTCGGACAAGATTTCGGCTCGCGGCGGCAGCGCCCGGCCTGCGCGGCAGCGCGCGATTTTACTGCATGCCGTCAAGTCGACCGAATCCGCGCCCCGGGCCGCGACCCGAGGCGCGCCGGGTCACCACGACGCGCGATATCCGCCGGCACGCGCCGGCGCTCGCTCGCCCCTGCAATCGCCGCGCCGTCCGCGGCAGACAACCGACAACCGGAGGGGGGAAGACGCAATGAGCATGCTCAAGGAGTTTCGGGAATTCGCGCTGAAGGGCAACGTCATGGATCTCGCCGTCGGCGTGATCATCGGCGCGGCTTTCGGCAAGATCGTCGATTCGGCGGTCAAGGACATGATCGTGCCGATCGTGAGCTTCATCATGCGCGGGCAGGTCGACTTCTCCAACCAGTACTGGGTGCTCGCGGGCAACGTTCCGCCGGGCGCGTCGCTGATCGAGGCTCAGAAAGTCGGCACGGTGCTCGCTTGGGGCAGTTTCGCGACGATCGTGATCAACTTCGTGATCCTCGCTTTCATCATCTTCT
>JBBIQI010000247.1:0-4571 GCA_037442465.1 Burkholderiales bacterium
CGGCGCCGACGACCAGGTGAAGGTGATGGCCACGGCGCCGCGCACGCCGCTCGAACTCGTCGACGCCGCGCAACTGCCGGCGCGCATCAACGCGCTGCGCGGCCATCGGCTCGCGGTGTTGGCGCCCGCGCAGGCGCTGCTCGACCGCACGCGCGACATCGTGCTGCGGCGGATCGCGCCGGCGCAACCCGACGAATACGCACGCCGCCTCTATGCGCTGCTGCACGAACTGGACGCCGCCGGTGCGGAGCGCATTCTCGTCGCGCGCCCGCCGGCGGGCGGCGCCTGGGAGGCGGTGCACGACCGGCTGCGTCGCGCGCAAGCGGGCGACTGAGACGCCGCAGGCCATCGCCGCCAGCGGGCCGAGCGCACGGCACACGCTGCACGGCGACGAGAGACATCGACTGGACAGGCGCGGCGGCACGGCCCGACGCGGCGATCGGCGCGCGCACCAGCCCCGGTCAGCGGGTCTGCGCCTCGAATGCGTCGCGCGCAAGCCACGCGCAGGTTACTGCGCGCAATCCGCCGCGTATAGTCGGCCGCAACGGCCGGCACGATGGCCGGTGCGCAACAACAAGTCACGCAGAGGAGACCATCGAATGAACGCTTATCTTGCGCGCCTTGCGCGCCCATGGGCCCGCGCGACGGCAGTCGCTGCGGTCGCAATCCTGGTCGCGTCGTGCGGAGGCGGCGACGAGACGCCCACGCCGCCACCGCTGTTCAGCACGACGGTCGCCTTCGGCGCGAGCTTGACCGATACCGGCAACGTTTGCCCGACGCCTTCGACGCCCGGCTGCCCGCCGGTGCCGCCCTATGCGCAGGGCCGCTTCTCCAACGGCACCCTCTGGGGCGAGACGATCGCCGCGCGGTACGGCGGCACGCTGGTGCCGTCGACCCAGGGGGGCTGGAACTACGCGTATGCGGGGGCGCGTACCGGCGCGATTCCCGGGCTGACCACGCAGTCGACCACGCCGAGCATGGCCGCGCAGGTCGATCAGTATCTGACGCGCGTGAACTTCCGCGCCGAGCCGCAGTTCCTCTACCTGGTCGATGCCTCGACGTTCGGCAACAACATCACCGCCGGACTGCCTTTGATCCAAGCGCAGACGATCACGACGACCCAGCTTGTCACGGCCGCGATCACCGACGTGGTCACGCTCGTCTCCCGCTTGTATGCCGCCGGCGCACGCCACATTCTGGTGGCCAACGCCCCCGACGTCGGGGCTACACCGCTCGCGCAGTCGCTCGGCGCCGCTGCGGCGCAGGGCGCCACCCAGCTCGCGGCCGGCTTCAACCAGAACCTCGCGGCTCAGTTGAACGGACTGCGGGCGGTCTCTCCCGGGCTGAACATCTACCTGCTCGACCTGTTCACGCTGTCCGTTCAGGTCACGCAGTCGCCGGCGCAGTTCGGGCTGTCGAACGTCACCCAGCCGTGCGTGGTGACCACGCCGACGTTCTCGGTGTGCACGCAACCCGATCTGTATCTGTACTGGGACGGCTTCCACCCGACGCGTGCTGCGGGCGCGATCATCGCGCAGCAGGCGACCACGCCGCCGCTGCCGACGCCCTGAGCGCGGTCTGCACGGCAAGCCACGGCGCCTGCGGGCGCCGTTTTCTTTGGCGCGTTCAACCGTGCCTCAGCTTCAGCGCCAGGATGAACAGCGCGAGCGCAAGCGTGATCGTGTTGGCGACGATGATCGGCCAGGCACCGAGCAGGATGCCGTAGACGAGCCAGGACGCCACGCCCGCGGTAAAGGTCGAGTACATGCCGAGCGAGATGCCATGCGTGGCGCGCGTGCGCCACGTATGCCAGGCCTGCGGGACGAACGCGATCGTGGTCAGCGCCGCGGCCAGATAACCGACGACTTCGGGCGCCACGCTCATGCGCGGCCTCGCGGCGGGTGCGCCGACATGGGTGTGGCGTCCAGGGCGCGGCGCGGCGGATCGACGGGGCGTAGTCGCATCGGAAACGGCGGTGGGGCAAGCATTCGATCTGTGGCGCGACGGAGCCCGCCACGGGACGCATCGTACCGGCCCCATGCGGTGGGACCGACAGAACCGCGGCGACCGACTAAGCTAGCCGTCGGTACGGGTCGGCGCCACGGCCGGCCCGGCCGATCGGCAAACAAACGGAACATTCCATGGCTGACGCTTATCTGATCGACGGCGTGCGCTCGCCCTTCGGCCGCCACGCCGGCGTACTCGCTTCGATCCGCCCCGACGAACTGGTCGCGCAGACGATCGCCGCGCTACTGGCGCGCCATCCGGCCGCCGCCGAGCGCGTCGAGGAAGTGGTGCTCGGTTGCACCAACCAGGCCGGCGAGGATTCGCGCAACGTCGCGCGCTTCGCCGCCCTGCTGGCGGGTCTGCCCGAGCGCGTGGGCGGTGTGACGGTCAACCGGCTGTGTGCGAGCGGACTGCAATCGGTCGTCGATACCGCGCGCGCGGTGCGCGCCGACGAAGGCGAGCTGTACGTCGCCGGCGGTGTGGAGAGCATGACGCGCGCGCCGTTCGCGCTCGCCAAGAACGCGCAGCCGTTCGGGCGTGACGCGCAGATCTTCGACACGACGATCGGCGCACGTTTTCCGAATCCGCGATTTCTGGCGCGCTTCGGCGCCGACACGATGCCGCAGACGGGCGACAACGTCGCGCGCGAGTTCGGTGTGTCGCGCGCCGAGGCCGACGCGATCGCGTATCGCTCGCAGTCGCGCTACGAGCGCGCGCGCGCCGAGGGTTTCTTCAGAGGCGAAATCGTTGCGGTGAACGTGCCCGGCGCGAAAGGCTCGACGGTGCCGGTCGAAGCCGACGAGCACCCGCGCCCCGAGACGACGCCCGAGACGCTGGCCAAGCTCAAGCCGCTTGCACCCGACGGCGTGGTCACCGCGGGCAACGCGTCGGGCATCAACGACGGCGCGGTCGCACTGTTGATCGGCGCGCAGCGTGCAGCCGAGTCGCTGGCCGCAAAGCCGCTCGCGCGCATCGTCGCCGCGGCCGCCGTCGGCGTGCCGCCGCGCATCATGGGCGTGGGTCCGGCCTACGCGATTCCGAAGGCGCTCGAGCGGGCGAAGCTCAGGCTCGCGGACATCGACGTCATCGAGATCAACGAAGCGTTCGCAAGCCAGGTCGGCGCCTGCCTGCGACTGATGAAGCTGCCTCTCGACGATGCGCGCGTCAATCCGAACGGCGGCGCGATCGCGGTCGGCCATCCGCTCGGCGCGTCCGGCGCGCGTGTGCTGCTGACCTGCGCACGCGAGTTGCAGCGCCGCGGCGGCCGCTACGGTGTGGCGAGCCTGTGCGTCGGGCTGGGACAGGGGCTGGCGGTGGTGATCGAACGCGTGGCGTAGGCGCAGTCGATCGACGCGTGACGGCAGCCTTTCCGCCTGGCGCGCGCTCCATGGCCGCGGCGCGGGGACTCGATGCCCTCGCCGCCGGCGGCAGGCGCGGGCCGACGTGAGAGGTGCAGCAGCGCAGAGGGACACGAAACGGCAGACGACGCATGGACCTGAACTTCACCCCCGAAGAAGAAGCCTTCCGCGCCGAGGTGCGCGCGTTCGTCACGAAGGCGATTCCGCCCGATATCCGCGAAACCGTCGAAGCCGGCGAGCGCGTCTCGCGCGAACACACGCTGCGCTGGCAGAAGATCCTGCACGAAAAAGGCTGGGGCGCGCCGAGCTGGCCGCGCGAGTGGGGCGGCCCCGGCTGGGATCCGGTGCAGCAGCACATCTTCGACGAGGAGTGCGCGCTCGCCGGCGCGCCGCGGCAGCTTCCCTTCGGGCTGCGCATGGTCGGTCCCGTGCTGATGCGCTTCGGCAGCGAGTGGCAGCAGCAGCAGTTCCTGCCCCGCATTCCGTCGGGGCAGGACTGGTGGTGCCAAGGCTATTCGGAGCCGGGCGCCGGCAGCGACCTGGCAAGCCTGACCACGCGCGCGATCCGCAAGGGCGACCGCTACGTGGTCAACGGGCAGAAGACGTGGACCACGCTCGCGCAGCATGCGAACTGGATGTTCTGTCTCGCGCGCACCGACCCCGAGGCGAAGAAGCAGGAGGGCATCTCGTTCCTGCTGATCGACATGAAGTCACGCGGCGTCACGGTGCGGCCGATTCATCTGCTCGACGGCTCCGACGAGGTCAACGAGGTGTTTCTCGACGACGTCGAGGTGCCGGTCGAACTGCGCGTCGGCGAGGAGAACCAGGGCTGGACGATCGCCAAGTATCTGCTCGAGCACGAGCGCACCAACATCGCCAACATCGGCATCAACAAGCGCGAGCTGGCGCGCGCCAAGCGGCTGGCGCGCGAGCTGCGGCGCAATGGCCGGCCGCTCGCCGACGATCCGCTGTTCGCGGCGCGGCTGGCGGAAGTGGAGATCGACCTGATGGCCCTCGAGATCACCAACTTGCGCGTGCTCGCGGAGGCGCGCGCGCGCGGCGCGCCGGGGCCGATGGCCTCGATGCTGAAGATCAAGGGCTCGGAGATCTACCAGCGCATCGCCGAACTGATCCTCGAAGCGCACGGTGCGGCCGCCCTGCCGGCGCGCGCGGATGCCGGCGCGCACGGCGGCTGGGCGCTCGCGC
>JBBIQI010000248.1:0-4557 GCA_037442465.1 Burkholderiales bacterium
TGACGAGGGGTTTCAGCTCGGCATGGGGGTTTCGGCTCGGAATGATGAGACGTAGCTGTCGCGGAACGACTTGGGGTGGCCAGCGCGCGATGACGACCGGTGGGGGATGCGGACGCCGGGCGGGTTGGCGCGTGTCACGAGGATCAGTGACCATCAATGAAGACAAAGGAGGCGGGTCGCCGACCCGGAACACGATGACACGCGCGCTGGGGATCGCTTTGCTGCTGGCGTTGGCCGGCACCGCGGATGCACAAGTGGCCAACTACCGGGTCGAGGGCGACGGCATACCGCAGGCGCTTACCAACACGCCGGGCAACGCGGCGCGCGGCCGCGCGCTGATCGCCAAGCGCGAGGCGGCGAACTGCCTGCGATGCCACGCGATCAAGGACCTGCCCGGCGGCGGCGGCCGCGGCCCTGCGCTCGACGGCGTGGGCGCCCGGCTGACGCCGGCGCAACTGCGACTGTCGGTCGTCGACTATGCGCAGGTGACGCCCAAGGTGGAGATGCCGAGCTTCCACCGCGCCGACGCCCGCCCCGCGACGGGCAACGAAGACCCGGGCAAGCCGATACTGACCGCGCAGGAAGTCGAGGACGTCGTCGCTTACCTGGCCACGCTGCGTTACCGGTAGCGCGCGGCCGGCGGCCTTACTGCGCGGGAATGCCGTCTGCGTCAACGGCTTCGATGCGGAACGGCGACGGCGCGCCCGGGTCGACGGTCACCTTGACCCAACGAATCCACGGGCTGCCGAAACTCTGCACGCGCACGAGGTTCGGCACGCGCGGCGTGGCGCCTTCGACATCGAGCGGCCGATCGACGACGAAGCGATGAAAGTCGCCGTGCGCGAGCAGCACGGGCCGGCCGAAGTCCACTGCGCGCTGCGCGAGCCGCTCGAGCAGCGCGTCGAAACCGGCGCGCTGCGGATCGCCGGCCGGCAGGTCGAAGCGCGGATTCGCGTGCATCAGCAGCACCACTGCCGGCGCGCCGCTCGAGCGCGCCTGCGCGAACGCGGCGTCGAGCCAGGCGAGGTTCGCGGCCTGCCTGCGCTCGAACTCCTGCAGCCGTTCGGCGCGCGGCGTGCGCGGGTCGTCCAGCGGATCGATGCCGCGCCAGGGTGCCGGCCCGTTGTTGCTGCCGACCACGTGCAGCGTGGCGAACACCACGTCCGCGTGCATGAAACGCACGTTTTCGACGAACGATGCGAACTCCGGCAGCGCGCTTTGCGACTCGACCGCGCGCGGCACACCACCCGACGTGCGGCGCGGATCGGCAAAGAACAGCGCGCGCAGCGCGGCGAGCCGTTCGAGCGGGTGGAAGGCGCCCGCGGCAGGGCGATGGCAGTCGGTCCAGTCGTTGTCGCCGGGCGTGAAGACCAGCGGCGCGCGCAGGCGCTGCAGTTGCGCGTGGCGCGCGCGCAGCAGTTCGTCGTCGCAGGGCTCGCGCCCGCCCTTGAGGTCGCCCGCATGCAGCACGAGACCGACCGACGCGTCGGCGTTGATTTCGTCGATCAAACGCTCGAGCCTCGCGCTTTCGGCGGCGCCGTACGGCGCGTCGCCGATCAGCGCGAACGAGAACGACCCGGCCTGCGCGTGCAGCGCGCCCGTGCACAGCCAGGCAAAGACGATGCGGACGGCGGTCTTCATACGCCGCGCAGTGTGCCAGAGCGGTGCGGCGCGGCGCGTCCGCGCCGCGTGCGAGTTGCGCGGTCCACCGGTGGCCGGGTATGTTTCGTGCGTGAGAATGAGGCTCGAGCATGCGGCGCGGGCTGCCGCGTTCGCATGCGCTGCGGCGCTCGCTTTCCCCCACGTCGCAGCGGCCGAGGTTGCAGGCGGGCGGGTGGGCCTCGCTGTCGAGGCCGGCCGTGGCAACGGCACCGACATGTTGCGCCTGGCACTCGTGGCCGCGCCGGGCGAGCCGCTGTGGTCGCACGGGACGACGCGCCTCGAGGCGCTCGGCGAGATCGCGGTCGCGCGCTGGCGTTTTCCGCAGCCGACCGCGGCCGGCCGCGGCCGGATCACGGTCGTCGGCTTTACGCCCTATCTGCGGTTGCGCGATGCGCGCGTCGCGCGCTGGTTCTTCGACTTCGGCATCGGTCTGAACACGCTGTCGGATCTGTACGAGACGCGCGACCGGCGCTTCAGCACGCGCTTTCAGTTCAGCGATCACCTCGCCGCGGGCCGCAGCTTCGGCGACGCCGACGCGATCGAACTGAGTTACCGCTTCGTCCACTATTCCAACGCGGGCATCCGCCACCCCAACCCAGGGTTGAATTTCCACGTGCTGCGGGTCGAGTACCGCTTCTTGTAGGTTGACCGCCGCCGCGCGCCGGCGCCGGTTCGGGCTACGATGCATACTCGACACCGCCGGGCGAGTCAACGATGGACGATCCGACCCGCAATCGAGCCGCCGCCGAGGACCTCGGCGTGCCGGTATCGCAGAAGATCCGCGAGCGACTGCGGCGCGCGCGCGAACGCTTCCACGCGAACGACAACATCGCGCGCTTCATCGAGCCCGGCGAGCTGGACCTGCTGCGCGAAGAGGTCGAGCGCAAACTGCTCGGCGTGCTCGACAGCCTGGTCATCGACACCGAAAGCGACCACAACACGCAGGACACCGCGCGCCGCGTGGCGAAGATGTACATCACCGAAGTCTTCCGCGGCCGTTACGTCCCCGAGCCGCCGGTCACGGAGTTCCCGAACGTCGAGCAACTGAACGAGCTGATGATCGTGGGTCCGATCACCGTGCGCAGCGCCTGCTCTCACCACCTGTGCCCGATCATCGGCAAGCTGTGGATCGGCGTGATGCCCAACGAGCACTCGAACCTGATCGGTCTGTCGAAGTACGCGCGGCTCGCGGACTGGGTGATGAGCCGGCCGCAGATCCAGGAAGAGGCGGTCGCGCGGCTCGCGGACCTGCTGCAGGAGCGCATGCAGCCCGACGGGCTGGCGCTGGTGATGGAGGCCGATCACTTCTGCATGCAGTGGCGCGGGGTCAAGGACACCGATTCCAAGATGGTCAACAGCGTGATGCGCGGCGTGTTCCTGAAGGACGTGAGTTTGCGCCGCGAATTCCTGGCGCTGCTGCAAAAAGGCGGCTGATCGCCGCACGCCCGCCGCACTCGAAGGAAGCCGCCATGCTCGTCCGCCTGCTGTACGCCAGCCGCACCGCCGAAGCGGCGACGCACGAAGTGATCGAAGCGATCCTCGCGCAGTCGCGCAAGCACAACCCGGAGCTGGGCATCACCGGAATCCTGTGCCACGGCGGCGACGTCTACATGCAGGTGCTCGAAGGCGGGCGCGAAGCGGTCAACCGGCTGTACAACAAGATCGTGCGCGACAAGCGCCATCGCGACGTGGTGCTGCTGCACTACGAGGAGGTGTCCGAACGGCGCTTCGCCAGCTGGACAATGGGTCAGGTCAATCTGGCGAAGGTCAATCCTTCGACGCTGCTGAAGTACTCGGAAAAACCCACCCTCGACCCGTACGCCGCTTCGGGACGCGCGGCGATGGCGCTGCTCGAGGAGCTGATCGCCACCGCGTCGATCGTCGGGCGCACCTGTTGAGTCCGCTCGCCGGAGGTCGCATGAAGCCTTGGCTCATCGCGCTAACGGTCCTTCTTCTCGGCGTTCCCGCGGCGCACGCAGCGACCGCCGCCAAGGGCACGAAGGCGAGCGGACAGGACATCGCCTGGCACGCGGGCGACGTCGATTCGGCGTTCGCGCGCGCCAAGCGCGAGCGGCGGCCGCTGTTCCTGTACTGGGGCGCCGAATGGTGTCCGCCGTGCAACCAGGTCAAGGCGACGATCTTCAACCGGCGCGACTTCATCGAGCGCTCGCGCGTGTTCGTACCCGTCTACATCGACGGCGACTCGCCGTCGGCGCAGATGCTCGCCAGCCGCTTCAAGGTCAGCGGCTACCCGACGATGGTGCTGTTCCGGCCGGACGGCACCGAAGTCACGCGGCTGCCCGGCGAGGTCGACGCACAGCAGTACATGCGCGTGCTCGCGCTCGGCATGAACGCGACGCGGCCCGTCAAGACGCTGCTCGCCGCCGCGTTGTCCGACAACCCGGTGCTGACGCCCGCCGACTGGCGGCTGCTCGCGTACTACTCGTGGGAAACCGATCACGAAGCCGCCGTGCCGAAAGCGCAGTTGTCCGACACGCTTGCGCGGCTCGCGCAGCGCTGCCCGCATGCGGTGGCCGATGCGCGCGCGCGGCTGACGCTGAAGGCGATCGCCGCGGCAGCGAACGCGCCCGACAAGCGCGTCGCGCCCGCCGCCGCGTACCCGCAGGTTCGAACGGTGCTCGCCGACGCGAAGCTCGCGCGAGAGAACTTCTCGGTGCTGACCGATGCGGCCGGCGAGATCGCCGGTTACGTCACCGCGCCCGGCAGCGCCGACCGCAAGACGCTGGTCGCCGAGTGGGACCGGCTGCTCGTGCGCTTCGGCGACGATGCGAGCCTGTCGAGAGCCGACCGCGTATCGGCCGCGCTCGCGCGCGTGGCGCTGGCGCGGCTGGACGCGCCGAAAAATGCGCCGCTGCCGGCGCGGCTCGTCGCCGA
>JBBIQI010000249.1:0-4535 GCA_037442465.1 Burkholderiales bacterium
CGGGGGCGACCTCGTGAAATATCCGGGCTAATGCGTCGGCACTGGGGCGGCCCGGCGGACCGCGTCCGGCGCGGGGAGCCATCGAGCGGCAACCTAGCCTGCGGCGGCGCCAGCGCCGGGGCATATCCGGGTACCGCCGCCGCTGGCCGCACCGCGCGCGGCACGGCCGCGTCAGGCCGCCTCGCGCGCCTTGCGCTTCCTGAGCTTGGTGCGGATGCGCTCCTGCTTCAGCGGCGACAGGTACTCGACGAAGACCTTGCCCAGCAGGTGATCCATTTCGTGCTGCACGCATATCGCGAGCAGCCCCTCGCAGTCGAGCTCGAAAGTGTCGCCGGCGACGTCCTGCGCGCGCACGCGTACCTTGGCGGGCCGGCGCACCTCGTCGTAGATGCCCGGCACCGACAGGCAGCCCTCTTCGCAGACGACCGTCTCCTCGGAAGCCCAGACGATCTCGGGATTCACGAACACCCGAAGCTGATCCTTGGTTTCCGACACGTCGACGACGATCAGCCGCTCGTGCACATCGACCTGCGTGGCCGCAAGCCCAACCCCCGGCGCGGCGTACATGGTCTCGGCCATGTCCGCGGCCAGCTTGCGCAGCCGTTCGTCGAAGCGCGTGACGGGTTGTGCGACCTTTTTCAGCCGCGGATCGGGATATTCAAGGATGGTCAACCGTGCCACTTCGGGTTCTCGCAATGCGCACGCGCCGCGCGCATGATGCACGCGCCGCGCTTCAGCGTGTATGAATGAGGCGATTGGTACTGCTTTTCAAGCCTTCCGACAGGTTGCGAACCGACATACTCGGCGCGGGTCCCAGCCGCCTGGCATCGCCCATAACGGGTATCGAAGGGCGCCGATATGCGTTGCGATGTCAAGACCCTACGGGCAGAATTTTAAGCGCTGCATGACGTTGGTCGGACCGCATCCGGGACAATCCGCACCGCGGTCGCTGCGCGGCGACCGCCCGCGCAACAGGGAGCTTGCATGAACACGGTGATTTTCGCCTTCCGCCCCGCCCCGCTGGCGCTGGTTCTCGCCGGTGCCCTGCTGGCCGGCGGTGCACTGGCGCAGACCACGCCGGACGGCCGCTATCAGGTCACGGACGAGCAGCGCAGGACGGCCGATCAGGTCGCGCAGGCGGGTGTACCCCTGTCGGCGCTGGCGCCAACCGCGCCCGACGTCTACACGGTCAAGAAGGGCGACACGCTGTGGGACATCTCGAGCGTGTTTCTGACCAGCCCCTGGCGCTGGCCGGAGCTGTGGGGGATGAACAAGGCGCAGGTCAGCAACCCGCATTTGATCTATCCGGGACAGGTGCTGCGGCTCGTGAAGGCCGACGGCCGCGCCACGCTGCAGGTCGCACAACCCGATGCGCTACCCGGCGCGCCCGGCGATCTGGTGCGGCTATCGCCGCGCGTGCGCGATCTGGGTGCTGAGCGCGGCGCCGCGATTCCGGCGATCCCGAACAACGCGATCGAGCCGTTCCTGTCAAAGCCAATGGTGGTCGAGGCCAACGAACTGGCGCGTTACCCACGCATCGTCGCCACGCAGGAAGGCCGCGTCTATCTGGGCCGCGGCGACACTGCGTACGCGCGCGGCATCACCGACGAGCGCATTGAGAACTACCACGTGTTCCGGCCGGCGCGTCCGCTGTACGACCCGGACGACGCCGCGCGCAAGAGCCCGATCGCCTACGAAGCCTTCTACCTCGGCACCGCGCGCATGGCCAAGCGCGGCGAGGTCGCCACGCTGCGCATCCAGGACAGCAAGCAGGAAATGGGCGTCGGCGATCGACTGGTGCCGATCGAGCGCCAGCAACTGATCGCGTACGTTCCGCGCCGTCCCGAGCGCGCGATCGACGGTCGCATCGTGTCCGTCTATGGCGGTGTCAACCAGGCCGGCACGCAGAGCATCGTCACGATCAACCGCGGGCGGCGCGACGGTCTGGAAGTCGGTCACGTACTGGCGCTGCTCGCCACCGGTGAGACGATTCTCGACCGCACCGCGGACAAGCGCGAGTTCATCAAGCTGCCGGACGAGCGCATCGGCGAGATGTTCGTCTTTCGCGTGTTCGACGGCATCGCCTACGCGCTGGTAATGCGCGTCGAGCGGCCGGTCAAGGTGGGCGACCGCTTCCAGCAGCCCGACGATCTGCAACTTGCGACCGCAGAGCCGCGTCCGGCCGCGGCCGCGGTACCGATGGCCGCGCCGGTGGTATCGCCCGGACCGGCTTCTCCGCGTTGATCGACGTCACCCGCACGCGCGACGCAACACCGAGCCTGGGCCGCGAGCGCGCCGTTGAAGACATCGCGTTGGCGCGCGCGAACGCGGCGCGAGCGAGCGAAGTGGCGCGCCGTTTCACTCTCTATTGAGCATTTCTCTTCTTCGTGACACGTGCCAACCGCTTGGCGTCTGCCTGCCTCCGCACTCGTCATTCCGAGCCAAGGACGAGGAGTCTGCGCTGCTCGCGGTGACGACATCCCTCGCTGCGCTCGGGATGACGGAACCGGCGACAGCCAGCGCGAAGCGAACCCGCAAGGTGGCGGTGTCGCGAAGTTGCGTAATCCTCGATAGTCAGCGCAACCGTTTCCGCGTCGCGCCGTGGATGCCGCCGAACGCGCCGCCTGGCTGCGACTGGCGCTGACGCCAGAGGTCGGCCCCCGCACCGCGCGCGTGCTGCTGGCGGCGTTCGGCCTGCCGACCGCGATCTTCGAAGCGAGCGCCGCCGCGCTGGGCAGACACGTCCCCGAGCGGCTCGCGCGCACGCTGGCGGCCGCGCCCGACGCCGCGCTGCGCGCCGCGCTCGACAAGACCGAACAATGGCTCGCGCGCGATCCCGCCCACGCGCTGCTCACGCTCGCCGACGCCGACTACCCCCAGGCCTTGCTCGCCACCGCCGATCCGCCGCCGCTGCTGTTCGCGATCGGCAGGCGCGAACTGCTGAACCGGCCCGTGTGCGCGATCGTCGGCAGCCGTAACGCCACGCGCCAGGGCGAAGCCAACGCCGAGGCATTCGCCCACGCGCTGGCGCGCGCCGGGCTGACCATCGCAAGCGGACTGGCGCTGGGTATCGATGCGGCCGCGCATCGCGGCGCGCTGAAGGCGGACACCGACGCTTCGACGATCGCGGTGGTCGGCACCGGCGTGGACGTGATCTATCCGGCCGCGAACAAGGCGCTGACGCTCGAAATTCGCCGCCGCGGCGTCGTGCTCTCGGAACTCGCGCTCGGCACGCCGGGCATCGCGCACAACTTTCCGCGCCGCAATCGGCTGATCGCGGGGCTGGCGCGCGGCGTGCTGGTCGTCGAGGCCACGCTGCGCTCGGGCAGCCTGATCACGGCGCGGCTGGCGGCGGACGCCGGACGCGAGGTGTTCGCGGTGCCCGGTTCGATCCATTCGCCGCTGTCCAAGGGCTGCCACAAGCTGATCCGGGAGGGCGCGAAGCTGGCCGAATCGGCGCAGGACGTGCTGGAGGAACTGCATCTGGCGCCGGGCAGCGCCGCAGCCGCGCCGACCGCGGCATTGACGCCCGAGCAGACCGCGCTGCTCGACGCGCTCGGCTTCGATCCGGTCGACCTCGACGCACTCGCGCTGCGCACCGGGCGCGAGGCAGGCGCACTCACGGCAGCGCTGCTCGAACTCGAGCTGGCCCAACATGTTGAGCGTCTCCCCGGCAACCGCTACCAAAGGTTGCGGTAAGGGTTTGCGCGCGCGCCGCCGAACCGCTACAGTGCGGCATCGATGTTCGACGTGCTCGTCTACCTCTACGAGAACTACGGCGCCTTCACCGCGTGCCCGGACGCCGATGCGCTGACGCGCAAGCTCGCGGCCGCCGGCTTCGACGACGAGGAGATCTCCGCGGCGCTGGCGTGGCTGCAGGGACTGGCGCGCGTCACGCGCGAGTCGGTCGCCGTGGCCGACGAGGGCGCCGGCGCGTTCCGCGTCTACGCGGGCTTCGAGACGGACCGGCTCGGGAACGAGGCGGTCGCTTTCCTGCGCTTTCTCGAATCGGCCGGCCAGCTCTTGCCGGCGCAGCGCGAGATCGTGATCGAGCGCGCGCTCGCGATCGACGAGACGCCGGTGCCGCTGGCGAAGCTGAAGGTGATCGTGCTGATGGTGCTGTGGAGCCAGGAAGCGAGCGTCGATGCCCTTTGGCTCGAGGAGCTGCTCGACGACGGCGAGGCACGCCTGCTGCACTGAGAAGGCGCAAAGATTGCGTCGCACGCGGACCGCTGCCCGGGCGCACGCATTTGCAGGGCCGCGACATCTCGAGCGCCTCGGCGAGGCCCGCGCAGGGCGCAACGACGCCAGCGGGCCGTGCAGCAGCGAAGTTCGCCTCTTCTGAGCCGTGGTCCGCGTCGCGTGCGCCCACGGCGCCGCACCGGGTCCCGCAGACAAGCGCGGCCGCCGCGCCAAGGCACGTCGACCTGGACGGGCACAGACGAAGACGCGGCCTTCGATGCACGCCGGTATCGACGCCGCCGATGTCGGGCGATGCGCTCGCCGCCGACACCGCGCGCCGGCGCCGGCGGCCC
>JBBIQI010000250.1:0-4504 GCA_037442465.1 Burkholderiales bacterium
TCCCACTCGATCGTCGCCGGCGGCTTGCTGGAAACGTCGTACACGACGCGGTTGATGCCGCGCACTTCGTTGATGATGCGGTTGGATACCCGCGCTAGCAGCTCGTGCGGCAGCGGCGCCCAGGCCGCGGTCATGAAGTCGGTCGTCTGCACCGCGCGCAGTGCCACCACGTGCTCGTAGGTGCGGCCGTCGCCCATCACGCCCACGCTCTTGACCGGCAGAAACACCGCGAACGCCTGACTG
Source organism: Burkholderiales bacterium (assembly GCA_037442465.1). Lineage (GTDB taxonomy): Bacteria > Pseudomonadota > Gammaproteobacteria > Burkholderiales > Burkholderiaceae_F > DSNY01. The sequence goes on from JBBIQI010000250.1 coordinate 244, forward strand.
GTCAGCTCGTACCAGGACTTGCCGCTCGCCGCATCCTTCGTCGCGCGCAGCTCGTCGATGAAAATGGCGTCCGCCCGCCGCAGCAGGTCGGCGTACTCCTTCTTCACTTCACCCAGGATGCGCACACCGAGGCCAGGCCCCGGGAACGGGTGCCGGTACACCATCTCGTGCGGCAGGCCGAGCGCGTCGCCCACCGCGCGCACTTCGTCCTTGAACAGCTCGCGCAACGGCTCCAGCAGCTTCAGGTGCAGCGTCTCCGGCAAGCCGCCGACGTTGTGGTGGCTCTTGATCGTGGTCGCTTTCTTGGTCTTGGCGCCGGCGGATTCGATCACGTCCGGGTAGATCGTCCCCTGCGCCAGCCACCTGGCGTTCGGCCGTTTGGCGGCCTGCTCCTGGAACACGTGCACGAACTCGGCGCCGATGATCTTGCGCTTGGCTTCCGGGTCGCTGACCCCGGCGAGCCTGTCCATGAAACGCGCGGTCGCATCGACATGGATGAGGTCCAGCCCCATGTGGCGGCCGAAGGTGTCGATCACCTGTTCGGCTTCGTTCAGCCGCAAAAGCCCCGTGTCGACGAACACGCAGTGCAACCGGCGCCCGATCGCCTGGTGGATCAGCGCCGCGGCCACCGACGAATCGACGCCGCCGGAAAGGCCCAGGATGACCTCTTCATGGCCGACCTGAGCGCGGATCCTGGCAATCGCCTCGGTGACGTAATCCGGCATGTTCCAGTCGCCGCGGCAGCCGCAGATCTCGCGCACGAAGCGGGTGAGGATCGCCTGCCCCTGCAGCGTGTGCGTGACCTCGGGGTGGAACTGCACGCCGTAGAAGCGGCGCGATTCGTCCGCCATGCCGGCGATCGGACAACTGTCGGTGGAGGCCATCAGCTTGAAGCCGGGCGGCAGTTCCACCACCTTGTCGCCGTGGCTCATCCACACTTTCAGCGTCCCGTGGCCTTCGGGCGAGCGAAAGTCCTCGATGCCCGTCAGCAGCCGCGTGTGGCCGCGCGCGCGCACCTCGGCGTAACCGAACTCGCGCTTGTGGCCGGCCTCGACCTTGCCGCCCAACTGCTGCGCCATCGTCTGCATGCCGTAGCAGATGCCGAGCACGGGAACGCCCAGCTCGAAGACGATCGGCGGCGCGACGGCGCTCGATTCCTCGTACGCCGACATGTGGCTGCCGGACAGGATCACGCCCTTTGGCGCAAAGGCGCGAATGAAATCCGCGCCGACATCGTGCGGGTGGATCTCGCAGTAGACCTTGGCCTCGCGCACGCGCCGGGCGATCAGCTGCGTGACCTGCGAGCCGAAGTCGAGGATCAGGATCTTTTCGTGGCTCATCGACGGCTCCGTCGGCCGACGACCGACGGCCGCAGGCCGGCGCGCCTACTCGACACGGTAGTTCGGCGCCTCTTTGGTGATCGTCACGTCGTGCACGTGCGACTCGCGCATGCCGGCGGCGGTGATCTCGACGAATTCTGCGCGCGTGCGCATCTCCTCGATCGTCTTGCAGCCGCAGTAGCCCATCGCGGAGCGGATGCCGCCGGCGAGCTGGAAGATGATGTTCAACACGCTGCCCTTGTAAGGCACCATGCCTTCGATGCCCTCCGGCACGAACTTGTCGACGTTGGCGTCGTTGTCCTGGAAGTAACGCTCGGCCGAACCCTTGCTCATCGCGCCGAGGCTACCCATGCCGCGATAGGTCTTGTACGAGCGACCCTGGTACAGGATCACCTCGCCCGGCGCCTCGTCGGTGCCGGCGAACATGCTGCCCATCATCACCGTGTGGGCGCCGGCGGCGAGCGCCTTGGCGATGTCGCCCGAGTAGCGGATGCCGCCGTCGGCACACAGTGGCACGCCCGTACCGTCGAGCGCGCCGGTGACGTTGGCAATCGCGGTAATTTGCGGCACGCCAACGCCCGCCACGACGCGCGTGGTGCAGATCGAGCCCGGGCCGATGCCGACCTTGACGCCGTCGGCGCCATGCTCCACCAGCGCGCGGGCGGCATCGGCCGTGGCGATGTTGCCGCCGATCACGTCGACCTGGGGGAAGTTGTTCTTCACCCAGCGCACCCGGTCGAGCACCCCTTGGGAATGCCCGTGCGCGGTATCGACGATCAGTACGTCCACACCGGCCTTTACCAGCAGCTCGGCGCGCTCGTCGTTGTCCGGCCCCACACCGATGGCGGCGCCGACGCGCAGCTTGCCCTGGTCGTCCTTAGATGCCAGCGGATGCTCGACCGCCTTGGTGATGTCCTTGACGGTGATCAGCCCGCGCAGTTCGAAGTCGCCGTTGACTACCAGCACGCGCTCCAGCCGGTGCTTGTGCATCAGCGCCTTCGCTTCGTCGAGGCTGGCCCCCTCGCGCACGGTGACCAGCCGCTCGCGCGGCGTCATGATCTCGCGTACCTTGGCGTCCAGGCGCGTCTCGAAGCGCAGGTCGCGGTTGGTGACGATGCCGACCACGCGCCTGCCTTCGACGACCGGGAGCCCCGAGATCTTGTTGGCGCGCTGCAGTTCGATCGCCTCGCGCACCGGCAGATCGGGGGCGATCGTGATCGGATCGCGCAGCACACCGGCCTCGTGCCGCTTGACCTTCAGCACTTCGGCCGCCTGCTGCTTCGGGGTCAGATTCTTGTGGATGATCCCGATGCCGCCTTCCTGAGCGAGCGCGATGGCAAGTCGCGCCTCGGTGACGGTGTCCATTGCGGCGGACACCAGCGGCAGGTTAAGCGAGATGCGGCGAGAAAGTCGCGTAGTGAGCTGCGTTTCGCGCGGAAGGATGGCGGAGTACGCGGGCAGCAGGAGGACGTCGTCGAAGGTGAGCGCCTTCTGTGTCAACCTCATGGGGGGCCTCGAGACGCAAAAGCGAATTATACGGGTCGGCCCGCAAACGCCCATGTGGCGGGCGTTTCCACGACAAATGGACGATTGCCGAGTCCCCCTAAATAAATAGAATCCGGGCACTTTTCGGGAGACCTCATGGGTGATTCTGCCGGTCGCATCCGCCTTGCCGGCGGTCTGCTGATGTGTCTGCTGCTCGCCACGCCTGCCGCTGCCCAGTGGGCGTGGCGCGACGAAAACGGCCGCCTCGTGTTCTCGGACCGCCCGCCGCCGGCGGATGTCAAGGCCGAGAGCATCGTCCGCCAGCCCGGCGCGCAGGCAGCACCGCTGCCGGCGACGACCGACGCCGGCGACGCGAAGGCCGCCGCCAAAGGCGAAACGAAGGCCGGACCGAAAACCATCGCCGAGCGCGAAATGGAGTTCCGCAAGCGCCAGCAGGAGCGCGCCGAGGCCGAGAAAAAACTGGCCGACGAGCAGGCGCAGGCTGCGCGCAAGTCGCAGGAGTGCGAACGCGCGCGCGGCTATCTGCGCTCGCTGGAAGAGGGCCAGCGCATCGCGCGCACCGATTCGCAGGGCAACCGCGAGGTCCTGGACGACGCTCAGCGCGCAGCGGAAATCCAGCGCATGCGCGAAGTCGTCGCGCGCAACTGTTCCTAGCCCCGGCGCCGCTTTCGCACTTCGGCGCGCAGGCGTCGCGCCGCTTTCGGCTCGATTGCAAGCGGCCGATAGATTTCGATGCGATCTCCTGCGCGAACGGGTTCGTCCGGCGCGCGCGGGTCGTTGAACACTCCGAGATCAAGCGCCGCGAGATCGATCTGCGGCAAGCGTGCCGGCAAGCCCGAGGCGATGACCGCGTCGCGCAATGTGCTGCCCGCCGGCACTTCGACAGCGACGATCCATTGACGGTCGCGGTCGCAATAGATCACGGTCGCCCGCAACCGCTGCTCAGCCGCCGCGGTCATACAGTGCCTCGGCACGGCGCGTAAACGAATCGATCAGCGAACCCGCGATCGTCTCGAACACCGGCCCAACCGCGCGCCCCAGCAGCCCGCTTTCGAACTGATAGTGCAGGTTCAGGTGGACCTTGCAGGCGTCGTCGCGCAACTGCACGAAGCGCCACTCTCCGTGCAAGCGGCGGAACGGCCCGTCGACGAGCTGCATGCGGATCAGCGACGGCCGGACGTGCTCGTTGCGGGTCGTGAAGCGGCTGCGCACGCCGCGATAGTGAATCTCCACGGTTGCCTCGACGCGGCCGTCGGGCAACGAATGCTCGCGGCTCGACGCGCACCACGGCAGGAAGCGCGGATACTCCTTGACCGCGGCGACCAGTCCGAACATCTGCTCCGCGGTGTAGGGCACGAACACGGACTTCTCGACGCGGTGCATGCGGATGCGGTTGCTAAGATGGGTCGATTCTA
>JBBIQI010000251.1:0-2250 GCA_037442465.1 Burkholderiales bacterium
AACCCGCTGCGCCAGCTCGGCGCGCTCGCCGTGCTCGCGTTGTGGATCGCGATCGGCAGCGGCTGCATCGTCTACGTCTACTTCGACACCTCGGCCGCCGGCGCGCACGAGTCGCTCGCACGGCTGGCGCGCGAGCAGCCGTGGTTCGGCGGGCTGGCGCGCAGCATCCACCGCTACGCGGCCGACGCGTTCATGCTGCTGGCGGTCGCGCACGTCGTGCGCGAATGGATCCATCGCCGCTACGCGGGCTTCCGCTGGTTCTCATGGGTCACCGGCGTGCCGCTGCTGTGGCTGATGCTGATCGCGGGGCTGGTCGGCTACTGGCTGGTTGCGGACACGCGCGCGCAGTTCGTCGCTACCGCGATCGGCGAATGGACCGGCGCGATCCCCGGCGTCGGCGCCGCGATGCTGCGCAACTTCATCACCGACGAAGCGATCTCGGATCGCCTCTTTTCGCTGCTGGTGTTCATGCATCTGGGCGTCGGTTTGCTGGTGCTGCTCGGCCTGTGGGTGCACGTGCAGCGGCTGGTGCGCCCGGCCACGCAGCCGGAGCGCCGGCTCGCGCTCGGCTTCGGCACCACGCTCGCGCTGCTGGCTGCCGCCGTGCCCGCGCTGTCGACCGCACCGGCGGATTTCTCGCGCCTGCCGCAGCCGGTGCCGATCGACTGGTTCTATCTGGCGCCGCTGGTGCTGGTCGAGTTCGGCTCGCCGACCATGGTCTGGGCGCTGGCGCTGGCGTCGACGGTGTTGCTTGTCGTATTGCCGTGGACCGTGCGGCAGGCGCGGCCGGCACCGGCGGTCGTCGACCTCGCGCAGTGCAACGGTTGCGGGCGCTGCTTCGACGACTGCCCGTACGGCGCGGTCGTGCTCGCCCCGCGCAGCGACGGCCGACGCCATGCGCAGCAGGCGGTGGTCGCCGCCGACCTGTGCGCAGGCTGCGGCATCTGCGTTGGCGCCTGTCCGAGCGGCAACCCGTTGCGCTCGGCCGAACCGCTCGTCACCGGCATCGACCTGCCGCAGCTTCCGGTCACGGCGCTGCGGGCGAAACTGCGCGATGCGCTGGCGGCGCATCCCGGCGCAACGGTGGTGTTCGGCTGCGACGAAGGCGCGGACCTCGATCGCGTCAGCGCCCCCGGCACGGTCAAGCTGTCGCTCGCCTGCGCGGGGCAGTTGCCGCCGTCATTCGTCGACTACGCGCTGCGGCGGGGTGCGGCGCGCGTGCTGGTCGCCAGCTGCGGCGAACACGCGTGCGCGTACCGCTTCGGCGCCCGCTGGACCGCGCAGCGGCTCGCGGGCACGCGCGAGCCTGCCCTGCGCGCGCACCTGCGCGGTCCGAAAGTGCGCCTGATCGAAGCCGACCGCGGCGAAGAAGACCGCGTGCGCACCGCACTCGCCGCCGCCAGCGAGCTCCGCGAGGCGCGGCCGATCGAGCACCGCGACAATGGCGCAGATGCATTGCAGCCCTCTGTGTTCTCTGTGTCCTCTGTGGTTAGACCAAGGCCGTCGAAGGCTGCTGAATTCACCACAGAGGACACAGAGGGCACAGAGAAAGACAGGCACAGGAACTTCGTGTCCTCCGTGTTGAACACCCCCGCCGCGCTCGCGCGCGTCCGCCACTCCGAGCCGTAGATGTCACAGGAAGCCAGTCCGATCGTCCGCTACCCGCCCCAGGCCGTGCTGTACGCGCTGTTCGCCGCGTTCGTCGGGTACTTCTCGACCGCGCCTTCGCTGCGGCTGCTCGGCGACGACGAGGCGCTGCTGCGGTTGTCGCTGCTGCACGCGGGCAAGCCGAAGGCGGACTGCCGCAAGCGCACGCCCGAGGAGCTGGCGAAGATGCCGCCGCAGATGCGCACTCCGCTGGACTGCCCGCGCGAACGCTCGCCGGTGCGCGTGCGCGTCGAACTCGACGGGCGCGCCGTGATCGACGAGTCGTTCGCCCCCGCGGGGCTGTCGAAAGACGGCGCTTCCGCCGCGTATCGCCGGATGCCGATCGCGGCCGGTCGCCACACGCTGCGCGTGCAGTTGAACGACGACGCGCGTCGCCGCGACTTTACCCACGAACGCAGCGTCGAACTCGATGTGCAGCCCGGCCGCATCGTGCTGATCGACTTCGACGCTGAAAAAGGAGGCGTGCTGATCAAATGAAGGCCCTCTCCGCTCGCTCCGCTCTGTCCGCACTGTCCGCCGCGCGCGCGCTGGCGTGGCCGCTGGCCGCGCCGGCCGGCACGGATGTCCGCTACACGCTCGCCG
>JBBIQI010000251.1:2350-4438 GCA_037442465.1 Burkholderiales bacterium
CGCTCGCCGCCGCGTGGCTGTGGCTGGCGATCGCCGCGTTGCTCGCCAGCGGCGTCTTTTCGATCCTGCTGGTCGTCGCGCGTGCGCCGTTCCTGCAGCCGCTGCTGCCGACGGTGGATTTCTTCCGCGTCGCGCTGGTCGTGCACGTGGATCTTTCGGTGCTCGTGTGGTTCGCATCGTTCGCCGGCGTGCTGTGGAGCATCGCGGGCACCGAACGGTGGCTCGCACTCGCGTGGGCGGCGTTCGGGCTGGCGGTGCTCGGCACGGTCGCGATGAGCGCCGCTGCGTTCGTGAATCCCGGCGCGCCGGTGATGGCCAACTACGTGCCGGTGCTCGACAGCGGGCTGTTCCTGTGGGGGCTCGCCGTCTTCGGAATCGGCTTCGGGCTGGCGTCGCTGCGCGCGCTGGCGGTCCCGCAGAAGGTCGGCGCCTGGCTCGCGCCCGACGGCGCGCTGCGCTTCGGGCTGAACACAGCGGCAGTGGCAGCGGCGATGGCGCTGCTCGCGCTCGTCTGGTCGGCCACCGCGATCTCGCCGGCGCTCGATGCGAAGACCTATTACGAGCTGCTGTTCTGGGGGCCGGGGCACGTCGTGCAGTTCTGCTGGAGCCTGCTGATGATGGTCGCTTGGCTGTGGCTGGCGACGCTGGCGGGCGCGCGCGTGCCGCTGTCGCCGCGCATCGTCGTGCTGCTGTTTGCGATCGGACTGGTCGCGGTGTTCGCCACGCCGGTGATCTATCTCGCGTGGGACGTCGCCTCCGTCGAGCACCAGAAACTGTTCACCTGGCAGATGCGTTTCGGCGGCGGATTGGCGATCGTGCCGATCACGATCGCGGTGCTGATCGGTCTGGTGCGAGCGGCGCCGGTTGCGCAGGCCGAGCGGCCGTGCCGTGCGGCGCTCGTCGCGTCGCTGCTGCTGTTTTCCGCGGGCGGGCTGATCGGCTTTCTGATCCGGGGCTCGGACGTCCGCATTCCGGCGCATTACCATGGCTCCATCGTCGGGATCACGCTCGCGCTGATGGGTCTGACCTACGCCCTGTTGCCGCGGCTGGGCTATACGCGGCCGCTGCCGCGGCTCGCGACCTGGCAGCCGGTGCTGTACGGCGGCGGGCAATTCCTGCATATCGCCGGCCTCGTCTGGTCCGGCGGTTACGGCGTGCAGCGCAAGGTCGCCGGCGCCGAACAGGCGCTGCGCACGCCCGCTGAAGTCGCCGGCATGGCGCTGATGGGCATCGGCGGGCTGATCGCGGTGATCGGCGGGCTGGCGTTCGCGCTCGTCGTGTTGCGAACGTTGCGGCGGAGCAAGGCTTGAGCGAACGGCTGACGCAACCGCTGCTCGTGACCGCCTTCGTGCTCGCGCTCACCGTGCTCGGCGCCAGCAGCTATCTGCGGCTCGCCGCCAACGGCGTCGGCTGCGAACCGTGGCCGGTCTGCTACGGCAAGGAGGTCACCGCGCAAGCGGCGCGCGCGTCGGCGGCGGCGCAGATCGCACGCGCGACGCACCGGGTCGCCGCCTCGGCTTTCGCGCTGGTCGCGCTCGCCGCGGTCGTGCTCGGTTGGCGCCGCTGGAGCCGGCCCGCGCGCGCAGCCGGCATCGTGCTGCTGGTCGTGACGGTCGCGCTGGCGCTGATCGGCCGGATCACGCCGTCGGCACTGCCGGCGATCACGCTCGCCAACGTGCTCGGCGGGCTGACGCTGGCCGGCGGCGTCGCTTTTCTGATCAGCGCGCAGCGCGCGGTGGCGCAGTACGTGCCGCCGCATCGCCGACCGCGCGCAGTCGCGGTCGTACTCGCGCTGCTCGCACTGCAAGCCGCCAGCGGCACGATGATCAGCGCGCGCTCCGCCGGCGCGGCGTGCGCGATCGAATGCAGCGAAGCCTGGCTGCCGGGCGCGGCGCGGCTGTGGAACCCGCTCGAACCCGGCACCGCAGTCGATCTTCTGCGGCGCGAACGCGGCGGCGAGCCGCTGCACGCGCTGCATCGGCTCGGCGGCATCGTCGTCGCCGTGCTGGCGGTCGCGGCGGCATAGGCGCGCACCCGGCGGCCGGGCCCGCCGTATGTGCGCGCGGTCGTCGGGCCCGGCAGATCGGG
>JBBIQI010000252.1:0-4371 GCA_037442465.1 Burkholderiales bacterium
GCTTTTTGGCGCGGCCGGCGAGCGTGCGATGGTCGAGCCGCTGTTGCGCGCGCTCGACGGCCGCGGTCAGCCGGCGCCGCAGCGCCGCGGCTCGCGCATCCAGCGCGGCAAGCAGCGAATCGCGTTCGGGTGCGACCAGTTCGGCGGCCGCCGTCGGCGTCGGCGCGCGCAGATCGGCAGCGAAATCGGCGATCGTGAAGTCCGATTCGTGACCGACCCCGACGATCACGGGAATGCGGCAGGCGCGGATCGCGCGCGCCACGGCCTCCTCGTTGAACGCCCACAGATCCTCGATCGAGCCGCCGCCGCGAACCAGCAGCAGCGCGTCGACCTCGGCGCGGCGGCTCGCGGTCTGCAGCATCGCCGCGATGCGTTCTCCCGCCCCGGCCCCCTGCACCGGCACGGGATAGACGATCACTCGCAGGTACGGCGCGCGCCGCACGAGCGTGGTCACCGCGTCGCGCAGCGCGGCTGCCTGCGGCGATGTCACGATGCCGACCGCGCGCGGCAGCCGCGGCAGCGCGCGCTTGCGCGCCTCGTCGAACAGCCCCTCGGCGGCAAGCCGCGCCTTCAGCCGCAGGAACTCCTCGAATAGCCGGCCCTGCCCGGCGCGACGCATCGACTCGAGCGTGAGTTGATACTCGCCGCGCGGCTCGTACAGCCCCACCTGCCCGAGAACCTCGACCGCATCGCCGTCGCGCGGGGCGAAGTCCACCAGCGCATTGCGCCCGCGGAACATCACGCAGCGCACCTGCGCGGCGGCGTCCTTCAGCGTCAGATACCAGTGTCCGCTTGCGGCGCGGCTAAAGTTGGCGACCTCGCCGCGAACCCGCACCAGCGGGAAGCCGCGCGCGAGCAACTCAGCAACGGCGCGGTTCAGAAGGGAAACCGTCAGCGTTTCCCGCGCCGCTGCTGCATTTTCTTCGCCGAATTCAAGCGCCATGCGGGTTTCCGGGACGAACCTTTCCACACGCCCGCGCGGTTACTGGCCTGCGACCTGCAGCGCGCTGTCGAAGTCTTGTCGTGAAGCACAAGGCTTTGATTTGCATGAATTTTTCTATCTGCTCAGCGAGCGGGCAAGCCACCGAAAGCCTGTTGCTACGCGGGTTTGCGGCGCGGGCGCACGGCTTGTTCACATAGTTGTCCACAGATTCTGTGGAAATTTGCCCGCCCATGGCGAGCCACTAAACTGCGCGCTTTCGTCGTAGCCCCGCATCGGGAAGGACGTCCCTCTTGTTCGCGATCGTACAAGCCATCGGCTGGCCGATCTGGCCGCTCATCGTCGCCTCGATCGTCGCGCTGGCGCTGATCATCGAGCGCAGCGCCGCGTTACGCCGTCGGCGAATCGTGCCGGCAGCGCTGCTGCAGGACGTGCTGTCGCTGCACGCCAGGCGCCAGATCACGCCCGAGGTGATCGCCAAGCTCGAACAAAACTCGCCGCTTGGCCGCGTGCTCGCGGCGGCCTTGCGCAACGAGCGGGCGCCGCGCGACATCGCCGGCGAGGCGGTCGCCAACGCCGGCAGCCATGTCGCGCATGACCTGTCGCGCTACCTGACGTTACTCGGATCGATCGGGTCGATCGCACCGCTGCTCGGGCTGCTCGGCACCGTGATCGGCATGATCGAGATCTTCGCCTCGCAGCAGGCCGGCTCCAGCCCGCAGCAGCTCGCGCACGGCATCTCGATCGCGCTGTACTGCACCGCCTTCGGCATCATCGTCGCCGTGCCCGCGGTGCTGTTCTACCGCCACTTCCGAACCCGGGTCGAGGACATGCTGGTCGACATGGAAGACCAGGCGCAGCGCCTGCTCGACACGCTGTACAACGAGCGGCTGCTCGGTCGGGGCGGCTGATGCGCTTCCGCCGCCCGACGGACGAGGAGCCAGAGATGAATCTGATTCCTCTGATCGACGTGATGCTGATCGTGCTGATCTTTCTCGCGGTCAGCACGACCTACTCGCGCTTCGCGGAGCTGCAAATCGAGCTGCCGCGCGCCGACGCCGCCAAGACCCAGAACCGGCCAAACGAGATCCAGATCGGCATCACCGCCGACGGCCGCGTAGCCATCGAGCGCGCCCTCACGCCGTTCACCGACGCGGCCGCCTTCGCCGAAGTTCTGCAGCGCGCCGCCAAAGGCCGGGACAACCCGCTGCTCGTGATCAACGCCGACGCGCAAGCGCCGCACCAGTCGGTCATCAACGTGATGGAAGCCGCGCGCATCGCCGGCTTGCCGCGCATCAGTTTCGCCACCCAGCGGCAGTCCGCGACTGCAACCCGATAAGGAGGCGCGCGGGCCATGACGCTGCGCGCCCGTCTGCAGCAGGCGCTGGTTCACATGTGGCAGAAGCGCGGCCTCGGCGCCCGGCTTCTGTACCCGCTGACGATCGTGCATCGTGCCTGGCGCGCGCTCGAGGAGTGGCGTTACGCGGTCGGACTGCGGCGACCACAGCGCATTGGGGTGCCGGTCGTCGTGGTCGGTAACCTATACGTCGGCGGCACCGGCAAGACGCCGCTCACGATCGAGATCGTGCGCGGGCTGAAGGCGCGCGGTTGGCGGCCGGGCATCGTCGCGCGCGGCTACGGCGCAGCCGCGAACCAGCCGCGCGAAGTGGACCCGTACGGCAAGGCGGGCGATTTCGGCGACGAGCCGTTGCTGATGGCCCATGCCACCGGCGTGCCGGTGGCGGTCGGCCGCGACCGCGTCGCCGCCGCGCAGCTGCTGCGCAACCTGCACCCGAGCGTCGACGTGATCGTGGCCGACGACGGCCTGCAGCACCGGCGGCTTGCGCGCGACGTGGAGATCGCGGTCATCCACTACCGCGGGCTGGGCAACGGCTGGCTGCTGCCCGCGGGTCCTTTGCGCGATCCACCCGAACGGCTGCAACACGTCAGCGCGGTCGTCTTCCATGGCGACATCCTGCCGGTGCGCATCTATTCGCCACACTTTTTCATGCGCACGCAGCTCGGCACCGTCTATGCGCTGCAGGATCCGTCGCGCCGGGTCGAACTGGCCGATCTGGCGCGCGAACAGCGCGATAAGGGCGTGCGGCTGCTCGCCGCCGCCGGCATCGGCATGCCCGATCGGTTCTTTGCAATGCTGCGTGCTCACGGATTGCAGTTCGACGAGCTGCCGTTGCCCGATCATTACGACTACGCCGCCAACCCGTTCGCGAACCGGCGCTTTGACTGCGCGCTGATCACCGAAAAGGACGCCGTAAAATGCCGCGGCATCCCTGCGCTCGCGGCCGACGGCCGCATCTGCGTCGTGCCTTTGCGCACGACGGTGCATGGCGCGCTGCTCGATCTGATCGAGCAGCGCATCCGCACCGCCGCGCCCGCGGGCGAGGGTTCCGCCACGCGCGCGCAGGCACTCAGCAACGCGAAAGAAGCCGATGGATCACCGACTGCTTGAAATCCTCGTTTGTCCCGTCACCAAGGGCCCGCTGGAATACGACAAGGCGCGGCAGGAGCTGATCTCGCGCGCCGCAGGCTTGGCGTATCCGATCCGCGACGGCATTCCGGTGATGCTCGAGAGCGAAGCGCGCCGGCTCGACGAGCCGGCGCCTTCGAAGTGATCGCGCCGCACCAAACGGTGGCGCGGCGATGACGGCGGTGCCGTTCGTCGCGATCGTGCCGGCGCGACTGGCATCGTCGCGGCTGCCGCGCAAGCCGCTCGCCGACCTCGACGGCGCACCGCTGGTGGTGCGCGTCGCGCAGCGCGCGGCCGCAAGCGGTGCGCAGCGGGTCGTCGTCGCCGCCGACGGCGACGAAATCGCCGCCGCCTGCCGCGCACACGGCGTCGAGGCCGTGCTGACCTCGCCCGCGCACCCGACCGGCACCGACCGGCTCGCCGAAGCCTGCGCGCTGCTGGGGCTGGCCGGCGACGCGATCGTCGTGAACGTGCAAGGCGACGAGCCGCTGATTCCGCCCGCCGTGATCGCCGACGTGGCCGCACTGCTGGCGCGCCAGCCCGACTGCGCGGTCGCCACCGCCGCGCATGCGCTGCGCGACGCGGCCGAGTTCTTCGATCCGAACGTGGTCAAGGTTGTCGTCGACCGCGCCGGACGCGCACTGCTGTTTTCGCGGGCGCCGATCCCGTGGGCACGCGATGCGTTCGCGGCCGATCGCAGTACGTTGCCCGCCGGGCTGCCTGCCCTGCGGCACGTCGGGCTGTACGCCTACCGCGCCGCGTTCCTGCGCGCCTACCCTGCGATGGCGCGCGATGCGCTCGAGGCGTTCGAAAGCCTTGAGCAGCTGCGTGCGCTGGCGCACGGCTACCGCATCGCCGTGCTGATGCTGCCGGCAGCGCTGCCGCCTGGCGTGGACACCCCCGCCGACCTCGAGCGCGTACGCGCCATCCTCGCCGGCCGCGG
>JBBIQI010000253.1:0-4349 GCA_037442465.1 Burkholderiales bacterium
ATGACGAGGGCTGAGGCATGCGTACGCCAAGCGGTTGGCACGTGTCCCGAGGATAAGTCATGGTCAATAGGCTCATTCGACGCCATCACCCGGTCATTTCGAGCCAACCCATCCTCGTCATACCGAGCCGATGCCCGCTGTCACTCCGAGCCGAAGGCGAGGAGTCTCGTCCGCTCGCGATGCCGAGATCCCTCGCTTTGCTCGGGATGACAAACGAAGTCGGCTTCGGCATGGCACGCACGGCGAATGAGGCGACGAAGCTGGCGAATACGACGACAAGGCCATCGAGTGCGTCTTACCGAGCCGATGCCCGCTGTCACTCCGAGCCGCAGGCGAGGAATCTCTCCCGCTCGCACCGCCGAGATCCCTCGTGGCCCGGGACGACCGATCCGGCACCCGCACGGGCGAAACGGCCCGCAAGCGGTCGGCGTCACGAGATTGGGTAATCGCCAATAAAATGACCACGAGGCCACGGCGCGCGATCGACCGGGGCGTAAGGGAGAAGCCGGCATGTCGGCGCATCTGACCGCCGTGCAACGCGGGTTCGGCCGCCAAGTCTGGCTCGGCGCATTCGCGTTCGTGCTGCTGGTGGCCGGCTTCGTGCTGGCGGTGCAGTCGATCCGGTTGGATCGCGCGCTGCACGAGCGCTACGACCACGCGCTCGCGCTCGCGCAGCTGTCCCTGGAAGTCCAGCACCTCGTCGCCGATCTGCGTGCCGGCCATTCGGGTGCGAACGATCCCGAGCACGTGCAGTCCGTCGCCGACTTGCGGCAGGCTATCGACACGCGGCTCGCGGCCATGGCCGATCTGCCGCTGACTGCCCAGGAACGCGAACACGTGGCGCTGCTACAGCAAGTGCTGCGCTCCGCCGACGCCGCCACGCTCGCGGACGGCAATTTCGTCGCGATCGACCGCGCGCTGCACGCGCTGGTGGTCAGCGTCCGCGGCCGCACCGAGCAGGCGGCGCGCGCTGCCGGACGCTTCAACGATCTTGCGCAGACCGTGCTTGGCGTGGGCGCGGCGCTGATCCTGGCGCTCGGCGCTGCGTTCGCCGTCAGCGCGATGCGCACGCTCGAGGCCAGTCGGCGACTGATGGGGCAGCTCGATCAGATGGCCCACGAGGACGCCCTCACGGGCGTGCTGAACCGGCGCGGACTCGACGAGCGCCTGCCGGTGGAGATGGCGCGCGCGCAACGGCTCGGCTATCCGCTCACCGTCGCGATGCTGGATCTGGATCACTTCAAGCGTTTCAACGACAAGCGCGGCCACGGCGCCGGCGATGCACTGTTGCGCGGCGCCGCGCAGGCGTGGCGCCGGCAGCTACGCCCGATGGACCTGCTTGCGCGTTACGGCGGCGAGGAGTTCACGCTGGTACTGCCCGCGTGCGACGCCGACGATGCGGTCGCGCTGATCGAACGGCTGCGCCCGTTGATGCCCGAGCATCAGACGTTCTCCGCCGGCGTGGCGACCTGGAACGGCACCGATCCGCCCGACGAGCTGCTGCGCACGGCCGACATTGCGTTGCTCACGGCCAAGCGGGCCGGGCGCAACCGCACGATCGTGTCCGGGCGCGAGCCGCAGATGGCGCTGCCGCTGCGGGTCGCTTAGACGCTGCGCGCTCGCGCCGCCGACGCGGCGGTATCTTGCGGCCGAGTAGCACCGGCGTTCTCGCCCGCGACGCGCGCGACCAGGCCCCGCCTTGCCTGTCGGCTCGCTGCGATATCGTTGGCGCGATGAGCAGACCCAGAATTCTCGTCGTCGAAGACGAACCGGCGATCGCCGACACGATCGTGTATGCGCTGTCGACCGAGGGCTTCGAGCCGGTGTGGTGCACGACCGGCAGCGCGGCGCTCGCGACCGCGCGGCAGGCGCCGTGCGCGCTGGCGATCCTGGACATCGGGCTGCCCGACACCAACGGCTTCGATCTGTTCAAGCGACTGGCACAGGTCGCCCCCGACATGCCGGCCATCTTTCTGACCGCGCGCGCCGGCGAGATCGATCGCGTCGTCGGGCTCGAACTCGGCGCCGACGATTACGTCGCCAAGCCGTTTTCCCCGCGCGAACTGGTGGCGCGCGTGCGCACCGTGCTGCGAAGGGCGCGGCGCGCGGCGGCGGCACCCGCCGCGACGGGCGCTTTCGTGATCGACGACGAACGCAAGACGATTCGCTACCGCGGCCGCGTGCTGGAACTGTCGCGCTACGAGTACCGGCTGCTGAAGGCGCTCGCGGAACGCCCCGGCCGCGTCTTTTCGCGCGACGAATTGATGCACAAGGCCTGGGACGATCCCGGCGCGAGCTTCGATCGCACCGTCGATGCGCACGTCAAGACGCTGCGCGCAAAGCTGCGCGCGATCGACCCGCAGGCCGACCCGATCCAGACGCATCGCGGCCTGGGCTACTCGCTGCGCGAGGAGTGATGGCGGCGCGCGGACCGCACTGCGCCGACTGCACCGCGCGCGTGTGCGCCCGCGGCGTTTCAAGTGTCGCCGTCGCTGCCCCACGCGCGCGGGCGACGCCGGCGGTCGCAGCGCGCGCGCCGGGTGCACCGCACCGCGAGCCGCGCGCATGAGTCGCCGCACCCGCATCTTCCTCGGCATCTTCGTCGTCTACCTCGCGGTGGTCGGCCTGCTGCTGTACCAAGTGATGGTCGACCTCGACCCGCGCTACCGCGAGTCGGCGGAGGAGTCGCTGGTCGACACCGCCAACCTGCTGGCCACGCTGCTCGAACGCCGCACCTACAACGGCATCATTCCGACCGACGAGCTGGAGCGCACGCTCAGACAACTGGCGAGCCGGCCCGTGTACGCGCGCATCTTCGACATCGAGAAGACCGCCGTCGACCTGCACGTGTACGTGACCGACCGCGACGGCTTCGTGCTGTTCGACTCCAACGGCAAGGATGTCGGCGCCTATTACGGCGCGTGGCGCGACGTGCATCTGACGCTGCAGGGTGCGTACGGCGCGCGTACGACGCTGGCGAATCCCGACGATCCGACCTCGAGCGTGATGTACGTCGGCGCGGCGATCCGCGAGCGCACGACCGGCGCACGCGTCGAAGCCGGTGAGGACATCGTCGGCATGGTCGCGGTCGGCAAACCGGTCGCCGCGTTCAGCCCGTTCATCGCCAACGCGCGCGCGAAGCTGATCCAGTTCGGCGCGCTGTCGGTCGGTGCGTTTGCGCTGCTTCTGCTGCTGGTCACTGTCTGGCTGGTGCGGCCGTTCGGGCTGGTGCGCGACGTCTGGCGCGCGTTCCGACGCGCAGGCACGCGCTCGCCGCTCGCGCTCGGCCGCCGAGTGCTGCAGGCGCTGCGCACCGCGTTCGCGGAGGTGCGCGACACGCTCGCCGGCCGCAGTTACGTCGAGCAGTACGTGCAGACGCTGGCGCACGAGCTGAAAAGCCCCCTGGCGGCCATCCGCGGCGCGGCCGAGCTGCTGCGCGAGCCGATGCCCGAGGACGCACGCGCGCGCTTTGCCGGCAACATCGAGGACCAGGTCGGCCGCGCGCAGGACCTGATCGACCGCATGCTCGAGTTGTCGGCGCTGGAACGGCGTGGCGCGCTCGAGCGGATCGAGCCCGTCGAAATCGCCGCACTCGCCGCCGCCGTGCGCGACGAACTGGCGCCGCTCGCCGAACGCAAGAAGGTCGTGCTGCGCCTCGAACTGCAGCCCGACCTGGTCGTCGGCGGCGACGCGTTTCTGCTGCAGCGGGCGCTGGCGAACCTCGTGCGCAACGCGATCGACTTTGCGCCCGCGGCGAGCGTGATCGACGTGGCCGCCTTCGAGACGCGCGAGCACGTCGAGCTGCGCGTGCGCGACCGGGGACCGGGGCTGCCCGAGTACGCGCGCGAACGCGTCTTCGAGAAGTTCTTCTCGCTGCCGCGCCCGGAAACGGGACGCAAGGGCACCGGGCTCGGGCTCGCCTTCGTCAAGGAAGTCGCGCAATTGCACGGCGGCACCGTCAAGCTGGTCAACCATGCCGATGGCGGCGCGCTCGCCACGCTGACGCTACCGCGCGCCGCACCCGCACGCTGACGCGCGGCCGATCGTCGGCACCGCCGGAGCGCCGGGAAACGCCAAGCATTCTGTCGTTGCGCCTGCCATGTGGCGGCGGTGTCGCCGCAGCCTTGCGCAACCGCGCAGTTCGCGGCCGCTCCGCCGAGTGCGTCGAGAAAGCCCGACAAGGCCGCCTGCCATGTGCGCCGTGTGTCGGCGTCCTGTGGAGGGTCACCCAACCTCGTGACACCATCTCGCTGCAAGTTCGGCTCGCCCTCGCGGTCGCCGCTTTCGTCATGCCGAGCAGCGCGAGGGATCTCGGCGTTGCAAGCGGCGGAGATTCCTCGCCTTCGGCT
>JBBIQI010000254.1:0-2053 GCA_037442465.1 Burkholderiales bacterium
AATGACGAAGGAGTGGCCGGGATGACGAAGGAGTGGCCGGAGTGACGACTGGCGGTTGGCTTGGAATGACGCAGGTTTGTTGACTCGGAGTGATGCGGCGTGGCTGGCCCGAATTGGCGACGGTCGACGGAGGCGGACGCCGGGCAGTTGGAACGTGTTACGAGGATTCGTGAGGCTCGAGACGAAAGGGCTCGATCCGCAATGAAGGCGCGATCGGCTTTGGGTGACAGGGTCTCGGCTCGAGGCGACGAGGCGACTCGATCCGCAACGCCCGTCGGTTGGCGGTGGGCGTGCAAGCAACGCAACGCTCGATAAGGTCCTTCATGAAGATCGTCATCACCGGCGGCGCGGGGTTCCTGGGACAGCTTCTGATCCGTGCGCTGCTCGAGCGCCGACGGCTGACGCGCGGCGACGGTGTCGAAGCCGACATCGAACAGATCGTCGCCGTCGACCAGGCGCAGGCGGGTCGGCTGATCGTCGACGATCGCCTCGGCTACGTCGTCGGCGACATTGGACAGCCGCACTTTCTGTCGCACGTGCTCGCCGCCGATACTGACAGCGTGTTCCATCTTGCGGCCGTGGTCAGCGGCGCGGCCGAGGCCGACTTCGATCTGGGCATGCGCGTGAACCTGGACGGCACGCGCGCGCTGCTCGACGCCTGTCGCGCGCAGAAGGGCATGCCGCGGCTCGTGTTCGCCAGCTCCGTCGCGGTGTTCGGCGGCGCGCTGCCGGCGGTCGTGACCGACGACACCACACCGACGCCCCAGTCCAGCTACGGCGTGCAGAAGCTCGTCGGCGAACTGCTGGTCGGCGACTACTCGCGCAGGGGTTTCATCGACGGGCGTGCGGTGCGGCTGCCGACGATCGTCGTGCGGCCGGGCAAGCCGAACGCGGCGGCGTCGAGCTTCGCCAGCGGCATCATCCGCGAGCCGCTGGCCGGCGAGACGGCGGTCTGCCCGGTCGAGCCGGACACGGCCATGTGGCTGCTATCGCCGGCTGCCGCGATCCGCAACCTGATCCATGCGCACGAATTGCCCGCCGCTGCGTGGGGCGAGCGGCGCGCGCTGAACCTGCCGGGGCTCACCCTCACCGTGCGCGCGATGATCGAGGCGCTGCGTGCGGTCGGCGGCGACGCCGCGGTCGCGCGTATCCGGTGGCAGCCCGACGAGCGCATTCGCGCGATCGTGCGAACGTGGCCGGCGCGCTTCGATACGCGCCGCGCCGACGCGCTGGGCTTCGTGCGCGACGCGGATTTCGTCGAGGTCGTGCGCGACTACGCGCGGACCTACGTCCGCGGCTGAGGCGTCGAACCGACCGGCGCTGCGCACGGCGCCCTCGGCCGACCGGAGCGTACGGCGGCGCCGGTGTAAGCTGGCGCTGTCGGTGACGCCCATCTCACCGTCGAACAGGAGGTCGAGTGGCGAAACCGAACTACCAGTACGAAAAGCGCCAGCGCGAGTTGGCGAAAAAGCGCAAGCAGGAAGAAAAACGTCAACGCAAGGCTGCCAAGAACGAAACTGCCCCGGCGCCCGAGCCCGCGCCGCAACCGGCCGAAGACAAGTCCGCACCCTGAAGCGGCGGCGACCGGCTATCGCGCGAAACGACTCGATGCGTGCGCGTCAGCTCCACACGCATCGCGGCGAGCGGCCGGTCCGTTCAGTTGCAATCGACGCTCGCGACAGTGCCATCCCGTTGATCCGCTCTGTCACCGTCAGTGACGGGTCCGCCATCCCGCGCGATGATTGCGTCATGGCGAAAGCGGATCTTGTCACCGGGTGCGACGGCTGAGTCGTCCCGAGCGACGTCGTCAGCGGTTCGCGCGACGGTTTCGTCATCCCGAGCGAATATGCGAGCGATCTGGGCTTCCGACGGCTGAAACTCCTCGCGCCGGCTCAAGGCCGGAACTCCGACACGATGTGTCATCCCGAGCGACGCGAGGGATCTCGACCCTGCGAATCGATGAGATTCCTCGCCTTCGGCTCGGAATGACAGTGAACATTGGCTCGGAGCGACAGCGCACAGTGGCTCGGAATGGCGGCGAACATTGGCTCGG
>JBBIQI010000254.1:2153-4332 GCA_037442465.1 Burkholderiales bacterium
GCTCGGAATGAGAGCGCACGTTGGCTCGCAATGACGGGGCGCGGCAGGACGCGCGCGCCGGCGCACCGTTCGGGTGATGCGATCAGCGCGACGGCGCCACCGAGCGGATCGCCGCGATCGTCGCGCTCGGGGTGATCACCTCGGGATCGCAGACGAGCTCGATCAGCGCTGGCAGCCGTTTTTCGCGCGTGTACGCGAGCGCCTGGTCGAGCACGGGTGCGAAGGCATCGGTCGACTCGACCACCGCGCCGAATCCGCCGTACGCCTGCGCCAGCAGCGCGAAGTTAGGGTTGGCGAGCGTGCTGCCGTGCACGCGCGCCGGAAACTCGCGCTCCTGGTGCATGCGGATCGTGCCGTACATGCCGTTGTTGAAGACGAGCACGAGCGGCGCGGCGCGGTACTGCACGGCGGTGGCCAGCTCCTGCCCAGTCATCAGGAAGTCGCCGTCGCCGGCAAAGCACACGACCGTGCGCTCCGGCGCAGCGATCTTTGCGGCGATCGCGGCGGGAACGCCGTAGCCCATGCTGCCGGCAGTCGGCGCAAGCTGCGTGCGCAGCGGACCGTAGCGCCAGAAGCGATGCGCCCAGGTGGCGAAGTTGCCGGCGCCGTTGGTGACGATCGTGTCGGGCGGCAGCGCACGCTTGAGGGTCTCGACGATCTGCCACAAGTCGAGCTTCGCCGCGAGCTGCGCATACACCGGCGGGCGCGCCTGCCATGCCTCGTAGTCCGCGCGCGCCTGCGCGACCGTTGCGGCCCACGGGGGGTTCTCGATCGGCATCATCATCGCCAGCCGCGCGGCGAACTGCGGCATACCCGAGCAGATCGCGAGCTGGGGCTGATACACGCGGCCCAGCTCTTCGATGCCTTGGTGCACGTGTATCAGCGTCTGCTGCGGCCGCGGCGCTTCGAGCAAGGTGTAGCCCCCGGTGGTCATCTCGCCGAGCCGCGGGCCGATCGCAAGGAGCAGATCGGCCTCGCGCACACGCTGCGCCAGCTTCGGGTTGATCGCGATGCCGACGTCGCCGACGTAGTTCGCATGGCGGTTGTCGAACAGGTCCTGGTAGCGGAACGCGCAAGCCACCGGCAGCCGGTTCGCTTCGGCGAAGCGGCGCAGGTTGTCGCACGCGGCCGGTGTCCACCCGGGCCCGCCGAGCAGCACCAGCGGCCGTTGCGCGGTGCCGAGCAGTTGCCGCAGCGCGGCCATCTGCGTATCGGAAGGGGCCGCCTGCACCGGCTGATGGCAGGCGGCGTCGGCGACCGTGGCCGTCTGCGCTTGCATGTCCTCGGGCAGCGCGAGCACGACGGGACCGGGGCGACCGCTGGTGGCGGTCTGGAACGCGCGCGCGACGAATTCCGGGATGCGATCCGCGCGGTCGATCTGCGCGACCCATTTCGCCATCTGGCCGAACATCCGGCGGTAGTCGATTTCCTGGAACGCTTCGCGCTCGGCGAAGTCGCTGCCGACCTGCCCGACGAAAAGTACGATCGGCGTCGAGTCCTGGAACGCCGTGTGCACGCCGATCGACGCGTTGGTCGCGCCCGGCCCGCGCGTGACGAAGGCCACGCCGGGTTGTCCGGTGAGCTTCGCGTACGCGTCGGCCATGAAGGTGCAACCCGATTCATGCCGATTGACGACGAGCCTGATGCGGTCGCGCGCGTCGTACAGCGCGTCGAGCACGGCGAGATAGCTTTCGCCGGGAACGCAGAAGGCGTGGTTGACGCCCTGGATCAGGAGCTGGTCGACGAGAATGCGTGCGCCGGTGCGAGAGTGCGTCATGAAGCGGGGCGTTGACCAGTTGGGAAGCAGCCGGCAGTGTAGCGGCCGCTCCCGGCGCCGATCACAATGACGGGCGGCGTTCGTTCCCCGTTTCTCCGATGACCCTGAGTCCGGCAGTCCGCCCAGGCGGGTTCGCGCAAGTGCTTCGTGCGATCGGGGCTTGCGGCTTCGACTGCGCTCACCCAGCGAGTGAAGCCGCGATCGGCCGGGTTGGCTCGCGTTGGCGCAAGGCGCAAGCGCGGAATGCCACGTCGGCTGCAACCCATGCGCCGACACGACGACCCCGCGCGGCGACGCGACCACCCCTCGCGGCGACGCGACCCCCCCGAGCGCCGAGGGTGCCGTGCGCCGCGCCGAGGTTGTCATCCCGAGCGCAGCGAGGGATCTCGGCGTGGCGAGCGG
>JBBIQI010000255.1:0-4328 GCA_037442465.1 Burkholderiales bacterium
CGGGAAACGAGTCTCGAACTCGCGACCTCAACCTTGGCAAGGTTGCGCTCTACCAGCTGAGCTATTCCCGCAGGCAGGCGCGGATTATAACGGCGGCGTCTTCGCTGTCAAAAAAACCGATCGCGGCGCCTCACGCCCGATCGCGCTCGACCAGGTGCGGCCACGCGAGCTTCAGGTAGTACAGCATCGAGTACACCGTCAGCGCCGCAGCGATGTAAATGAGCCAGGTGCCGATCGTGGCGACCGGGATCACGCCGAACAGCGGGTCGTGGTACAGCAGCACCGGGATGGCGACCATCTGCATGATGGTCTTCATCTTGCCAAGCCAGTTGACCGCCACGCTGGCCGAAGCGCCGATCTGAGCCATCCATTCGCGCAATGCGGACACCGTGATCTCGCGACCGATGATCACCAAGGCGACGAACTCGTCGATGCGGCCGAGTGCCAGCAGCACGACCAGCGCGGCGCACACCATCAGCTTGTCCGCAACGGGGTCGAGGAACGCGCCAAGCCGCGTGATCTGTCCATACTTGCGCGCGAGATAGCCGTCGAAACCGTCGGTGATCGCCGCCAGCGTGAACAGCGCGCACGCGGAAGCGTTTTTCCAGTGCGGTGCGATCCAGCCGTCCGGCAGATAAAACACGCCGATGACCATCGGGATCATCGCGATCCGGGCCCAGGTCAGGATCATCGGTGTGTTCAGCGGCATTGACGTTCAACCCGGTTGACCGTGCAGTTGCGCGTAGATGCGCTCGGCGAGCTTACGCGAAACGCCCTCGACCCGAGCGATGTCCTCGACCGAAGCGGCGCGCAATCCGCGCAGCCCGCCGAAGCGCGCCAGCAGCTTCTGCCGCCGCTTCGGCCCGACGCCGTTCAGTTCCTCGATTTGCGAGGTCTGCCGCGCCTTGGCGCGCCGCGCGCGCATGCCGGTGATCGCGAAGCGGTGCGCCTCGTCGCGGATCTGCGCGATCAGCATCAGCGCCAGCGACTCGCGCCCGAGTGCGAGCGGCGGCCGACCGTCGGCAAACACCAGTTCTTCGAGCCCGACCTTGCGTTCCTGCCCCTTGGCGACGCCGACGATGACGCTGCCATCGAGCCCGAGCTCCTCGAACACCTGTATGGCGACCGCCACCTGCCCCTGCCCGCCGTCGACCAGAACGAGGTCGGGCAGGCGGCCTTCGCCGCGCGCCACCGGGGTATAGCGCCGCGTCAGCGCCTGGCGCATCGCCGCGTAGTCGTCGCCCGCGGTGATGCCCTCGATGTTGTAGCGCCGGTATTCGGAGGGCTGCAGCGCGTGGTCGTGATAGACGACGCAGGATGCCTGCGTGGCCTCACCCATCGTGTGGCTCACGTCGAAGCACTCCACGCGCAGCCTGGCGGCGTCGCCGTCCGGCAGCGCGATGCCCAGCGTGTCCACTAGCGCACGCGTGCGCGCGGCCTGCGACCCTTCTTCGGCAAGCCGGCGCGCCAGCGACAATCTGGCGTTGGCCTCGGCCATTTCGAGCCAGCGGCGCCGCTGTCCCTGGGGATGGCGCAGAATCTGCACGCGCCGCGCTTCGTCGCCGAGCATCGCCTGCAGTTCGGCCGCGTCGACGTCCGCATTCACGATCAACACGCCGGGCGGCTCGTGCTCGGCGTAATGCTGTGAGATGAACGCCTCGAGCAGCTCGGCCGCCTCGGCACCGGCATCGGCCCCGCGCGGTGCGGCGGCCGGAAAAAACGGCTTGTCGCCGAGGTGGCGTCCGCCGCGCACCATCGCCAGGTTCACGCACGCCTGTCCGCCTTCGAGCGCGACCGCGATCACGTCGGCGTCGGTGTCGCCGCCGGTCGTATCGACCGCCTGCTGGTGCAGCACGCGCGCGAGCGACCCGAGCTGGTCGCGCACCGCGGCCGCCTCCTCGAACCTCAATGCGTCGGCGAGCGAGTGCATGCGCGCCTCCAGTTCGGCACTCACCTCGCTTGTCTGCCCGCGCAGAAAGCGCACTGCGCGGTCGACGTCCTGCGCGTAGTTCGCCTCGTCGATCAGCCCGACACAGGGTGCGCTGCAGCGTTGGATCTGGTGCAGCAGGCAGGGGCGCGAGCGGTGGTTGAAGACGGTGTCTTCGCAGGTGCGCAGCCGAAAGACCTGCTGCAGGATCCGGATGCTGTCCTTGACCGCCCACGCGTTCGGATACGGACCGAAGTAGCGAGCCTTGCGGTCGGTCGCGCCGCGGTAGTACGCGACGCGCGGAAAGCGATGGTCGGTGAACTTCAAGTACGGGTAGGACTTGTCGTCGCGGAACAGGATGTTGTAGCGGGGCGCAAGCGACTTGATCAGGTTGTTTTCGAGCAGCAGCGCCTCGGCTTCCGAGCGGGTGACCGTCGTTTCGATCGCGCCGACGCGCGCCAGCATGTGCGCGATGCGCGGGCTCACGCCCTTATTAAAGTACGAAGCGACGCGCTTCTTCAGATCGCGCGCCTTGCCGACGTAAAGGACGCAGCCCGCCGCGTCGATCATCCGGTATACGCCCGGCAGTTGTGGCAGGCGCTCGACGACGGCACGGGGATCGAAGGCTTCGGCGCTGGGGTCGGGCACGGTCGGACGGCTCCGCCCGCCTATAATGTCGGGCTTTCAAAAAGTACGATGCCTCGATTCTACGAGGCGCGACGGCGGCTTCGCCGCCCTATCCGCAGGACGATCCAATGGCCAAGATCCTCGCCACCGAAATCCGCGCCGGCAACCTGATCGAGTGGGACAAACGCCTGTGGCGCGTGCTCAAGAGCTACCACGTCCACGTGGGCGGCCGCGGTGGCGCCTACATGCAGCTCGAGATGAAGGACATCGAGAGCGGGCAGAAGCGCAACGAACGACTGTCGACCGACGAGAAGGTCGAGCGTCCCTACATCGACAAGCGTCGTATGGTCTACTCGTACCAGGACGGCGACAGCTACGTGTTCATGGACAACGAGACCTACGAGCAGCTGGCGCTGTCGGCCGATTACCTCGAGGGCCAGGCGGGCTATCTGCTGCCGAACATGGAGGTCGACATCAACTTCCACAACGGCCGCACGATCGGTATCGAGCTGCCGGCGACCGTCGTGCTGGAGGTCGTGGACACCGAGCCGGCGATCAAGAACGCGACCGCGACGACGACCTTCAAACCGGCGAAACTCGAAACGGGCATCACCGTGCAGGTGCCGCCGTTCGTCAGCACGGGCGAGAAGATCCGCGTCAAGACCGACGACGGCACCTACGTCGAGCGCGCTTGAACGAAGCCGGCGCGTCGGCGCCGGTGGAATCGCGAATCAGGCAAGCGCGGCCCGCCACGCCTGCAGATCGGCGCGGGCAGCGCGATACAGCTCGCTGGCCTGCAACTCGTCCATCGTCGGCGCCGCACCGCGCGGGCGCAGACGTTCGAGCCGTTGCGCGAACGCCTCGGTCCGCTGCCAGGAAATTCCGGCCAACGCGCGATCCGCGGCGGCGGGGTTGTTGCACACGAGAACGAAATCGCAGCCGGCAGCGAGCGCTGCCTGCGCACTCTGCACAACGTCGCCGGCCACGCGCGCGCCTTCCATCGACAGATCGTCGCTGAACACCGCGCCGGTGAAGCCGAGCCGGCCGCGCAGCACGTCCTCGATCCAGACGCGCGAAAAGCCGGCCGGCTGCCGGTCGACTTTCGAGTAGATCACGTGCGCCGGCATCACCGAGGCGAGCGAAGCGCCGAGCCAGCGGTACGGCGCGGCGTCGGCGTGCAGGATCTCGTTGAGCGAGCGCTCGTCCACCGGGATCGCGACGTGCGAGTCGGCCTCGGCCCAGCCGTGTCCCGGGAAGTGCTTGCCGCAGTTGGCCATGCCGGCCAGCAGCAGTCCGTGCGCGAGATGATTTGCCAGCATCGCCACCACGCGCGGATCCGAATGCAGTGCGCGGTCGCCGATCACGCCGCTGCGGCCCCACGCGATGTCGAGCACCGGCGTGAAGCTCAGATCCACGCCGTGTGCGCGCAACTCGGCACCGAGCACGTAGCCGGCCGACACCGCGGTCCGGCAGGCCAGCAGAACGTCCTGATCCCACAGCCGGCCGAGATCCTGCATCGCCGGAATGGCGGTGAATCCGTCGCGAAAACGCTGCACGCGCCCGCCTTCGTGATCGACGGCGATCAACAGCGGCGGCGAGCGCAGCGCGTGAATCTCGGCCGTGAGCTGCGCGAGCTGCTCGCTGCTGGCGAAGTTGCGCGCGAACAAGATCACCATGCCGACCAGCGGATGCGCCAGCCGCGCGCGCTCGGCCGACGTCAGCGACTTGCCCTCGATATCGACTACGACCGGTCCCAGCATCGCCGCTCCTCTCA
>JBBIQI010000256.1:0-4308 GCA_037442465.1 Burkholderiales bacterium
GCTACGAGATCAAGGCCACCGCGTGGCACGACTTCTACACGCAGCGCGGCAAGATCAAGCTGCATGAACTGCGGGCGGGCGACGAGCTGCTAGTGCAGTCGGGCAAGGGGCAGTTTGGAACCGACGGCAGCGCCGAACTGGGCACGTTGATCGGCCTGATCACCGGCGACGGACATTTCACGAATCGCGGCGACGGCAAGAGCGCCGCGATCTTGAACTTCTGGGGCGAAGATCGCGCGTTCGCACCGGCGATCGCGGCGGCGGTCAACGAGTTGATCGCGGGCATGGCCGCGACGGCACGCGAGTATCGCGTCGCGCCGGTCGCAGTACCCGAGCGCAATCAGGTGTTCATCCGCTCGGTGCTGCTCGCCCGCTTCCTCGAGCACTACGGATTCACCGCCCGGAGCAAGCATTCCGTTCCGGAAGTCATATGGCGCGGAACGGAGGCCTGCGTCCGCGGCTATCTGCAAGCACTGTTCCAGACCGACGGCACGGTCAATATCTCGTCGAACAGCCAGACCTGCTCGATCCGGCTGGCATCGAGCGAACCCGGCCTGTTGAAAGACGTTCAGATCCTGCTCGCGAACTTCGGCGTGTTCTGCCGCATCCGCAAGCGCCGCGACGGCGGCGAACGCTGGCTGCCCGACGGCCGCGGAGGCAAGCGCGCTTACGCGTGCCGCGCCGACTACGAGCTGATCGTCGACGGCGAGTCGCGCGAGGAGTTCATGCGCGAGATCGGCTTCCTGAGCGAGACAAAGAACGCGAAGTACCGTGCCTGGGTCGCCGACAAGGCCCTGCTGAAGACGCAGCGCTTCACGACCCGCGTCAGATCGATCGTGCACGCCGGCCGCGAAGCGGTGTTCGATACGACGCAGCCCGACCGCAACAGCGTGATCTTCAACGGGCTCGTCACCGGGCAGTGCGGCGAACAGCCTCTTCCGCCGTACGGCTGCTGCTGCCTCGGTTCGGTGAACCTGACGCGTTTCGTGCTCGATCCGTTCAGCGACGCCGCGGCGTTCGACTTCGTCAAGTTCCGCGAAGTCGTCAAGATCTCGATACGCGCGCTCGACAACGTGCTCGACGCCACGCTGTGGCCGCTGCCCGAGCAGTTCAACGAAGCGCGCAACAAGCGGCGCGTCGGACTCGGCTTCACCGGACTCGGCAACACGCTGACGATGCTCAACCTGCGCTACGACAGCGCGCCGGCGCGCGCGATGGCCGGCGAAATCGCGCGCACGATGCGCGACGCGGCGTACGAGGCGTCGGTCGACCTGGCGCAGGAAAAGGGCCGCTTCCCGCTGTTCGACGCCGACAAGTTCCTCGCCGCCCCGCACTGCGCATCGCGGCTGCCGGACGAACTGAAGGCAAAGATCCGCAGGCACGGGCTGCGCAACTCGCACCTGCTGTCGATCGCGCCGACCGGAACGATCTCGCTCGCGTTCGCCGGCAACGCCTCCGGCGGCATCGAACCCACGTTCTCGTGGACCTACATCCGCAAGAAGCGCATGCCGGACGGAACCAAGCAGGAGTACGTGGTCGAAGACTACGCGTACCGCCTGTACAAACACATGGGCGGCGACGTCAACCATCTTCCGCCCGCGTTCGTGCACGCGCTCGAAATGGGCGCCGTCGATCACATGCTGATGATCGCCGCGGTGCAGCCGTACATCGACGCCGCGGTCAGCAAGACCGTCAACGTGCCCGAGGACTATCCGTTCGACGACTTCCGCAACCTTTACCTGGAAGCGTGGAAGGCGGGGCTCAAAGGCATCACGACCTACCGGCCGAACAACGTGATCGGCTCGGTGCTCGAGGTCAAGAAGGAGCCGGCGGCCACGCCGTCGTCGACGCCGCAGGATCTGAAAGACGATCCGGACCGCCGCGTGCGCCTGGCCTCGGCGCCGCAGCCCGCGCTCGCCAGCCTGAAGTGGCCGGGACGCCCGGAGCTCGCCGAAGGCAACATGGCATGGACCTACATGGTCGAGATCCCGGAGCGCAAGGAGAGCTTCGCCATTTTCATCGGCCAGATCGACAACAACGGCAACGGGCCGATGCCGTTCGAGGTGTGGGTCAACGGTGCCGAGCAGCCGCGCGGGCTCGGCGCGATCGCCAAAGCGCTGTCGATGGACATGCGCAGCGAGGATCGCGCCTGGCTGAAGATGAAACTCGACGCGCTGGCCAAGGCGCGCGACGAACAGGGCTTCCTGCTCGCGATGCCGCCCGATGGTCGCCGCGTCTGGCAGAACGGCGTCGTCGCCGCGTTTGCCAACATCGTGCGCTGGCGCTGCGAGCAGCTCGGCACGTTCCGCGACATCGACAAGCATCCGACGCCGGTGCTCGACGCGCTGTTCAGCAAGAAGGAGCCAAAGGCCGGCCCGCTCGGCACGATGAGCTGGACCGTCGACATCGAAAACCCCGCCACCGGCGACGACTTCGTGCTCGGCGTCAAGGAGCTGCATCTGCCCGACGGCAGCCGGCGGCCCTACTCGATCTGGCTCGCCGGCGAGTATCCGAAGGTGCTCGACGGCCTATGCAAGCTGATCTCGCTCGACATGCGCGTCGTGGACGCCAACTGGATCGGGCTGAAGCTCAAGAAGCTGCTGAACTTCGGCGAGCAGAATGGCGAGTTCTGGGCGCCGGTGCCGGGCGAAGAGCGCTCCGCGCTGTACCCGAGCACGGTCGCCTACATCGCCACGTTGCTGCTGCACCGCTACAAGGTGCTCGGCATCCTAGACGACGAAGGCCGCGCGATCCAGAGCGCCGGCATCCTGGCGTTGCCCGACGCGGTCAAGGTCATCGAGCACGAGACCGCGCCGATCAAAGGCAAGGTCTGCCCGAGCTGCCACGCCGCCGCGATGATCAAGCGCGACGGCTGCGAGTTCTGCACGGCGTGCGGGTATACGGGGCAGTGTTCGTAGGCGCTGAGTGTGCGCTGCGGAATCATTGAGCCGTATCTGTATCCGAGGCGAATTGGATCGGCATTCCAGCCTGGGAGGAGCTGGCAGAAACGCGCAAGAACTCGGATCGAGAAGGCGAACCCGTCGTAATTGGCGTTGATCTCGACGGCGTATGCGCGGACTTCTTCGCGCGTATGCGAGAGATCGCGGCCGAGTGGTTTGAGGTACCCCTCAACAAACGGCCTAAAGACGTTTCCTATGGGCTGCGCGAGTGGGGCATTCGCAGCACCGATGAACATAAGAGCCCTGATCGCTTTGCGGTGACGCAACGCGAGCTGTTCACGGCTGTGCCGATGATCAAAGGGGCGCGGCGTTACCTGCCGCTTCTTTCTGCCGGGGGATGCCGAATTCGAATCATCACGCACCGGCTCTTCATCCAGTTCTTCCACGAAGAGTCAGTAAAGCAGACGATTCGATGGCTCGACGATCACGGCATCCCCTACTGGGACCTCTGTTTCATGAAGGACAGGGACCAAGTTGGGGCGAACATCTACGTCGAAGATAGCCCGGAGAATCTCAGGAAGCTGCGGACCCGAGGCTTCTACGCAATTTGCTTGGGCAACAGCACAAACAGGAACGTCCCAGCCCCTCGCGCAACGAGTTGGCGAACGGTCTATGAGCTGATCAAGGCGCGCGCCCGGCTTCCGTGATCAGTGCCGGCCGGACAGCAAGCGCAGCACCCCATCAGGAATCAGCAGAGAGAAGTGCACGTCGAGATGCCGGTTCGAGGCCGACAACGGAACCGACTGCACGTCAGTCGAGCGGCATGGACATCGCACCGCCCGCGTACGCGCCGCCGAGTGTCGTGAACGCGGCTTCATACGCCGAGCAGTCGCCTCGCGAGCTGACTCTGCATGTCCCACCGTCCGTCCGCAATCAGATAGACGTAAACGCGCTTGCCGATTACGCGATAGATCACCGTGCACGGCTTGAAGAAGACCTGGCGGTATTCACGGATGCCTAGAGCAAGCAACTCCCTAGGATACGAGCCGCGTTGCGGAAAACTCGCCAGTCGTTCGATCACGTCCTCGACTCGCTCGAGCACATGGTCGGCCTTTGCCGGCGAGTCGTGTGCCGCCACGTAGGCGTGCAGCTCTTCGAGGTCGCGCGCGGCGTCTTCGGTGAGGAAGACGCCGATGCGCATCAGGCGGCCGCCCTGCGGCCGGCGGCCTTGGCGCGCAAGCGCCGGATCGCCTGACCGGCCGGTACCACCCGGCCTTCCTCGATTTGCCGATTCCCGAGCGCCAGGATCTTCAGCAGCGCCAGCGTCTCCTGCGTCTGCTCGAACGAGGCGACGTCCTGCAGCACAGCCTTGGCCTCGCCGTTCTGGGTGATTACCAGCGGCCCGGCG
>JBBIQI010000257.1:0-4302 GCA_037442465.1 Burkholderiales bacterium
GTCGTTGCGCCGCAGTAGATGCACTTCTTTGGCCCGGCATCGACTTCGTGATATTTGTGTGGACTCTTACTGCAAGCGCCTCCCGCACTTGTTGTTGCACCGCAATAGATGCACTTGCCAGGTATTTCAACTACATGATACTTGGTGGGGCTCTTGGAGCATGAGCCTCCGGCACTGGTTGTCGCTCCGCAGTACTTGCATTTCGTCATCTTCTTCCTCCTTATTGCGCCGCGCTTTTTGACGTTACACCACAATGAGGCGGCATTTCATGGTGGCATAACGTTAAAGCTCAGCCGCGCCGCTTTTTGGCGTCGGCTGGAGCGGCTTGTTAGCCCTTAGAACGCTCCAGTTGTTTAGATATTTTTCAAGATTGCCTTTCATTACCCGCTTTTCATCCTTGAAATGTTGAGTTATGGACGGAACCTCAAGGCTCGGAACGATGTAAACCTCTGGCTGTGTTAATACATCTTCGAATTTGTTGTTGTAGATGACAAAGGCTATGTAGTGGTTCTCTTTTGTTTTGACGTTATTAACTACAAGAGATGAATATCCACGAACAGCCTTTACATCAACCGAGATTGGATTTCCATTTTCTTGAATTACACGTATATCAATGGCCTTTTTATTACCCTGACTGATGTACGCCTCAAGGCCAAGCCTATAGATTTGAGACAAGACGAAATATTCTGCGGCGACTCCTGTGTCGAATGTATTCGCACGTTCCTTTTTCTCTGCCACAGGGTTTCTCTCCATTGAAGGGCTAACGTAATTTCACCGCTACCGCCGCCACCGAATAACCTGGCACGGTAGCGGCCAACTGGACCGGGCGGGTGTGCGGAATGCCGCGCCGCGCCCTGCTTCGCAACCGGGCGCCCGGGCTTTCCCGGATACGAACAAAAACCGCGAAACCCGCCACTCGCCGCTCTCGATGACTCGTCGGCGAGACGCTCGTCCGCGCATTCGAGCGTTGCGCCCTCCGCCAAAGCGTACGACCGTACCCCGGACGCGTCCAGCGTCCAACGATCGGTCCGTCCCCGCGCGTGCAGAAGACGTCGCTAGCCTGGCGTCCGGCTCCAGGGTGAGCCTGGCTTCTTACGGCAGTCGGACAGCGCACCACCGTGCTGTCCGCAAGGTTCGGATCGCGCGGCCATTGCGCGATGCGAATGCTCAGGCAGCGACGTAATCGCCGCTCTTTCCGCCGCGCTTCTCCAACAACCGCACCGAGTCGATGACCATTCCGCGGTCGACCGCCTTGCACATGTCGTAGATCGTCAGCAGCCCGATCTGCACCGCGGTCAGCGCTTCCATCTCCACGCCGGTCTGGCCGCGCGTCTCGACGGTCGCGCGGCATTCGATCGCGCACGCGGCTTCATCGATCGCGAAGTCGACCGCGATGCGCGTGATCGCGAGCGGGTGGCACAGCGGGATCAGCTCGCTCGTCTTCTTGGCGGCCTGGATCGCGGCGATGCGCGCCACGCCGAGCACGTCGCCCTTCTTCGCGGTGCCGCTGCGCACGAGATCCAGCGTCATCGGCTGCATGCGGATGCGGCCCGCTGCGACCGCGATGCGGTGCGTCGCCTCCTTGCCGCCGACGTCGACCATGTGCGCCTGGCCGGCGTCGTCGAAATGCGTGAGCTTGCTCATGTCGTAGTCGGTGCCGGAACCATCGCCGCGGGCGACTATCATAAGTGCAGTCGTTTCCCGGTCGCGCGCCACCCCGTCAGTCGTGTCGCTTCGCGCCCGGAGGCTTCCGCCCGCAACCACGCCGTGCCCCGTCCTGTCGCCCGTGCCCTCGCCCTCGCTGTCGCGCTGACGCTCGCGGCGCCGCCGTCGCTGGCGCCGGCGCGCGCGCAGTCGATCGAGCTGCCCACGCTCGGCGAGGCGGCGGCCGACGATCTATCGCCCGCCAACGAACGCAAGCTCGGCGAGGCGATCATGCGCGAGGTGCGGCGCGACCCCGCGTATCTGGCCGATGCCGACGCCACCGAATACCTGAACAACCTGGGCTATCAGCTCGTGTCGGCGTCGCCGGCGCGGCACATGGACTTCAGCTTCTTCGCGGTGCGCGATCCGATGCTCAACGCGTTTGCGCTGCCGGGCGGTTTCATCGGCGTGCATACGGGGCTGGTGCTTGCGGCGCAGAGCGAATCGGAACTGGCGAGCGTGCTTGCGCACGAGATCGGTCACGTCGAGCAGCGCCACATCGCGCGCATGCTGGCCAAGCAGCGCGAGTCCAGTGCGATCGCGATCGGCGCGCTGCTGCTGGCGCTGCTGGCCGCGCGCAGCAACTCGTCGTCGAGCGGCGATCTGACGCAGGCCGCGATTTTGGGCGGACAGGCGGCCGCGCTGCAGCAGCAGTTGAACTTCTCGCGCGAGGCCGAGCGCGAAGCCGATCGCGTCGGCTTCCAGACGCTGCAAGCCGCGGGCTTCGACGTGCGCGCAATGGCGACTTTCTTCGGCCGCATGCAGCAGGGCTCGCGCATCTACGAGAGCGCAGCCCCCGCGTACCTGCGCACGCACCCGTTGACCACCGAGCGGATGGGCGACATCCAGAACCGCATCCGCGAGGCGCGCGTGCGCCAGCGCGCCGACAGCCTCGACTTCCACCTGATCCGCGCGCGGCTACGCGTACTGCAGGACGACAGCCTGCAGGGCGCGCGCGATGCGCAGACGCACTTCGCCGCGCAGATCCGCAACCGCTCGGCGGCGAGCGAGGCCGCCGCGCAGTACGGGCTGGCGCTGGCGTCGCTGCGGCTCGATCAGCCGCAGGCCGCGTACGAAGCGGCGCTGGCGGCGCGCAAGCTGACGCGGCTCGCCTCGCCGATGCTGGACAAGATCGTCGCGGAAACGCGCTTCGCCGCGGCGGCCACGCCGGCCGAACGCGAAGAGGCGCTGCGCCTGGCGCGTGAGGCAACGCAGCGGTTTCCGTTGTCGCGGCTGACCGCGCTCGCCTACGTCGATCTGCTGCAGCGCGCCGGCGAGCACGAGGCGGCGGTTGCGTACCTGCGCCAGCAGCTCGCGATCCCGCGCAGCGAGCCGCAGTACTTCGCGTCGCTCGCCAAGAGCTACGCGGCGCTGAACCGGCGCACGCTGCAACACCAGGCCACCGCCGAGATGTACGCGCTGCTGGGCGCAGTGCCTTCGGCGGTCGACCAGCTCCAGCTCGCGCGCAAGGCTGGCGACGCCGACTTCTATGTGATGAGCGAGATCGATGCGCGTCTGCGCCAGTTGTCGCAGCAGTTGAAGGAGCAGCGCGAGGAGTTGGCGCGCAGCGGTCGCCGACGCGAAGAGCCGCGCAAGTAGCGCTTCACGCCGTCTTAACGGCGACCAAAGAAATCCTGAGTTCGCACGGCCGCGGCCGTCGCGTACAGTGCCACGGCTTCCGGAGAACGAACGATGGCCACACCGACCGCATTGCTTTGGGACGTCGACGGCACGATCGCCGAGACCGAGCGCGACGGGCACCGCGTCGCCTTCAACCTCGCCTTCGAAGCGTGCGGCGTGCCATGGCGCTGGGACGAAGCGCACTACGGACGGCTGCTGCGCATCACCGGCGGGCGTGAGCGCATCTTGCACGACATGCGCGAGCGCACCGACGCGCCGCCGCTGGCCGCCGAGCGCGACCGGCTTGCCGCCGAACTGCACGCGAAGAAGAACGCCTTTTACGCGCAGTTGGTCGAAACGCGCTCGATTGCGCTGCGGCCTGGCGTGGCCGAGTTGATGGACGAGTGTCTGCAGCGTGGCCTGCGCCTGGCCATCGCCACCACGACCAGCCGCGTCAATGTCGAAGCGCTGCTGCGCGTGCATTTCGGCGCACGGTGGGACGAGCGCTTCGCCGCCGTCGTGTGCGGCGAGGACGTCGCGCGCAAGAAGCCGGATCCGGAGGTCTATCGGCTGACGCTCAAGGCGCTGGCGATCGGGCCGTTGCAGGCCGTCGCCTTCGAAGATTCGCCGGGCGGCGTCGCCGCGGCGCGCGCGGCCGACGTCCCGGTTGTTGTCACCCGCAGCTACTACTTCCCGAACGACACCGTCGAAGGCGCGATCGCCATCGGCCCGGGGCTGCACACGCGCGCCGGCTGGCGCCCGGCCCTGCCGGGCGATGACGTGGGACGCGTCACCCTGGCCGACATCCGGCACTGGGCCGAGCGGATGGAGCTGGTGTCGGCGTTCGAGTAAACCTCGAGCCGTCGCCAGCTTGGTCATCCGCAGTGTCGCCTACTCATTCCCGGTGTCGCCTGCTCATCCCCGGTGTCGCGTTGTCATTGCCCGTCCCGCGTTGTCACCGCCCGTCCCGCGTTGTCA
>JBBIQI010000258.1:0-4289 GCA_037442465.1 Burkholderiales bacterium
CGTGCTGCGGCAGGGGCGCGGCGCGCTCGAGCCGCTCGGACTCGCGCCCGCCTAAAGCTGAAGCGCGCATCGAACGTGCGAGACGCGCTGCTAGACTGCGATGCATGGAAGGTCTGATTCAGGCGATCACCGTCTATGCGATTCCCGTGTTGTTCGCCATCACCCTGCACGAGGCGGCGCACGGCTACGTCGCGCGCATGTTCGGCGACCAGACGGCGTTCGTCGCCGGGCGCATCACGCTCAACCCGCTGAAGCACATCGATCCGGTCGGCACGATCGTCGTGCCGATCGCGATCCTGCTCGTGTCCAAGCTCGCGGGCGGCGGCGGCTTCCTGTTCGGCTGGGCCAAGCCGGTGCCGGTGAGTTTCGGCAATCTGCGTCATCCGAAGCGCGACATGATCTGGGTCGCTGCGGCCGGGCCGGGCGCGAACCTGTTCATGGCGATCGCGTGGGCGATCTTCCTGAAGATGCAGCTCGTCTTCGGACTGCACGAGACGTTCTTCGTCGAGATGGCGAAGGCGGGTATCTTCGTCAACATCGGCCTGATGGCGCTGAACCTGCTGCCGGTGCCGCCGCTGGACGGCGGGCGCATCGCCGTGGGGTTGCTGCCGCACCAGCTCGCGTGGCAGTTCGCGCGCATCGAACCCTACGGTCTGTTCATCATCCTGATCCTGCTGGCGACCAACACGCTCGGCTTCTTCCTGGTGCCGTTTTACCGGCTCGGGCTGGCCGTCGTCGAACTGTTCATCTGACATGCTCTTCCCCGATCGAGTCCTGTCCGGCATGCGTCCGACCGGCGCGCTGCACATCGGCCACTATCACGGCGCGCTGAAGAACTGGGTCAAGCTGCAGGACGAGCATCCCTGCTTCTTCTTCGTCGCCGACTGGCACGCGCTGACGACGCACTACGAGACGCCCGAGGTGCTCGAAGCGAGCGTCTGGGACATGCTGATCGACTGGTTCGCCGCCGGCATCGATCCGCGCAAGTCGACCGTCTTCCTGCAGTCGCGCGTGCCCGAACATGCGGAACTGTTCCTGCTTCTGGCGATGGCCACGCCGTTGTCCTGGCTCGAGCGCGTGCCGACCTACAAGGACCAGATCGAAAAGCTCAAGGATCGGGATCTGGCGACGTACGGGTTCCTCGGCTATCCGCTGATGCAGGCCGCGGACATTCTCGTCTACCGCGCGAGCATGGTGCCGGTCGGCGAGGACCAGGTCCCGCACATCGAGATGACGCGCGAGATCGCGCGCCGCTTCAACCACCTGTTCGGCCGCGAGCCGGGTTTCGAGGACAAGGCGCAGGCCGCAATGAAGAAGCTCGGCGGCAAGGCGGCCAAGCAGTTCATGCAAGCGCGCACCAAGTGGCAGCAGGACGGGGATGCCGCCGCGCGCGACGCCGGCCGCGCGCTGGTCGCCGCGGCGAGCGTTCCGCGCGAGGACCGCGAACGCTTGATCGGCTATCTCGAAGGCGGCACGCGCAGCGTGCTCGTCGAGCCTGCCGCCAAGCTCACCGAGACGCCGAAACTGCCGGGGCTCGACGGCCAGAAGATGTCGAAGAGCTACGGCAATGCGGTGCTGATGCGCGAAGAGCCGAAGGTGTTGACCGACAAGATCCGCCGGATGATGACCGATCCGGCGCGCGTACGCCGCTCCGATCCCGGCGAGCCCGAGCGCTGCCCCGTCTGGCAGCTTCACAAGGTCTACTCGGACGACGCGACGCGCGACTGGGTGGTCAAGGGTTGTCGCAGCGCCGGTATCGGCTGCCTCGAGTGCAAGCAGCCCCTGATCGACGCGCTGCTGCGCGAACAGCAAGGCTGGCGCGAGCGCGCGCAGCCTTATCTGGACGATCCGAAGATGCTGCGCGCGATCGTCGCCGACGGCTGCGACCGTGCCCGCCGCGCCGCGCAGGAGACGATGCACGACGTGCGCGACGTGATGGGGCTCAACTACGCATAGGATCGCGGATTTGGCGGCCCTCGGTCGGCAGAGTGCGTTCCGCGCTTGCTGAACCCTGAATCCCGAGTCCTGGATCCTCGCGCCTCGATCCTCCGATGCACGGCCCCGATGCGCCATCCCCGTGGGTGCAACGTTTCGCGCCGCTGATCGCGCGCGGGGCGAACGTGCTCGACGTGGCGTGCGGCAACGGCAGGCACGCAAGACTGTTCGCGCGGCGCGGCTGCATCGTCGATGCGGTCGATCGCGATCCGGCGTGCGGCGAGTTGCTGGCAGGCGAGGCGAACGTGCGCTTTGTCGTCGCCGATCTGGAAGCGGGGCCATGGCCATACCCAGGGCGCCGCTTCGATGCGATCGTCGTCGCCAACTACCTGCACCGGCCGCTGTTTCCGCGGCTCGCGGCAGCACTCGCCGACGGCGGCGTGCTGCTGTACGAGACTTTCGCGGTCGGCAACGAACGCTACGGCCGGCCGTCGAACCCGGACTTCCTGCTGCAGCCGCGCGAACTGCTCGACGTGTTCGGCGCGCACTTGCACGTGCTCGCGTTCGAGGACGGTGTGGTCGACGCCCCGCGGCGCGCGCGCATCCAGCGGCTATGCGGTGTGCGCGCAGCGACCGACGCGCACGAACGGCTGCGACTGGACGCGCCGGTGTCCGATGACCGCGGCGCGCAGATGTAGAATCGCCGCCTTCGTTCGGCTCGGCCGACGCCATCACGATTCCATCGCGCACATGATCACCGGCAGCCTGGTCGCCATCGTCAGCCCGATGCACGAGGACGGTTCGCTCGACTACGACGCGTACCGCAAGTTGATCGAGTGGCACATCGCCGAAGGCACGAGCGGCATCGTCGCCGTCGGCACGACCGGCGAGTCGCCGACCGTCGACCACGATGAGCACTGCGAGCTGATCCGCGTGGCGGTCGAGACTGCGCGCAAGCGCGTTGCCGTGATCGCGGGCACCGGCGGCAACTCGACGGCCGAGGCGATCGATCTGACCGAGTACGCGAAGAAGGCCGGCGCGGATGCCACGCTGCAGGTCGTGCCGTACTACAACAAGCCGACGCAGGAGGGCTTGTATCAGCACTTCCGCAAGGTCGCCGAAACCTGCGGCCTGCCGGTGATCCTGTACAACGTGCCGGGCCGAACCGTTGCCGATCTCGCCAACGACACGACGTTGCGGCTGGCGCAAGTGCCCGGCATCGTCGGCATCAAGGATGCGACCGGTGACGCCGCGCGCGCGGCCGATCTGCTGCGCCGTGCGCCGAAGGACTTTGCCGTCTACAGCGGCAACGACGACTCCGCGCTCGCGCTGATGCTGCTCGGCGGCCACGGCGTGATCTCGGTCACCGCCAACGTCGCGCCCCGCCTGATGAGCGAGCTCGCGAAGGCCGCGCTCGCGGGCGACCTGGCGCGCGCCCGCGCCATCAACAACCGGCTGCTGCCGCTGCACACGAAGCTGTTCGTCGAAGCCAACCCGATACCCGTCAAGTGGGCGCTCGCGCGGATGGGGCGAATCGGCAAGGGCATTCGGCTGCCGCTGGTGCCGCTGGCCCGCGCGAACGAACCCGTGGTCGAAGCGGCGCTGCAGGAAGCCGGTCTGCTCTGACCGGCGTCGAGGAGAGACTCAGTGAGGCAAGGCATGCTGCGCGTGCGTCCGTGGATCTGTTCGGCGGTCGCCGTCGCGACGGCGCTCGCGGCAGGTTGCAGCTCGCTCGGGCTGACCAGCGACAAAGTCGATTACAAGTCGGTGCAGCCGGTCAAGCCGCTGGACGTTCCCCCCGATCTATCGCAGCTTCCGCGCAGCGACCGTTTTGCGGTGCCCGATCGGCCGGGCGTCGCCAGCGTCGCGTCGGTCGCCGCGCCCGCCGCGACACAGGTCGTGGCCGGCGGCGCAGCGGTCGCACCCGCGGTTCCGAACGCGCGCATCGAGCGCGCCGGCGACCAACGCTGGCTTGCCGTCGACGTCGCGCCGGAGGTGGCGTACGCCGTGGTCAAGGAGTTCTGGCCGAGCATCGGGCTGGCGATCGAGCGCGAAGACCCGGCCGCGGGCATCGTCGAGACCGTGTGGGCCGAAAACCGCGCCAAGCTGCCGCAGGACATCATCCGTCGCACGATCGGCCGCGTCTTCGACTCGTTGTACTCGACCGGCGAGCAGGACAAGTACCGCACGCGCATCGAGCGCACGGCGAAGAACACGTCCGAGATCTACATCAGCCATCGCGGCATGATCGAAGTGTTCACGTCGCAGGCGCAGGACTCGACCAAGTGGCAGCCGCGCCCGTCGGATCCGCAGATGGAAGCCGAGATGCTGCAGCGGCTCGCGCTGCGCTTCGC
>JBBIQI010000259.1:0-4288 GCA_037442465.1 Burkholderiales bacterium
CCGGCGCTGGCCGCCGCCGACGTCGGCATCGCGATGGGCAACGGCACGGATGTCGCGATGCACGCCGCCGGCATCACGCTGCTCAGAGGCGACCCGCGGCTGGTGGCCGACGCGATCGCCATCTCGCGCGCGACCGTGCGCAAGCTCCAGCAGAACCTGTTCTGGGCGTTCGCCTACAACGTCGTCGGCATTCCGCTCGCCGCGCTCGGCATGCTGTCGCCGGTCGTCGCCGGCGCGGCGATGGCGTTCTCAAGCGTCAGCGTGGTCACCAACGCGCTGCTGCTGCGGCGCTTCAAGCTCGCGTCGGCGCAGCGGTAGTTACGCCCCGGTCGAGCGCCGGGCGAGTCGATGAATTCGACACGGCGGCACCGACAAAGCCCTGCGTCCTTTCCCGTGCGCTCTGTGTCTCGGTGGTGGATTCTTCGTCGTTCGAAGGCCTTGAATTTCACCACAGAGACACAGAGAACACAGAGAAAGGTCACTTTTCGGCGATCTCCGCGTCTCCGTGTTGAATCCGCCCTTCTGCAACCGGCGAACTACGCGCCGCGCTCGGCCAATAACTGCTCGAGCCGCCAGCGCAGCGCGCGCACCGCGAGTTCGCGGGCGATCAGCACGAACCCGATCAGCGCGGCGACGAAGCCGGTCCAGCCCGGGGCGCCGATCGCGTCGGCGAGCATCGCGGCTCCGATCAGCCCGACCCAGACGATCGCGTTGTTGCGGATGCCGTGCCGGCGCGGCGGCTCGTAGCCGCACAGCGTTTCGATCCACTGCGCGCGCGTCGCGGCGTCGGCGATGCCGGCGCGGTCGGCGGCGCGTTCGACTTCAGCGATCACCCACGCGCGCGACACCAGACCCACCGCGGTCGGGGTGATGCGATCGCGCCAGATGATCGGCATGCGCGCAGTGTAGGCCGCCGTAGACTCGCCGCATGTTCGCCCCGCGCGTGTGCTTCGTCGACGTCGAAACGACGGGCGCATCGCCTGCGCGCGCGCGTGACCGAAGTGGGTGGCGTCACCGTCGATCGCGACGGCGACGCGCTGCGGGTCAGCGAGTGGTCGACGCTGCTCAACCCGGGCGTGCAGATCCCGGCCGAAATCCAGTGGCTGACGGGCATCACCAGCGAAATGGTGCGCGCCGCGCCGCGTTTCGACGAGATCGCGCCGGCGCTGTTCGAGCGGCTGCAGGATGCGGTCTTCGTCGCGCACAACGCGCGCTTCGACTACGGCTTTCTGAAGGCCGAGTTCGCGCGCGCAGGGATCGCGTGGCGTGCGCCGACGCTGTGCACGGTGCGCCTGTCGCGGCTGCTGTACCCGGAGCGCGAATCGCATTCGCTGGATGCGATCGTCGCACGCTTCGGGCTGGAAGGCTTCGAGCGCCACCGCGCGCTCGGCGACGCACGCATTCTGTGGGAGCTGCTGCAGAAGCTGTACGAACGGCATCCGCGCGCCGCGCTCGAGTCCGCGATCCGCAAGCTGCTCGCGCGGCCGGCCACCCCGCCGATGCTCGCACCCGAGGCACTCGACGCGATCCCGCACGCGCCGGGGGTCTACCTCTTCTACGGGCAGAACGCGTACCCGATCTACATCGGCAAGAGCGTGGACCTGCGCGCGCGCGTGGCGAGCCATTTCGCCGCCGATCCTGCGAGCGGCAGCGATGCGCGGCTGGTGCAGGAAGTGCGGCGCGTCGAGTGGGAAGAAACGGCCGGCGAGATCGGTGCACTGCTGCGCGAAGCGGAACTCGTGAAGACGCGGCTGCCCTCGCACAACATCGCGCTGCGTCGCAAGCGCAACGCGGTCGCGGTGACGCTCGACGACGCGGGGCGGCCGCGCTTCGTGCCGGCGGCGCGGCTGCCGCTCGACAGGCTGCACGAGTTTCACGGTCCCTTCGGTTCGCGCGCGGCGGCGCGGCGCTTCCTGATCGAGCTGGCGGCCGAACACGGGCTGTGCCTGAAGACGATGAAGCTCGAAGGCCGCGCGGCGAAGTCCGCCGCGGGAACACCCTGCTTCAACCATCAACTGAAGCGCTGCGCCGGCTGCTGCGTCGGCGTCGAGCCGCTCGAAGCGCACGGCGCGCGCGTGCGCGCCGCGCTCGCCGGCCGGCGTATTCCCTCGTGGCCGGCCGCCGGCGCGGTCGCGCTCGTCGAACGCAACGCGCAGCGCTTCGCCGAAGACCTGCACGTGTTCGACCGCTGGTGCTGGCTGGGCAGCGTCAGGACGCTTGCGGCCGCGCACGAGCTCGCCGCGGCCGCACCGCGCCGCGTCACTTCGAGGCCGACACCTACCGCATCGCCCGCGCAGCGCTCGCCCGCGCCGCCCGCGGCGAACTCGAACGGATCGAGTTGTGATCGCGGCACAGCCGCTGTCCGAAAGGGGCTGATTCAGCGCGGAGTCGCGGAGGATACGGAGACAAATCTCGGAATCCTTTCTCTGTGCCTCAGTGCCTCTGTGGTGACATCTCAAAGTTCGAAGGCCGAAGCTTTCACCCTATATCCGGCAGTTGGCCACTTGTCGTCCGTTCACTGCGCCGCCCCTGGTCACGCCGAGCCGAAGCCCCTCGTCATTCCGAGCCGAAGGCGAGGAATCTCACCCGCTCGCTGCGCCGAGATCCCTCGCTGCGCTCGGGATGACGGAACCGGCGACAGCCAGCGCGAAGCAAACTTGCAAGGTGGCGGTGTCACGAGGTTGCGTAATCCTCAGTAGGTTCACCACGGAGACACGGAGGAAAGCAGAATCGCTCCTGCGTGTTCTGCGTGACTCCGTGTTGAAACGCCCTTCGCCATCGCCGATGTCACGCGGTCATTTCGCGGGTTCGGCGGCAGCGGACCTCTGCGGCCGCTGCCGAAACTTCGAAGGCCGGAGAACTCACGTGGGCTGCGGCGCCGGCAGATAGCGGCTCGACCAGGCGGCGATCACCTGCGCGGCGTAGCGCGCGTCTTCGGCGCGCGCGAGCAGATGGTCGGCCGTGTCGAGCGAGACGAAGCTCTTCGGATGTTTGGCGGCGACGAAAATGGCGGTCGCGTTGTCGATGCCGACCACGTTGTCGTTCGGTGCGTGCATCACGAGCAGCGCGCGGCGTAGATCGGCGATGCGTTCGGCCTGCCGCTGGCCCGCCAGGTCGTCGAGGAACTCGCGCCGCAGCCGGAACGGCCGCCCGGCAAGCGTGACTTCGGCCGCGCCTTCGCGCTCGATCAGTTGCAGCACATCGCGGAACTGCCGCGTCACGTGCTGCGGCGAAAACGGTGCGCCAAGCGTGACGACCGCGCGGGCCTCGGGAATGTCGCCGGCCGCCGCGAGCGCCGCCGCCCCGCCGAGCGAGTGTCCGATCAGCAGCGTGGGCGCCTGGTGCTGCCCGCGCAGCCAATCGGCCGCCGCGTGCAGGTCGGCGACGTTCGACGAGAAGTCGGTGTTCTCGAACTCGCCTTCGCTGCCTCCCAGCCCGGTGAAGTCGAAGCGCAGCAGCGCGATGCCCTGCTCGGTCAGCGCACGGGCGATGTAGGTCGGCGCGCGCGAATCCTTCGAGCAGGTGAAGCAGTGCGCGAACAGCGCGTACGCGCGCGGCGGCGCATCGGGCAGGTCGAGCCGCGCGGCCAGTTGCGCGCCGAGGCTGCCGGGAAACTGGATCTTCAGCGAAGGCATGGCGTCTTCCTTCCGAACGGACCGTCGCACCGTCCGGCGCAGCGCCTGCCTACAGCGCGGCGAGCGCCTCGCGCAGCCGTTGCCCGCGGGCGAGCCCCAGTTTGCGCGCCGGCGCGTTGGCGGTCGAGAGCACGCCGTGCTCCCATGTATCGAGCGCTTCGCCGATGCGCGCCGACGTATGCGCGACCGCGACCGCCGCGATGCCGTGTGCCTCCAGCTCGGCAAGCGCCGCGATGCCGGCGCCGTCCTTGCCGACGCCGGCGTCGTTGAAGACGTACAGTTTGGCCGGCACCGCAGCCGCGTACTTGACCACGCTGCGCCCGGCGTGCGAGCCGGTGACGACGACGCAGCCGGCGTGTTCGGCGGCGGTCTGCGTGACCGAATCGAGCAGCACGACACCGGGCGGAAGATCGGCATGCATGTGCCGCCTTCTCGCGCAAGCGCGGCGCGCTGTCAAGCGTTACGGTTCGACGGCCAGCGTGCGCCAGGCGCTGGCGGCCAGCGCCGCGCCGCTCGCATCCAGCGCCACGATGCGCCAGCGCAGTTGCTTGCCGCGCTGCGCTTCGAGCACGAACGGCGGCGCGGTGTAGTCCGAGGTCTGCGGCGCCAGCAGCGCGGCCAGCACCGTGCTGCCGTCGGCCTGCACTTCGAGC
>JBBIQI010000260.1:0-4283 GCA_037442465.1 Burkholderiales bacterium
CCGCGCCCCGGCGCGGCTCGTTTTCCCGCGTCCCTCGTGAAATATCCGGGCTAGCAAGCGCTACTCGGCGTCCGGCTGTCTGGCCGGCTGCGCGTCGACGAAGGCCGGCAGCTTCATGCAGGCGTCGAAGATGCGCATGATCGTCGGCACGTGGTCGAGCCGGCAGTCGAAGCGCTGCGCGTTGAAGATCTGCGGGACGA
This sequence comes from Burkholderiales bacterium, assembly GCA_037442465.1. Classification (GTDB taxonomy): domain Bacteria; phylum Pseudomonadota; class Gammaproteobacteria; order Burkholderiales; family Burkholderiaceae_F; genus DSNY01. The sequence continues at coordinate 201 of JBBIQI010000260.1, forward strand.
TGCACACGTCGGCGAGCGTCACGGCGTCGCCGAACGCGTAGCGGCCCGTGCGGCGCTCGGCGACGAGCCGCGTCTCGAGCTGCGCCAGCCCCTGTTCGACCCAGTGGCGATACCAGGCGTTCTTCGCGTCCTCCGACACGCCGAGCGTCTTCACCAGGTAGCGCAGCACGCGCAGGTTGTTCAGCGGATGGATCTCGCAGGCGATCGCCAGCGCGACCGAGCGCACGTAGGCGCGCGCCAGCGGATCGTGCGGCAGCAGCGGCGGCTGCGGGTACTTGTCCTCGAGGTACTCGATGATCGCCAGCGACTGCGTCAGCGCATGACCGTCGTGCTCGAGTACCGGAACGAGCTGGCTCGGGTTCAGCGCGCTGAACGCCGCGGCGAACTGCTCGCCTTTGACCAGGTGCACCGGGACGTACTCGAACGGCAGCCCCTTCAGATTGAGCGCGATGCGCACGCGGAACGACGCGGATGAGCGCCAGGCGTTGTACAGCTTCATCATCGGTGTCGAGCGTCGAGGGTCGGAAGGCGCGCCTAGCGTAGCCGGTTTGACGCGGTCCGCAATCCGGCGCGCGCTGCGGCTACCGGACGAACTGCACGAGCCACAGGCTGAGCCCCGGAAACAGCACGAGCAGCCCGACACGCACGACGTCGGACAGGAGAAAGGGCACGATGCCGCGGAAGGTTTCCGCCATCGGCACGTCGCGCGCCATGCCGTTGATGATGTAGACGTTCATGCCGACCGGCGGCGTGATCAGGCCGATCTCGACCACCATCAGCGCGAGGATGCCGAACCAGATCGCCTTGCCGGTCGGATCGAGCCCATGGAAGTCCAGTCCCATGACCATCGGAAAGAAGATCGGGATCGTCAGCAGGATCATCGACAGGCTGTCCATCAGGCAGCCGAGCACGAGGTACACGAGCAGGATCAGCGCGAGCACCGCCAGCGGCGGCAGCCCCGCGCCGCTGACCCAGGCGGCCAGCTCGTGCGGCATCTGCGTGAGCGCAAGAAAGACGTTCAGCACGTCGGCGCCGAGCAGGATCAGGAAGATCATCGCGCTCGACTCGGCGGTGGCCAGCAGGCACTGCTTGAGGCCGCCCCAGCGCAGCTTGCCGCGCGTCACGGCGAAGTAGCCGGCGCCGAGCACGCCGACCGCCGCCGCCTCGGTCGGCGTAAAGACCCCGCCGTAAATGCCGCCCAACACGACGACGAACAGCGCCAGCACCGGCCACACCTCGGCCAGCGTGGCAACGCGCGCGCGCCAGCTCGCGCGCGGGCCGGCGGGCCCGGCGTCGGGGTGCAGCCGCACATAGATCGCAATCGCCAGCATGTAGCCCGCCGCCGCGAGCAGCCCGGGGATGAAGGCGGCGACGAACAGCTTGGCGATGTTCTGCTCGGCAAGGATCGCGTAGACGATCAGCACGACCGACGGCGGAATCAGGATGCCGAGCGTGCCCCCGGCGGCCAGCGTGCCGGTGGCGAGCGAAGGCTTGTAGTTCAGCCGCCGCAACTCGGGCAGCGCGACCTGCCCCATCGTCGCCGCAGTCGCCAGCGACGAACCGCAGATCGCGCCGAAGCCTGCGCACGCGCCGATCGACGCCAGCGCCACGCCGCCGCGCCAGTGACCGATCAGGCTGCTCGCGGCGCGAAACAGCCCCTGCGACAGCCCGCCGCGGCTCGCGAACTGGCTCATCAGCAGAAACATCGGGATCACCGACAGGTCGTACACCGAGTAGCGCGCGAACGCGGCCGTTTTCAGATGGCTTGCCAGCGGCGGCCAGCCGGCAAGCGTGACGTAGCCGGCCGCGCCGGTCACCAACATCGCGATACCGATCGGCACGCGCAGCGCGAGCAGCACGACGAGCGCGCCGAACATCGCGAAGCCGAATCCGGCACCGCTCATCGTCGCGCTTGCCGCGCGTGACGCCACGCGGTGTACAGGCCGACCGCCGCGAGCAGCGCGAACGAGGGCACCATCAGCGCGACCGGAACCCAGGTCGGCACCGCCAGGACGGTCGTCGTCTCGCCCGCTTCAGCGAGCGCGCGCGCGCCGTCGACCATGCGCCAGGCGATGAGCGCGCTGCAGCCGGCGAGCAGCGCGGCGCCGAGCGCATCCAACGTCGCGCGCACCCGCGGCCGTGCCCGCGCGGTGAAGAAGTCGACGATCACGTGACCGCCGCGCAGCTGGCACCAGGGCAGGAAAGCCGCGACGCCGACCGCGCAGCCGAGCTGCACCAGCTCGTAGTCGCCCGGCACGGCTCTGGCGAAGAGCCAGCGCCCCAGGATGCTCACGGTCACCAGCAGCGTCAGCGCGACGAAAACGGCCCCGCCCGCGAGCGCGGCCAGCTCGCACGCGCGCTGCAGTGCGCGCCCGAAGCCATCCGCGGGCGGTGCCCGCCACAAACCGGTTTCGTTCACCGGGTCGCGCCGCTCGTTTGGACCGCAGCCCGTTCGGCGCGGCCAGCGCGCGAAAACGGTGAGCGCACGTGCAGATCCCGCTGCGCTCGCATCGGGCGCCGCCGCCGAGCGCCTACGGTTTCTCGTACTTGCGGATCAGCGTGCGCGCGGCTTCGAGCAGCTTCCTGCCGTCATGGCCGCGCGCGTTCATGTCCTTGACCCAGTCGTCGTACAGCGGCGCGAGGGTCTTTTCCCATTGCGCGAGTTCGGCCGCCGGGATCGTGTGAAAGACGTTGCCGCGCGCTTCGGCGAACTTGCGGCCGGCGGGAGCGGATTCGTCCCACGCACGGCCGATCGACGCGGAAAACTCGCGTCCGCTGTTGTCGTCGATGACCTTCTTCAGATCGGGCGGCAGAGCCTCGTACCGCTTCGGGTTCATCGCGATCGTGAAAACGACCGTGTACAGCGTGCGCGCCCGCGGATCGGTCTCCGTGTGGTACTTGACCATCTCGTGCGCCTTGATCGCCGGGATCACCTCCCACGGCAGGATGAAGCCGTCGATGACGCCCTTCGATAGCGAGTCGGTGACCTGCGGCAGCGGCATCGCCACCGCCGAGGCGCCGAGCAACTGCATCATCTTGGTCGTCTGCCGCGACGGCGCGCGCATCTTCAGCCCCTTGAAGTCGGCCGTCGACCTGATCTGCCGCTCGCGCGTGTGGATGTAGCCCTTGTCGTGCACGTTCAACGCAAGCACCTTGACCCCAGGGAATTCGTCGCGCGCGTGCTGCTCGTAGTAGTCCCATACCGCGCGCGAGGTTTGCTCGGCGTTGGAGGTCATGAACGGCAATTCGAACACCTCCATGCGCGGAAAGCGCCCCGGCGTGTAGCCGAGCAGCGTGAAGACCACGTCCGCGATGCCGTCCTTGGCCTGGTCGTACAACTGCGCGGGCGCCCCACCCAACTGCATCGCCGGGAAGATCTGGCACTTCAGGCGGTTGTTCGACTCGCGCTGAATCTTCTCGCACCACGGCTGCAGCACTTTGGTCGGCGGCATGGCCTGCGGGGGCCAGAAGTGCGACACCTTCAGCGTGATTTCCTGCGCGCCGGCGGCGCCGGCGGCGAGCGCGGCCGCGCAGGCGAGCGCGCGCAGCACGGTTGCGATGCTCATGCTTGTCTCCTCTGTCGTTCGCGTTGTGCCGGCAGGATATCAAGGCCGCGACGCCGGCGGAATCGCCTGCCCCTGCAGCAACCTCCGATAGCGCGCGAGCACACCGGCGGCGTGCGCCATCTCCTCGCCGTCGTTGAACATCGGCACGCCGGCCGCCTCCATCGCAGCGAACCAGGCGTCGCGGTCGGTCAGGGTTCCCATCATCGTGTGCAGCAGCGGCAGCGCCGCGTCGCGCGCACGCCGCGCCAGCGCTTCGATCACCGGCGCCGCGTCGACCATGAACGGCACCACGTGCAGCATCAGCACGGCGTCGAACGCAGCGCGTGCCTGCGCCAGCGCCAGATCGAGCGTCGCTGCGAACCGGTCTTCGCGGGCGTCGGCGAGCAGGTCGAGCGTCAGCTCGAGCTCGCGCGCGAAACGGAGCGCGCTCGACACCATCCGCCCCGTCACGAGCGACACGACGACCCCGCGCGCCATCGCCCCCCGCACGGCCTTCTTCGTGCGGCGCCCGATCGTG